>DASRZA010000217.1:0-5879 GCA_035686845.1 Armatimonadota bacterium | reverse complement strand
CGATCCGAGCACTACGCCGCCTGTAGGATGGGAGGCAATCGTGCGAGCGGTTTGAGCGCTCACGACATAGATCTGGCGATCATCCGCTCCAAAGAAGACCATGCCTTCGGCGCCGCCGCTCCCTACGGCCGGCGAAGAGTGCGCGTAATTACCGGTGGGCGAGGTCCACCGGCGAAGCACTTCACCGGAGCGAGGATCCAGACAGATCAATTTGCCGGCACGCGAGGTGGCGTAAACGCCCTCCCGCGCTACGGCGACAGAGGTGTTGAACTCATCGCCGTGCTCGACGTGTTCCCAGAGCAGTTGGCCGTTTTCGGCGTCGAGCGCCAGAACGGCGCCTCCCGCTGTCGCCGCCAGAATGGCGCCGCCGCTATAGGCCGGGCAGGAGTAGACCGGGCTGGGGATGGCGCAGCGCCATGTCTCTTCGCCATTCTGGTCGAGCGAACAGATCGCGCCCTCCCCGGACGCCATGTAAACGCCAAAAAAGAGATGACCACGCGCCGGGCGGAGAGGCGACGACGGGCGGCCGGGCAGGTCTCGCTGCCAGATCAGGCTTCCTTCGCGAGCGTCCAGCGCGACGATCGCCTCGGCCATGTGGCCGATGTATACCCGTCCATCATCATAAGCCGGCGCACATGATTCGGGCGTGAAACCAGTTCGCAGAGGTCCATCCAACGGCGTTCGCCAGAGCGCCACACCGCCGCTCAGCGCGTACACAAACCCATCGCTGGAGCCGGCGAACACGACCCCTCCTCCCAGGACCGGTGAAGTCCATCCCGATCCGGATTCCGGGGATTTGAGTTTCCAGGCCAGTCGCAGCGGGGGACGCACGGCTTCCGGCGTCCAGCCACTACTGGCCGCGCCCCTGAATACACCCCATCGCTCGACCACCGGCAGCAGCTCTTTGCCGCACCGCACACAGCCCCGGGCGCTCGCCGGAGAAACGTGTCCGGCGGCGCAGCGGCGGATCCGCGCGTGGCATTTCGGGCAGAGCTCCGCCTGTTTGCCCACGTTGGCGCCGCAATAGACGCAGCGTGGGAAATCCAGGTTCTCCAGCACCCTCGCGTTCAACCGTTCTATCATTCGGTGATCCGGGGCCGGACTTTCGGCCGGCCGGCCGGCCGGGTTGGGATGCTCGGGCGCCACCGCGGCCCGTCCGGTGACATTCGTTCGCGCCCCCGTAACCGCAATACCCGCCGGGGAACGATTGTTCAGAAGTGGACCGGTCGCGCCCGGTCCGCGCGGTGCATTTCCAAATTGGGGGCTGATCGGTATGCCATCCGATCGGCAGAAGCGCGCGTCCGCGGCGTTCCTGGTACCACATTGCGGGCAGATAAGTGGGCGGCGGCCGCAAACAGCGCAGGTTCCAGACGTGATCGTGCCCGAACAGCCCGGCTCCGGGCAGGGAACTCGCATAGCGCTTGGAAATTCTGATGCCTTTTCAAACGTAAACGCCGCGTCGCCAAACCGCAGAGTGTCACCCTCGTTCACCGCCTGGCGGACGATCTTTTTGCCATTGATGTAGGTTCCGTTCGTACTCTTCAAATCCTGAAGAGTTACGCCCGCCGAACTGACGGTGAGCCGGGCGTGATTGCGCGACACGCTTCCATCCCCGGCAAGCACAACCTGGTTAGAGGAGTGGCGGCCGATCTGGTGGATGCCGGGGCCAACGCCAAACTCGCAGCCGGCGAAACGCCCGGAGGCGCCAATCAACTTGTAGCGAACTTCCAATAATCCACCATGGGAAAACGAATGTATGTCGCCGCGGGAAAGGCTCGCAGCGGTTCCTGGAATCTTCGATTCCAGAATGTGAAGCGAGGAATACGAGGCTATACGCGGCTTATAGTCTCGCCACTCTGAATCGTATCATACCCCCGTAGGGGTGTCAACGCGCAGAATCTGACGTTTCCGTTTCTCTAACCTCATCCTCGGGTATTCTTCCTATCAGTTGGTTACGTGCAGAGACCGATAGCGTCTTCATATAGGACACGGCCAGGAGATGAGGGGTTCGATGAACAAGGTTGGAGTAATAGGGGTCGCAGCGGCGATAATCGCGGGATCGCTGGCTGCCGGATGCACTCAGAATGATGTTCACAACGCCGACACGGCATTTCATCAGGTTGCCCAGGGAACGCATAATGTAGGACAGAAGATGGCGCATGAGGCCGATAAGGCTGGGCAGAAGATTTCGAGTAAGGCTAATGAGGCCGGGCAGAAAATGTCGAATAAGGCTAATGAGGCGGGCCATAAGATAAACCAGAAGGTCAAGAGCGAAAGTAAGCCGGGACATGACTGAATTCGGCAAGGGGCCGCATCCCGACCCGGAACAAGATAACCCGGACGACCGGGGGCGCGATGGAATCCCACCAATCCACGCCTCGGGGGAGTACACGGCCGCGACCGGCAAAAGCTATACGTACGAGATGGACGCGTGTGACTGGGATTTCGATCATCCGGAAGCGTGCCTCTTTCGTTTCATAGTTCGAGGTCCCGCCCGCAGCTTCGAAAAGATTATCCCGGTGAACCGTCAGGATCTGGGCAGCCCTCCAGCCGGGATGGCGATGCAGGCGGCCCGGCAGGCCGCCGAAGCGAAGCTCTTCATGAAGCTCGATGACGAAAACGAAGCCGACGAGCCCACACCTTTGCGTTGACGAGACTGAACGTGCCCGTGAGTCAGCGTCCTCAATAATTGCGGCAGTGTCCCCGACCAAAACGGTGACCGCCGCGCTCATCCGAGGCTGCCGCAATCGTTGAGCGCCAGCGCGCAGGCGCACAGCGCAGCGGTTTCGCAACGGAGGGTTCTTGGTCCGAGTGTGGCGCTGCGCCAGCCGTTCTCCAAAAGCGACTCGATTTCACCTTCCTCCAAACCGCCCTCGGGTCCCACCAGAATCCGTTCCTGCCATGCGCCCGCCTGCAATTCAAGAAGCGCGGTCAAGGACGGAAGCCCTGCTGCTGTGTCCAGAGCTATGCCCGGGTTGCCCTTCTTAACAAGCGTGCTCAGGCTCATCGGTCCGGCGAGGGTAGGGAGACGGGTGCGGCCGCTCTGCTCCGCCGCTTCAATGATGATCTTCCCCCATCGTTCCGCCTTGCGGGGCCAATCGGCGTAGGTGATTCGCGCTACACAGCGAGCAGTCTCAATCGGTTGAAAGGCCGAAACGCCCAGCTCGGTCGCCTTCTGGAGCGCCCATTCCCACCGCTCCTGCCGTGAAAGCGCCATCACCAGCTCCAGCGGCCGGCGCGCCTCGCGTTCGGGATAGTCCGACGCGATCATCCGTCCCCGCACGCTGCTCCCGGAGAGATGCTCCAGGGCCACCGTCACTTCAATACCGGACCCATCGAAGAGGGCGATCTTCTCGCCCGGCTGCAGCTTCAAGACCCGTGAGCACTGCCGGGCTGCTTCGGGTGGAAGATCGATCACGGCGTCGCGGTTTACGGAACGATCCAGCGCTGGAATATAAAAACGGTGCATGACCAAATTATATCTCCCAATATCACCCACAGATCTGAACACCGGTGTCTCCATCTCAGCAGGAATGACGCCGGATGAATCCGAACGTAGGCGCAAATGGTGGATCACTTTACCCGCGCCTTTGCGCGCGGCTTGCCTTCGCAGTTCACGAACCCCGCTCCTCACCTGAAGTAGGAAATACGCTTCACCCCACCCTCCAGCCTCGCGCTCCGCCGTACCACCAGAGCGGCCACCCGGTCCGCCGCAGCGCCAAACAGCGGCTCCGGCTGATAGTTGTTCCGTAAGTAGCCCCGCTCGTTTCGCCCGCGGCTGGAGCTGATCAGACAGGGGACGATCGAGGGTGGTAGTGGCGATGTAACCCCTCCGTGCTTCCGGAACCGCAGCCGCAGAATGAATGTCTCCGGGAACGGCGCCATCGAGTTCCCGCCAAAGGCAAAATTGCCCAGGCTGTAGGCAATGGTCTTATCTTTATACTGCTCGATTCCCTGCAGCACGTGGGGATGCGCTCCCACCACCGCGTCGGCCCCCGCATCGATAAACTCCCGGCCCATCCGCTGCTGCCAGTCGAACGGGACCGTGTGCAGCTCGCTGCCCCAGTGCATGAAGACGATCACGATGTTGCCGGGCTTCTTGTACGCTTTGATCTGCCGTACGACGCGCCCCGGCGCGTCGTCGATGAGCGTGGTGTTCTCGCCGACGACCGTGCAGTCAGCGATCACCACCACCTCGATACCTTTGACCGTTGTCAGGTACGGCGCTTCCTGATAAGCGACCGCCTCGACCGCCTCCCTGAAGTGAGCGATCGTATCCTGCAGCCCCCGCTCCAGGTAATCGTGGGAGTGATTGTTAGCCAGGCTCACCATCTCCACCGAGCTCCGGGGGAAGATGCCGGCATATCTTCCGTCGCCCTTGAAGTGCCACTGTTTGTTGGCCGTCTCCTTCGCGCGGGTGAGGGTGCATTCAAAGTTGACCGCCGTCAGGTCATCCGTCGTAAACCAGGGCTCGACCAGAGCAAATGGGTAATTCCCACCGCCAGCGCGCCGGTAGATCGAAGGGAACCGGATCGAGCTGTCATCGCCATTGACCATGCCGAAGGCGCAGTCGCCGGCGAAGGAGAGCGTCACTTCGTCTGGCCGCATCCTGCCCCGTTCATAGCACGCTGCCGCCGCTCGCCAGACCAGGTCCGGTGGAATCGTCTGAACCGCGGCAATCAGCGTCGGCGAGATCCCACCGCTCCCATCTCGTGGGCCCGCGTCCAGGTACCGCAGCACGCTGGTCAGCAGCACCGCCAGGCGGCGTTCCCGCGGCCGCGACTCCAGGGCCTGGAGCAGTCTGCGGGCGCTCGAAACCGCCGCGTCCGCCGCGCCCGTGTTTGAGAGATCGTGGAGGCGGTGGAGGGTCTGTCGCAGCGCCGTTCCCGGTGTCAGCGGTGTCGCCAGCGCCGGGGTGGGAACGGGAGTTTGGGGGGGACGCAGCAGGGGCGGCTCGCCCGGGGACGGGGCTGCGTCTTCAGCCGTCGTCGAAAGCGCCGGCCGGGCGGCTGAAACGGTGGCGCCGGATGCTGCAAGTGGAACGCGGCTGGAGGCGCCGGATGGCGGCCGCGCTGCGCAGCCGGCAAGCGCGATTCCCGCCAGGGTGAGGAATTGAAATGTGTGACAGTTATTCCAGCCGTGCGTCGGTTTCATTCCCATCCAGGGCAGCTCCCGCCGGCGTGTGGGAGGATCTGACTCGTTGTGCCAATTATACCACACACCCCAACGTCCGCCGCGTTCACCCACCACCCATCAGCAGACAGCTGCTCCTACGAACCCAACAAGTACGGTATACTTGAAACAGGTGCCCGACGGTTAAATTCCGTCGCATTGGGACGAGATAGAACGCCATTCTGGCGTCGTTGGGAGTTGAACCATGCCGGCAACAGTTGAGGAAGTCCGAGATCTGCTCATAGAGGCATTCCCGGGCGCGGATGTAAGCGTTAGCGAGGAGCCGAACAACCGCGTGGGGGGAATCATTATCAGTCCGGAGTTTGAGTCCATGACTGCCAGGGAGCGAAATCGCGCCATTACAGAGCGAGTCCGTGACAGGCTGGGACTAAAGGGGCTTAATGTCGGGATTCTCTTCCCATTAGCCCCTGGGGAGCAGCTATGAATGTTCGACCGTAAGATTGTAGAGGATGCTCTGCAAGCCAACATTTCAACCGAGGTCGCTCATTACACCAGGATTGGCACTCTATGCAAACTGATTGCTCCAGAGGCAGCAGGCTGGGGCTCAGCGTGGGCCACGCCTGTGCAATTTCTCAACGATAGAATGGAACTGGCGCTCGGACTCGACATCCTCGGTAACGTGGCTGAGACAGTGCTGCCGAAGGGCCATCGAGCTCAAACCATCGTCGTTCAACTCCAGTCGTCGA
>DASRZA010000216.1:0-45458 GCA_035686845.1 Armatimonadota bacterium | reverse complement strand
TGCGGCGCTGCGGCCCCGGCGATCGCCTCCATTTGTGGCGTCGGCGAGAAATACACACGCCGACGCTCGCCCTCAGCGACCACAGCCATCAGCCGCGCGCCCATTCGCCCCGCCTTCGCCTCCGGTCGGATGTACTCGAATGGCATCGGCGTGCCCGACATCAGGCAAAGGAAGCTGCTGCCGCTGCTGCCTGACTTGGTTCCACGCGTCGCCGCCTCCTGGTCCCTCGGCGCCCCCACCTTCACGGTGAATCGGTAGCCGTTCTCCTCAATCACCGGCTCCACGTAGGCTTCCTTTCCCGGTTTAGTCGAGAGCATAAAAGTGGATGCTAGAGGAACGTCGATATGAGCGAACGCCGGGTTGGGACTCTTCACCGTACGCGCCCAGATCCAGGCGATGACGGTGAGCTTCTGCCCGACGAGCGGCCTGAGGTCCGGACGATCTTTCGCCATATCCTCCGTGATCTCAACCTTCGGGTAAAGATGGCCGATCCGCTTTTCCGCCTCGTCGCGCATCCATTTCCCGTAGTAACGGACGTCCTCGGCCAGCCCCGCGGCGCCCTTCCAGGGGCGAGCGAATAGCGAATAGGATGTAGGATCTAGCGGTGCTCCCGGAGTTTGCGGCGTAGCGTGCTCAGCATCTTGCCGACTTCTTCGATCAGTTCCCTGAGAGCGGCCGTCTCCCCGGCCGGGAACCAGCCTATCTCCTCGCAAAGTGTCAGGAACGTCTCCGTCTCCGCCAGCGAGCCCTGTGCAATGGCCAGAAACTGCGCCTTCTCCTTCTCGAACTCTCGCGTCCAACCCTCCGCGATGTTCGCCGGTACAGAGGCCGCCGCGCGAGTGATCTGCGAGCGCATGCCGTAGGTCTCCTCCCGCGGGAGCATCGGCGCCAGTCGATAGACTTCCTTGGCCAGCTCCATGGCCTTCCGCCAGATGATCAGCTCCCGGTAATGCAGACCCATCCCGACTCCTTCCGCTAAGTCCTGAATCCTGATCTCTACTCGCTGGATTGACAGGCGGCTTCCCGGCAAACTTGGGCGGAATCTCGATCATGGCTTTGTTGATCAGTACCGCGACCGGGTTCAGATCGCTGGCAAAGCTCTCCAGCCCCAGCCGCTGCGCCTCAAGCGGTAAAGAACCGCCTCCCGCGAACGGGTCATGGAACGCCGGGAGCTTATGGCGGTCAAACAGCTCCTTCGCGCGCGGGTGACCGGCATTCTGTGCGCACGCCCGCCGCCAGCTCTGCCAGATTTCATCTCGCGCCCGCTGAAGAACGGCCTCGTTGGTCGTATTCTCCCATTTCACCAGCTCGCGGATGATCTCAAAGAGCCGTTCCCGCTCCAGATCAGCGGCGCATTCCTCCAGCGTGGGCTTCGGGCCCGGGGCAGGCGCACTGCCTTCCCCCGCGCCAGCTTCGTGCAGGGCTGCGCGTTCCGACCAGGCGTTCAGACGCCGCTTCAATTCCCGGCGCGCCTCAGTCTTCATCGCGGGGTCCGAAAGAAGCTGATCGGTATATTCCGATGGATCGTCCACCATTTGCGCGAAGATCACCGCCCGCGCCGCGGCCAGCGGCCGCCGCGCCCACCAGAGGTGCAGCGTGCTCGGATGACCGTGCCGGATCGACTTCTCCCGCGCCGACGCCGCATTGATCGCGTCGAGCGGAAGGGCGACCTCAATCAGCTTCTTACTGTATCCCGGATTTTTTCCCACCACGCTTCTCCTCGCGGGGCTTAAGCCGCTCGCGTCCCATTTGTTCAATCAGCTTCGCTGACTTAAGTACACACTCCATGCTTATCGCTGGAGTCTCGTCATTTTCCTGCAGGTAATCGGACAGGTACGGACCCGATGGATTCCTGAGTCCCGCGCGCTCACAAACGAGATAGCAGACCGACTCGGCCTCGAATTCGACCTGAGCGTCGGACAGCCCGCGCCGGCCAGGCCACCATGATTCATTTGGAGTACCCAGGTGCCCGCAATAAAGATGGGCGAGCTCGTGTACAAGCGTCGCGTACTTTGTCTCCCGCGGGTGATCCGAATTCAAGAGCAGTTCATAGCACAAGGGAACCGGGATATGCCTGACTTTGGGACGAATGGCCGCGAGGACATCGAGATAGCGGCCTGGAGCAGCGGCGCCGATCTTGCCGGCGCTCTGCGATCCTCCTTCGCTTCAACCACCGCGACCCCATCCCGCTTCGCGTTCTCCACCGTTGAGTCAAGGAAAAACTTAGAGAGCCTGCCGCCGACCGCATATGGCCGGTCTACATCCGGCGGCAAAGACGGTCTGTCCTCTGCCGGCTCGGTGTCACTCACGTCGAAGACAAAATCAACCGGACCCATCATCCGGAGGATCACGAGAGCTCTCGCTCCAACCTTGATCCTTCTACCATACTTATACAACCAGTCACTTGCGGTCGCCACGTACGTCGCGCCCGGCATCTGCACGTGCAGGAGCAGTGCGTTGTACGGCGCACAAAAGCGAAAACGGCAAATAAACTTAAGGAGATCGCGGTAAGCTTCATTTTTCGTATAAGAGCGTGCAATGTTAAAGAGATCGTCGAGCGCACGCCGCGCTTTATCTTCCGTGGTTTCAGGCGCCTCCGCCGGAATGGGGTCCCAAAGCGATAGCTGACGCGGCGCACCCTTCATAATCGCGGGTCTCTCGGCGCGCTCGATAAGCTCGGCAAAATCCTCGTTCACCCTCGTCACGACGCGCGCCGCCGCAGCTCCTCCTCCAACTCTCGCACGCGGGCCTCCGCCTTCTCCCGCAATTCCTCCGCCTTCGCTGCGCGCCGTGCTTCGCGCCTCGCCCGCTCGGCCTCTCGCTTTGCCCGCGCGGCCTCTCGCTTTGCCCGCGCGGCCTCTTCTCGAGCCTGCTCGCTGACGCGCGCGTAGCCCGCAATTACCCGTCCGCTCTTATCCCAGAACTGGAACCGGCCTTTCTCATCTGAGCCTGCCCATGCTTCAAGCTGCTCGCTGAATATCCGGCCGTCTTTATCAGGCTCAATCGGCTGATATTCTCCGTCCATCAGTCGATATCCCCAGATGTCCAGCATTTGAGCTAGCCGCCGGCACAGGAAATACTCCGGTATCTTCAGCTCATTCTGGTAAAGTTCCATCTTAGGTCCTGTGTCTTCCTCGGCGGTCTTTGGCGAGTAAACCTCCACTACGAAGATCGGCCGGCTCTTTTCCTGCCAGAGGTACACCGATTTCCGCTCTCGCTCCGGCTCTTCGATTGAAGGTAGAATGATCAAGTCTGGAGCAAACTTCCGGGCGGAATCTCCTTCCCACCAGAATACAAAGATGTCGGTAAAGATTCCGGTATCGGGCCGGTCAGCGAATAATCCTTGGGCGCAGTTGACAATCTCGATCACGGTTTCCGCGTGCCAGTTACCCTGAACCACCGGCTCTTCCTCCTCGTAGGGATAAAGGACCCCGTCGATCATCTCGCACGCAGCACCGCGGCGAGCGACTCGATCGGGCCCTTCGGCGAGATCGCTGCCAGGGGGTGATTGTACGATCGTCATCGTAATAAGCTCCTTCTCATTCATCGGCGTGTAGCGACCACGCCGCGCTTATGTCAACGCCGGACCCGATTCCTGCGCGGACTGATTTCCATTTTACCATGATGTCGCGAAGGTACGACCGGAACATTGTCGGAGAGACAATGGCCCGATCACCATTTCATACCGCCGGCCTCTCAGCTCGCGCAATAAGCTCAGGAAAATCGTAGTTCACGCTGGTCACGCCGAAGTCCGGCTCGCGGTGGAAAGGACACCGCAGATAATGAACTCGATGAGTGCTCTCGTCGAGAAATTCCACGATCACCAGGATGAAATCGTCGGGCTTGTTCAGCGAGTAGAGAATCTCGTTTTTCGTTACGGTGATGGTCGCGGCGCCGGCGGCGCGCCCTTTGACCTCGATAAAGCGCAGCCGGCCGGTATCCGGGATGCGGCTTTCGATGTCATAACCGAGTTTTTCCATTTCCCGGTCGGTGGGATCAAAGCCCAGGCTCCGTTCGATTTCCATAACGATGGCCCGCGCCCGCGCGGCCGCCGCGGCGGTGTCCACGGGCGCCGCGGCGCCGGGCGGCGTCCGACCCGTCATCTCCGCGATCAGCCCGGCCGGAATCACCAGCACGCCGCCCAGAACCACGGGCGGGAGCGGCGAGATGCGCGCCTCTAACTTCAGATCATCCAACCGCCTCTCGAGGCGCGCCTGGAGCGCGTCCGCACGCTTGCGCGCCTCATCGGAGTTCAGCCGGGCGTTCGGCCTGCCCGCTTGCTCCTGGTATTTCAACTGCTCGGCACGGTGATCCCAGTAGCTGATCTCTTTGGTGAGCCGCTCTTTGACGGCGGCTTCCGTCCGGGCAATCAGTCCCAGCCTCGAAGAGCGCACCTCCTGCAGATGCTGCGGCGCGACATTGGCGACCGCGTAACCCTGCGCCTTCTGCTCCAATCCGCGGTCAATCCACTGGCATTCCGGGCGGGCGAAAATCGCCTCAAGGCCCGGTTCATCGTCCGCGAGAGTCCGGTAATCCAGATAGGGCGCGTACTGGAGGTGGCGCGCCGTCCCACTCGCATCCAGCTCCACGTACAACATCTGCCGCGAAATGACGCGGCGTTCTCCCGATCGCGTAAGGCTTGCGTCCTGGATAGCGTGTTCCAGATAGAATAGCACTCGGGGGCTCAATCCCGCATCGCGCTCGTCCACGAGAACCGCGCCGCGGCGAAGCAAATCCCGGTGACGCTCCAGCGTAAGGTCGATGACGGTATCGAGCAGCGGGTGACCGGGGCAGACGAACGCGGCAAGTGGCTCGCCCTGTGGCGCGACCAGCGCCTTCTCGAAGGCAATCCGCTCATAGCGCGGAAGGACTGGCTCACCGATGCCGATGACGCGATCCCGGCTCCGTACGCTGCCCGGAACGTGTGTCACCTCGTAGCGGCGGGGTTCTCGCTGCCGGGTAGATCCGCCGAGACGGCCGAATGCTTCCAGAAAGAAGGACTCAACGTAATGAGGCTGAAGACGTCGAGCTTCCGCCCGTTCCATATCTTCGCGAATGTGCTGCACCCGGCCCACGTCCATCACGTCGCGGGCGAGCGCTCGCTCCTCCAGCAGATTCTGGATCTGTTCCTGGTCAAAGGCATGCGCCACGACCTCGAAATGCTTGGCCCTGACATCGGGGCGCTCTCCATACCGGATCGCCTCGATCAGCAGATCTCGCAGCGGCCGGCCCTCAAACTGCAGCTTGCCCAGCACGTCGAAAACCTGGCCGCCCAGGCTCAGACGAGCCTGCTCCAATTTCTCCAGGAGTGCGCTGTAGACATCTCCTTCTCTCGTTCCCACGGCGATGAGATTCCAGAGGTGGCAGACTTCGGTCTGCCCGATGCGATGGATCCGTCCGAACCGCTGTTCGATCCGATTGGGATTCCACGGCAGATCGTAATTCACCATGAGATGCGCCCGCTGAAGGTTAATCCCCTCTCCGGCGGCGTCAGTGGCAAGCAGAACCTGGACCTCGGGGTCATGCCGGAAGGCCTCCTGCGCCTTCATTCGCTCCTCCCGGCCCATCCCGCCATGGATCATCACCACCGCCTCCTTTCGGCCCAGGAGTGTGGTAATGCGCGTCTCGAGGTAATTCAACGTGTCGCGATGTTCGGTGAAGAGGACGAGCTTCTGGCGGGGTGAGGGCGCTGGCGGTGGGATTGCGCCGGCGCCGTACGGCAGGCGCGTTTCGGCGGCCATGTTCGTAACGCCCGCCGTGGTGAAGATCTCCGACAAAAGGCTCGCGAGCTGGCGCCACTTGGTGTCGTCGCCGCTGCGGCGAACGGTAAGAGCAAGCGTCTCCAGGTTCTGCAGTGTCCGGATTTCGGCTGCCAGCTCGGCGATGGAGCGCGCCGCGGTCGCCTGGTCCAGAATCTGTTCTTCGGCGGCCTCCACTTCCTGATCCGGCGCCTCATCCAGGTCCTCCAGATCCTCGGCGCCAAGAACGGGAACCGTTTCTTCGAATGGCGCAGCCGCCACCCCTGCGCGCTGTGCGAGTTCCATCTCACGCAGTCGCTTCTCGAGTCTCTCCCGGCGCCGCCGGAGCGATTGATAGATGGCCTCCGGAGAGGAGGCGAGCCGGCGCTGCAGAATAGTCAGGGCGAAACCAACGGTTCCGACCCGCTTATCGTTCTGGAGCGCCTCGGCCCGGTTAAACTCCTCTCGTACGTAGTCGGTGACTGCCACGTAGAGCTGCGCCTCGAGCGCCGACAGCTTGTAGGGAACGGTGTAGGCGATTCGCTCGGGAAAAAGGCGGCTGCAGTCGAACTTGTAGAGATTCTCTTTCACCATCCGGCGCATCAAGTCCGACACGTCGGCCGCATGGACCCCATCTCGAAATCGCCCCTCGAACCGGTCACCATCCAGCAGCGCCATGAAGAGCTGAAAGTCTTCCTCTTTGCCGTTATGGGGCGTTGCCGTCATCAGGAGGAAATGACGGGTCAGCGTTGAGAGAAGCTGCCCCAGTCGATAGCGCCGGGTGTAACGCACTTCGCCGCCAAAGTAGGTAGCGGACATTTTATGCGCCTCGTCGCAGACGATCAGATCCCACCGACCCTCGGGCGCCTGGAGCTTCTGCTGAACGTCCTCATCGCGAGAGAGTTTGTCCAACCGGGCGATCACCAGGTTCGACTCTAAGAACCAGTTGCCGGTGCGGGCCGACTCCAACCGGTCATTGGTCAGGATCTCGAACGGCAAATGAAACCGCCGGTAAAGCTCATCCTGCCACTGCTCCGCAAGACTGCCCGGGCAGACAATGAGACAGCGCTGCAGGTCACCGCGTGCGATAAGCTCTTTGATGAGGAGGCCCGCCATAATGGTTTTCCCTGCGCCGGGGTCGTCGGCGAGCAGAAACCGGAGCGGCTGGCGCGGGAGCATCGATTCGTACACCGCCGTGATCTGGTGGGGCAGCGGTTCAACTACCGAGGTATGCACTGCTAACACCGGGTCGAACAAGTGAGCCAGCCGGATCCGGTGCGCCTCCGAAACGAGCCGGAAGAGCGCGCCATCTCCATCAAAGCTCCAGGGACGTCCCTGTTCAACGACATCGATGTTCGCCTCGTCCGGTCGGTAAAGCAGCTCATGGGCCAGTTTACCGGTGGGCGTCTTATAGGTAAGCTCCAGCGCCTCCGAGCCGAACCATTGAACCGAGACGACGGTGACCAGGCAGTCGGGGAGCACCCCTCGCACCGCGGCGTTCGGAAGAAGATCTTCGAGTTTGCTCATGGCGGATTGGCCTTTGGACGGGTCGGGCGCGAAAGAGATCGTAGTTCGAAGTAGAGCGACAGGGGGCCCGGCGCCGCCGTGAATCGCAGCCCTGGAGATTTCTCCCCCATCGTGGTTTTCGGAGCGGACGCCCTTTCTCCTGCTTCACAGAGGTTTACGCGGACAGAGGTCACGACTCCGGTTTGGCCTCGAGGCGCGCGTTAATGGCGCTCCGCATGCTCATCCGTGTAGCATTGGGCGTTCCACGGATTCTTCCACCTATTCGCGGCGAGGGATCCTGGTGCATATTCGCGCGGGGCCGGTTTACTCGGCCCTGGGCAGCGTAAGGTCCGGGACCGATTTGCGAGGTGGGGCCCAATCGCCTCGGACGATTTTTATTCACTCAATTAACTTCCGCCGCCTCACAGAAGCCCGTCCTTCCCGCCTTGTAATTAGGAGGCCCCTCTCCCCATGACACGCCGACCGCTACAAACCCATGCCCAATCTTCTGGACACGCCCTTGCGCTCACAAATCGCTGCTGCCCCCAGCTTTTCTATATCCGATTTCACTCGGCGCTCTTTTTCGCCTACGTCGCCTCTGCCGGCTCGGTGGCCCTGGCGTCCCCACCTGTGTGCAACCGGGGCGCTGATCGCGCACAGATTGCGACGCTGCGGCCCCGAGGTCGCCTCTTCTAACACCAATTCTTGCTCCGCGCTCTCCCTTTTGCTTCATCGGCGTCTCCGCGATGAATCTTTTCGCTGCGCGCTCTGCCGCCGCTGTGGTGACAGAAAATCCGTCTCAAACCGTCTCATTCCGGCCCCCGCGAGCACAAAATACCGCCTTCGGGGTCCCCGGTTTCACGCGAAATTGCCCGGAAATGGCCCGGAAATCACTCAATATGCGCCCAAAAAGGCACAAGACTGTCTCAAAATCCCCCGTCCGGCAAACGCCAGACGCGGTAGCGGCGGTGGCGCCGGCCGCATCTAAAGCTCGGCCGTCCCTCCAGGATTTCGGTGGATGATTACACCGCCGCCTTACCAGGGCTGAAGCCCTTCGCTATGATCGGTCGTCCCTCCAGGACCTCGGGGCCGATGGTCCCACTCACGCCGTGATTCGTCCACGCAATCCTGCGGCTCAATATCCTTCCAGAGATCCGCGCCGACTCCCTTCAGTTCCAGGAGGCTCCGTTTCCGTGCTGCTGGCGCCGTGTGGGCACGGCCGGCGCTGAATGCTCCCGAATCATCGATGGCCGGCTGCCCTACCAACTCCGTTAGATAGGCTTCCAGAGATTTACCCTCGCGCGCGGCCTCGTGTTTCAGTCTCTCGGCGAGGTCGGAGTTCAGTGTGATAATGACGTTCATCGAATGACCTTTCGAACTTTCCATTGATTGAGTGTGGCATTAGCTATTGGACGAGCGTGGGCTATGGAGCGCTTTCCCTTCGTTATCCAATCCTATCGCGCCGGATTAGACTCCTACACCCCGTCGATCTCCTACTCCGCGCACTCTCTCGCTCTTCGTCTGCGTCTCCGCGTCGAATCTTTCTCTCTCGCTTTCTAACTTTCTTCTTTCTCTCACTTTCTCGCATTCCTGTTTTTCTCCGTGCGCTCCGTGCCTCTTCTGAAAATAGGGCCGCCGTACGGCGCCAGAGAGCGTCGCGGCCCGGTCGCGGCCCGATCATTTTCATTCATCGCGCTGCGCCGAAGGCTCATGATAACTCTGTGGTGAAATAAACCGTCAGTACCGCTGAAACAGCTCGCCCCAGTCCGTTTGCATGGCGTCGCGGATACGGGGCTTGCCGATGGCGTTGTACCAGTACACGTCGTGGTAGGCGCGGGAGGCGAGGTATGACCAGGGCACGAGCGGACTCCGGAGCAGGATGTTCTCCAGCGGTTTGAGCGGGCCCCAGTAGATCATTTTCTGACCTTTGCTCGCAAACGTATTGTCGCCTTTACGGCAGCCGAAGTTAACACCCTGGATATCGTCGCCGACCATTTCAATCTCAGACGGATTGCCGACACCCAGCCCGGCCTCGTGCGCCAGCCGGATGAACTTGATCGACATCGGGTCGAAGCCCATCAGACGGGCAGCCGTGGCGTCGATCGCAACCTGGTCGGCGCTCGCAAGTATCCAGCCGCCCACGCGAACCTCCATGCAGCGTGGACCCGGGCCATCACCCACAAACGCGCCATCCATCACCGCGAACACGCCGGAATGGATTTCTTTCTGGATGGTCAGAAGGTCTACAAGCGTCTCGTGAATCACCGAGTGCGTCCAGTGGCGCCGGTCATGGAGCAGGCCTCCGAACGCGTTCTTCATGGCGCCGGTCATCGTGGTGAAGACGTGGGTCTTAATCGTGGGAAGGTGCAGGATGTTCTCGCCGATGAGCCGGCGTGGAATCTGGATTCCTTCGGGATAAATGTCCCGCAGTACCAGCATCTTGCCGCGCGGCTCATAGGTCACCCATTCTTCAGAGGGATCATAGAGATGGATATTGCGAAGCCCATACTTTTCGATGACCGGCAGATGCTTGTTCGCCACTTCGCCATGCCGGGCGTCCACCACCACGGTTCGATTGTGGCAGGCGTGGACCAGATCTCTCGAGTAGCCATCCCTGATCATAGCGCGGATGACGCCCTCAATCTGCCAGGGCGCGCTGGAGCAGGCCGGATAATAGTTTTGCCAGGAGATATTGATCTTGAGCGCCGTGTCACGCTCCTTTGGCAGGTACTTCTCGTATTCCGCCAGCTTCAACAAACGCTCATAGTCCTCCAGCACCGTCTCCGGACGGGTGCGGAGGGCCGCTACCTTCGCCAACTTACCGCTCCTTTTTTCACGATACAGCCATCGCCACCGCGGCTGTCAGCGTCCAGCCCAGTACGGCGATCAAAAGCGGTGGATCACGGAACACCAGGTCCTCGGGCGCGTCACCAAGATTGCGCTTTTGAACCAGGTAAAGATAACGGAACATACCATATAAGACAAAGGGAATGGTCGCCGGGATCCAGTGATGAGTGGTCGACGTCTCCGATTGGAACGAATAGAGAAAGTAGGCGACGATGGTCGCGGCCGTGACGCTCGCCATCAACTGGTCAAGGAACGCCGGACTGTACTCCTCCAGAACCCGGCGATGCTCCACAGCGCTCTCCAGCGAGGTAATCTCCTGCCGCCGCTTCCCAAACCCAAGCACCAGCGCGAGCAGCGCCGTGCAGACCAAAAGCCAGGGCGAGATTCGAACGGGGATTGCCACGGCGCCCGCCAGCGCCCGCACAATGAACCCGGTCGCGATGGTCAGCACGTCTAAGATCACCACGTCTTTGAGCCATTTTGTGTACAACACGTTTAGCACACCGAATCCCAGAGCCAGCAGTCCGAACTGCCACCGGATCAAAAAGCCGCCCGCCAATCCCAGCACGGTGAGTATTACGGCTGCCGCTATCGCGGTTGAGACCGGCAGCCGGCCCGAGGCGATCGGCCGCCGGCTCTTCCGCGGGTGCGCCAGGTCTCGCTCACGGTCTTCAACGTCGTTAAACAGATAAACGGCGCTGGAGAGGAGGCAGAAGCAGACAAATGCGGCAGTCGCCAGCCCGAAGGGAATAGGTCGGAAAATGTTGGCGGTGAAGATGACGCCGGCGTACAGGAGCAGGTTCTTGATCCACTGCCGCGGACGCATCGCCTCTAATATTACTTCGAATAGCGAAGCCGACGGCGAAACGCTCTGCGTTGGATCGGGCGTGTGTCCGTTATCGGGGGGTGGATCAGGCGCCATCACGGATCCAGGCTGCGGCCTCCGGTGCGTGATAGCTGAGGATAATATCGGCGCCCGCCCGTACTATCGCCGTCAAGATTTCCATGACCGTCGCGCGTTCGTCCAGCCATCCCTGCATTGCCGCCGCCTTCACCATTGCGTATTCTCCGCTCACGTTGTAAGCGGCGACCGGAACATCTACGAGGTCACGAACTTCACGGATGATATCGAGGTACGCCAGCGCCGGCTTGACCATGACCATGTCGGCTCCTTCCAAAAGATCCAGGCGTACCTCTCGCAGCGCCTCGCGCCGGTTCGCCGGATCCATCTGATAACCGCGGCGATCGCCGAACTGGGGCGCGCTCTGCGCCGCCTCGCGGAAAGGACCATAAAACGCCGAGGAATATTTCGCGGCATAAGAAAGGATCGGAATCTCGTGAAAGCCTTCGGCGTCGAGCCCTGAACGTATTGCTCGCACCCGGCCATCCATCATGTCGGACGGCGCCACCACGTCGGCGCCGGCGTCGGCGTACGCCACTGACGCGCGGGCGAGGAGCGGCAGAGTCGGATCATTGTCCACTTCCTGCCGGTCGGTGAGCAAACCGCAATGCCCATGACTGGTATATTCGCATAGACAGACATCCGCCATGATAATCAGATCCGGGTATGACCGGCGCAGCGCGCGGATCGCCCGGGGCACAATCCCATTCCGCGCGTAGGCCGAGGATCCCACCGCATCCCGCTCGGAGGGAATCCCAAAAAGCAGGACCGCCGGAACGCCCATTTCTACGGCGCGCGCCGCTCCGCGCTCCAGGTCATCCAGGCGCCATCGCCATTGGCCCGGCAGCGAAGCAATCTCACACGAATCGCCGGTCTCGCCGACAAACATCGGATAAACGAGCGACGAAACCGACAGCCGCGTCTCTCGAACCATCCCTCGCAGCGCCGCCGTCCGCCGAAGCCGGCGAGGACGAACCGCTAATGCGGGAGATTCGTCCTCCGTCCTCCGTCCTCCGTCCTCCGTCCGCTCCCCGTCCGCTCCCCGTCCTCCGTCCATCATGCCTTCTCCCCCATCATCGCATCCGCAAATTCGTCCGCGCCATCCAACCGGGCCTTTGCGACGCTGAGACACGAAAGAGCTTCCCAGGAGAGGGAGCCATCCGGGCAGTTCTCCAGAAGCGCTGAGACTTCGCCATAACGCTCGGCGGCCAGCAGGGTCTGGGCGAGTAGAGTCCGGCGCGCCGCGTTTCCAGGATCCTGATCCAGCGCGGCTGTGAGCTCGGAGATACCCTCGTCCATCCGGCGCTGCTGCACCATCGACATCGCCAGTTTCTCACGGACGAGGGAATTACGAGGCGTGCGATTCAACGCCCGGCGAAAGTAGGATTCCGCGGTCTCCATGTGACCGAGGTAGGCGTACTCGTCGCCGACGCTGGAAAGTGTAGCGGCGGTTTCCGGGCATTGCTGAACGGCGCGCGCCAGCAGCGCTTCTGCAAGGTCCCGGTCGCTCACCGCACGCGCCTGCGCCAATCGCTTCATTAACAGGTAAAAGTCGTCGGGAAAATGCTTGAGACCTCTTTCGCACAGCCGCACGGCAGAGGCGTATCGGCGCTCCCGCTCCGCCACCACGACGGCCTCCATGAATTCCATCGCTGTCTGCGGTGGACGAAGCACCCGGCGCAGTCGATCTGACGCACGTTTCAAAAGGGGAGCGGGTGGTCCCATCGGTAATATTCGCATACTCTATTGTACACCGAACTTGGAGAACGGGAAACTGCCCGCCGCCCCGGACCTATCCCCCAACCCCTTCTCGAAGCGGGAAGGGGAGCCGGACCTCTCACCCTCTCACACTCCCACACACTCACCCTCCCTCTCGCCCTCCCACACACTCACCCCCCTCCCACCCTCCGACGCGCCCCTCGCCCGTGTCATATGCGGTATCATATTAGTTGGAGGGGATGAGCGGATGTCATACGATCTTGGCTCCATTGAGAACGAGTTGGCGGCCGGCGGCCGGCTTGGCGATAACGAGGCCCGCTGGCTCTGGACAAACGCCACGGATGAAGACTGGCAGCGTCTCGCGACGCGGGCGCGGAATCGCTTTCATCCCGCGGATGAAGCCACCTATATGGTGATGCGGATCATCAATTACACCAATGTCTGCGTGGCGAAGTGCGACTACTGCGCATTTTACCGTTTGCCCAAATCTCCGGAGGGATACTTGCTCTCTCGCGACGCCATCTTTGATAAGATCGATGAGTTGATTGAGCTTGGGGGCGACCTGGTCGGATTCAACGGGGGCTTCAATCCCCGCCTTAAGATCGACTACTACGCCGATCTCTTTGGCGCCATCCGTGCCCGGTATGGAGATCGCATCGAACTTTACGCCATGACCATCGTGGAATTTCTCTACGTCGCCCGGTTAAGCCGGCTTTCAAACGCGCAGGCGCTTCGAATTTTGAAGGACGCCGGAGTCCGCTGGATTACGGGAGGTGGCGCCGAAGTACTCTCGGATTCGTTCCGTCAACGGCACAGTCCGCTCAAATACACCGTGCAGGAGTATCTGGACACGCAGCGCGACATCTTGGACGCCGGCTTGAACACCACCGCGACGATGGTGATAGGCTTCGACGAGTCGCTGGATGAACGATTGGATCATCTGAGGGCGGTCCGTCAGTTCCAGGACACCAGTCCAGGCCTTTTCAGCTTCCTCTGCTGGACCTATAAACCCTATTTCACGGAGCTTGGGGGAATCGAAATCTCCACCCGAGAGTACCTGCGGCATCTGGCGCTCTGCCGGGTCTATCTGGATAACGTCAAGCACCTGCGCACGTCAGTTCTCACACAGAACGCCAATGCTCTGAAGGGGCTTCACTACGGCGCTAACGACTTCGACGTCCCACTCGAAGATGAGGTCACCGAGATGGCGGGGGCGAAGATTGACCGTGAGGTAGACCGGGTACTTGCCTACGCCCGCGCAGAGGGATTTCGACCGGTCTATCGCCACGTCGCACGAGCCCTCGGGACTCCTCGATGAACTCGGCGGCGCCTCTTTGCGAGGCTGCGGCTGATGTCTGAGGTCACCAGGGTTTACCTTGTCCGGCACGGCGAAACCGAGTGGAATCAGAATCGGCCCGGTTACTGCGGCTGGACCGACATCGCGCTCAATGCGAAGGGAATGGCGCAAGCGCAGGCGCTGGGCCGGCGCTTCCGCGACGAAAAGATTACCGCTATCATCTGCAGCGACCTCGCCCGAGCGCGAGTCACCGGCGAGACGATCCACGCCGCCTGCCCGGACGCAGCGCTCGGGATCGATCCCCGCTTCCGCGAACTGAATTATGGCGCCTGGGAGGGCCTCACGCCCGAACAGCTTGAAGTGGAAGACCGAGACCGATTCCGGTCCTGGAAAGCTGACCCGGTTCATACCCCTACGCCAGAGGGCGAAACGCTGAGTCAGGTTATGGATCGAGCACGGCCGGCTCTGAAGGAATGGATGATCCGGCGTCGCGGAGAGTCGATAGTCATCGTCTCCCACAAAACGACCGTGCGGGGACTGCTTTGCGCCGCTCTTGGTATTCCTCTCGCCGATTATACTCGCATCTTGCAGCAGAACGCAGCCATCAACGAGCTTAAATTCCGCGGCGATTCAGCCCACATCGCCCTGGTCAACGACACCTGCCATCTGCCAGGGGATCTTTGCTCGCCAGCGATCTAAAACGAATATGAAGGGCAAAAAAAGTCTTAGGTTAGGTGTCAGGTATTAGGTGTGAACATCGGGTCTCGGGGTGGGGCGCCATCGTCGCGCCGGCAGGGGTTACCAATGGGGCCGGGGTAGGAAACGCCCGCCGCCGCGTTCCGGGGCGCCGGGACCCAGGACCTAAGACCTAACACCCAATACCGAATACCTACGGTAGGCGAGAGACCTTGTAGCCAACGACCCCGCCGGAGATTGCTCCGACCCAGGAGCAGAGGCAATATGGGAACGCAGTCGCGCCCCACTGCAATCCAGCGGTGCCGAAGCCACCCTGGATCCATTCAAACGGCTGATCCTTGATCATGATCGCGACGCACCAGCCAAGCATGTAACCAACGATCACACCAAGGATAGGGTAAATCCACGGATGGGGACCAGACTCCGGTCGTCCCATGATGAGGCGCTCCTTTCGAACAATCGACTTCTCCAGTGTAATCCCGGCGGAGCGTCTCTGTCAATAGAAAGTTTGCGGACCAAAGTATGTGGAGATCAAGAATATGCGAGTGATCGACCGGTGGATGAATGAGAACGATCAATAGAGTGTCGGTAAGGGCGCCGCGCAGGAAGCCAGGGATGCGAAGGTCTGCAGCTCCGCCTTGCATGGGCGGGCGTCAATTCCCGCCTCAGTCCACGTGAAGATGAAGCCAAGAGCGGCGTTCTCGCCGCTCTCCCGGCCTTACGGCGGCTCTACGCCGATCGCCGCCATGCCCGCTCCCGTAATACCCGCACGACAGCCGACGACCGGACGCCGATTTATGCGCAGGCTGCCAGGGGACGGAGCCCGGGCCCCTGAAACCTGTCTGCGATCCGAGAGAAGAGTCTCAGGCGAGCTCCCGGCTCGAGGGCGGGGATATGGCCGGCGCCTCAGCCCTCCTTTCGTTCAATGCCCAGTAACCCAGCCAGCCAGCCAGCATAACCCAGACTATCGCCTGGTCTGTGGGAGAGATGAACGCGACGTGCAGCGGCACGATCATCGCTGTCCACGCCAACAGCGCCGAAAGGCCGGCGGAAATGCATCCGACGGTGATTCGATCCAATGGGCGGCCCCGGTAATGCGCCGCCGTACGTGTATTGGGCCGCGCCTCCAGAGACGACGGCCGATGAACCAGCTCTTTCAAATTCCTTCTCCTTCTTCGAATCTCAGTTTTGGGGAGCCTCAAACCGCGCGAGTACAGTAAACGCGCCCGGCCAAAACCGACTCCGGGCGCAACCTAAGGTAGACGCATCTTTCATACCCATTCGCGCCCGTACCCAAAAACACTGAAAACGAGAAGGATGCATTCGCTTCGAATTAGAGCGAATCGTTCTGAAAAAACTCGATGATTTCGCCGTCGAGCCCGCGCACAAACGCGATTCGAAATTCCTTTGGCGTGTCGCCGTTAATCGGCACGGTCTTCGGCTCCATCGTTACCGTGGCGCCCGCATCACGCGCCCTCTCGAGGGCGGCGTCGCAATTCGTTGTGCGCAGCGCGTAGTGGAGCAGCGCGCCCTCGGGAATGGCTTCGCCGGGCGCGAGGGTTCCGCCGGCGAAAACCTCGAGATAGTTGCCATCGCCGGTATCGAGCATTACGGCGCGGCTGTCCCGCTCGCCGCGAGAACGCCCATCTTCGCCCCATCCGTACACCCTTCGGAACCCAAGGCCTTCGGTGTAAAACCGCAGCGTTGCCTCAAAATCGTTCGCGCGGATAGCGATATGATGGAATCCGCCACCGTGAAGCGTGGCGTTATGACCCTGATCTGGCATTGATTGTCTCCTTTGATGATCGAAGCTAAAAAATCCACAGCTTGAGGGGCTGCAGCTTACGGCGTGACTTCAGCGGGTCGCTTCATTCAAACCTCAATTCCCACGTTTGAACTGGCTGGCGAGCGCCTCGGCCCATCGCATATTGGCGTCCCTCGTCCGGCCGGCGTTATGCGGGGTATGAACCACGTTGCGCCGACCCAGCAGCGGATCATCGAGCGGCAGCGGCTCGACGTCAAAAACATCCGCCGCCAGCGAGATCTCGTCCGCCAGCACACGCCGCCGGATCGCCTCCATATCGCAGATTCCGGCGCGTGTCACGAGCACGACGAGGCAGCCTTTCGGTAATCGCTCAATATGCGCCGCCGTCACGACACCCCGCGTTTTCTCGACGAGCGGCATCATCGGCGCAAAGATTTCGGCGTCGTCGAGAAGATCCTCAATCCGCCACACTCGCCGGGCGCCGGTGCGGTGAAACGCCGGTTCGCACGCGACCGGATCCCACGCGCTCACGTCAGCCCCGAGAGCGCGCGCAAAACCAGCGTACCGGCTGCCAATATTACCCAGACCGACCATGCGAACGCGCTTTCCTTCGACCGTCCCGCTCGTGAACCGGCTCTCATCGCCAAACTGATGGCCGCGGGCGCCCGGCTGCCCTATCCCACCGGGAGGCGAATAGTCCCAAACCTCGTGCCCGGTCAACATCTGGCAGTAGGTCTGCGGAATGCGGCGGAGAGCGCACAGCGTCAGCGCAAGGCCAAACTCTGCGACAGACTCTCCCCAAAAGCCCTCCGACGTGTGCTCGTAAATCCGTACTCCCGCCTTCCGGAGCAGCTCAACGGCATCGGTGAAACGATCGGAGTAGCCCTGGCTGAATGCCGCCTCCTCAAGTTGAACCAGCTTGCCGGCGCAGGCAGTGGTCAGTGGCAGGCCCAGTCCGATAAGCCGCGTGACCGTCCCGGGCGCCGAAAGAATTTCTCCGACGGGGCGGCGGTCATCGGGACCAAGCCGGATAAACTCCACAGGTCCTTCACGCATCCACAATTCGTGAAAGTGGTCCGCCGCGAAGGGCCATATTCCATCGAAGTCGGGGTGCGACACAATCACGCTGCGCAAACGGATCTCCTTAACTCGCTCTGTGCTGTGAAGTCCGTCAATTCTGATCACCGGCCCGGAGATAAACCGGCAGCGTTCTCTCCACGATGGCGCGCTTTTGAGCGTCACGGGCGGTCAGTACAAGGGTATAATTCCCGGTGGGCAGATCATACGTCTCCCACTCGCCGC
The DNA here is from genome assembly GCA_035686845.1 of Armatimonadota bacterium. Classification (GTDB taxonomy): domain Bacteria; phylum Armatimonadota; class DASRZA01; order DASRZA01; family DASRZA01; genus DASRZA01. Next base: position 27,687 of record DASRZA010000216.1, on the reverse strand, counting down.
GCCAGCGTTCTCCCGGGAGCCGGACCTTTTGCAGCCGCGTGTTCTGGGCGGTCTTCACAACCTTACCCGCCGCGTCCATCAGTGCTGCATCCACCGAATCCACGCTGCTCGCGATGGTTGGCGAGAGGAACCCAACACCGAAAATCCAACCGTAGTTGCCAGGAACCTGGGCGTCGAAGGGGAACAGCGCCCGGCTGTACGGTTGAACCGCCAGCGGATCGACTCGGTCTACGAGCGTCACGCGCCCGAATGTCGATGGAGTCCCTACGCTGGTGGGTGAGCTGTACGCGAAGGCGCGATGGATCCGGTGGCCTCCGTCTGAACTCCCCATCTCGACATCAATGCCGATCGGCGTCCCGGCGCCAGGCTTGAACGCGGGGAAGTTCGCCCACGGAAGCTTGAATTCCAGCGTGTAGCCGGCCGGCGTCCGCGCGGCCGCCATCTCCACACCCTTCAGCGTGAGGTCTTTGAAAGCCGGCAGATCACGCAAATGATAACGAGGCTTGAGATCGTGCCCGGTGAGCGCCGTGAAGAACATGTGGAGAGTGCCCGGTCCGAACTCTTTCGCTCCGAGATCGGCGCCGCTGCGAGTATCGAGGTAGAACTCAACGGCGTCCCCATCGTAAAGAGCGTTGTCGCCCGCGATCTGGGTCGGGTTCCTGTCCATCGCATTAAGCCCAATATAGAGCGCCTGCTCATCCCAGAGATAATAGACGTCGGTCGCTCGATTCGCGAAGTCAGGGTTTGTCGCGTTAAGCGGCGTGATAAACGCGCCGCTCCAGTCGTCCAGATTCCCATCGATAGTGATCGGATGCTGCGCTCGGGGGATCAGCCCGACGACCGGCGTCTCCTGCGCCGTGGCTGATGATGCCCCGAACGTCAACCCAAAAACCGTAATGGCAGCGAAGAGAAACTGGCCGGCTCCCCTCAATAGCCAGGATTTCAAAGCGATCTCATTTCTATGCTCCGTGATTGGGCACGAAGCGTCGCGAGGCTCTATGCATTTCCGCTCATGCCGCGGCAGCATGCGTTCATGCAATATACTCGCGACCGGCTACAGACCATGTTCGGCGTTCCGGTCCCGCTTCCTGCGTGTGAGCGAGTTTATATTGCGGAGGGCGCCCAGAACCTCGCAATGAGGCAAACGCGCTGGATCTCTTAAAAGGAGAATTGCCTTGCGGCGGTTGATTCCGGGATAATGGTTATAGCGAAGTCACAGCCGACAGGCGAGGTTCAGGGTATGCCAAAAGTACTGGTAGTGGATGACGAGGCGGATATCGTCCGTCTGGTTCGGTTCCGATTGGAAAAAGAGGGATGGGATGTGGTGTCGGCGTTCGATGGACAGAGCGCCATCGCTGCGGCCATTGAACATCGACCAGATCTTATCTTCCTGGATATCATGATGCCCGACATGGACGGCTTTGACGTGCTCGAGGAGATTCGCACGCGCCGCGGGGTATACAAAACTCCGGTCGTGATGCTGACCGCCCGCCGCAGTGGCGTGGACATGGACAAAGCCCGAGCTTTCAACGTATATCACTACATCACCAAGCCGTTCGACCCGGAGCTTCTCATCACCACCGCAAAGAAGATCCTGCTCTTCGCGGGTTAGCGCCCATCTCGGTTGCCGAAGGTGTCAGGAGGCTGGCAGCCCGACGACACAGGATGATTCGAAAGTGGCGGCCCCCGCTCAGGAAGATAACGTAGCGCGGGACCGAAAGCCCTGGACTCTATTCTTCGGTCAGTGGATCTCCGGATGCTATCGAAACCTTAATGTCTTCACTGTCCTGTACTTCCTGTTCGAGATCTGCCAGAGCCTCATAGTAGGGAAACAGCGGTTCCGGTTCTCGTGAGTGACGCACAGGGATGCGCCAGTAACCGTTCTGAAGGCGAATACGCGCTTCATCCAATCGGAGCGTGATGTCGCCGACCCTTTTTCTTGCTACGTACGGTTTCACTCGGCGGGCGACGTCCATCGGCGTCAACTCAGTTATCGCCATCTTCCAGCTCCAATCGTTCGAAAACTTGGACGCCATCAGCAGGGCGGTCCTTGCCGATTCCACGTCCACGGTCCTCCCCATCCGGTAATCGGCGTCCTCACGCAGCGAACGCAGCGCGCGCAACATCTTTCGCACCGTGCGCCGACTGTTGATGGTAAGGCCGCCGTTGTTTCCGATGAGGTCGGGCAACTGCTCATGGGAAGGATTGTTCCATCCCGCCGGGAAGTTCACGCCGTAGAAGTCTTCGCGCCACGCCCACCCGTCCCCGGTTTTTTATGGCCAGCCGGATGGGTATCCAGCCCGGCTCACACGATGACGCTACATTAGAGGGGAACACTTAAGAGGAAAACACTCGAACTTGACCAGGAGATCGATTGATCTATGCGTTCTGTTCTAACCATAGCGGCATCGGATCCATCAGGAGGCGCAGGAGTTCAGGCTGATCTCCGCGTTTTTGACTCACAGGGCGCAGCCGGACTTTCGGCGATCACGGCGATCACAGTTCAGAACACGTGGGGCGTTCGAAGTGTTGCCCCGACTCCGGCATCACTGCTCCAGGAACAACTGGACGCGATCCTCTCGGATTCATCGCCTGCGGCGGTAAAAATCGGGCTTCTGCCGGACGCCACCGCCGCGCACGTCGTCGCCGGAGCGCTTGACCGGTACCGGCCCCCCAACGTTATCCTGGACCCCGTGCTCGCCTCTTCCGGCGGGCTGGAGTTTCTGAGCCGGGATGGGGAACAGGCTCTCCGCGAGGTACTGCTGCCTCTCTGTGATCTCGCCACCCCAAATCTGATCGAGGCCGCGCGCCTCACGGCCCACCCGGTTGACACCGAGAGCGACCGGATGGAAGTGGCGCGCCGTTTGTGCGCGATGGGCGCACGTGCGGCGCTCATCAAAGGCGGCCACCTCGAAGGCGCCCCGGTGGACCTGCTTCTGGATAGCACCGGGGCCTTTCATCTGTTTCGGGGAGTGCGTATCGACACCCCCCACACGCACGGTACCGGCTGCTTTCTCTCTTCGGCCATCGCAGCTCGCCTGGCTCTCGGGGATTCACTGAAAGCGGCGATTCGGTGCGCGAAAAGTCTGCTGGAAGAGGGGCTTCGCAGCCCGGTCATCATCGGTCAGGGAAGAGGTTCGCCCTACCCGGGCGCTTTCGATCCCGCCGGTCGGACCCATTCCGAACGGCTTGCGCTCTTGCGTGGAGTCTATCTCCTCACCGATCCGAATTTTCGAGGTGATCTCTCATCGGAAGAGATCGCCCGCCAGGCGATCGCAGGAGGCGCCCGCGTGATCCAGCTTCGGGACAAGCGGCTTTCGACGCCGGATCTGATCCGGGAGGCGCGCATTTTAGCATCTATCGCGCGGGAGACCGGCGCCCTCTTCATCGTCAATGACCGGGTGGACGTAGCTCTCGCGTCTGGCGCTGATGGCGTTCACGTCGGCCCGGATGACATGACGCCGGCTGACGCCCGCCGGCTGTTGGGTTCCGATCGTCTCCTGGGAGTATCGGTAGGAACGGTGGCTGAAGCTTTGGAAGCGGCGCGACACGCATCCTACCTCGCCGTGGGCGCGATTTTTGGGTCCAAGACCAAGCTCGACGCGGGTGAACCGGTCGGACCGCAGCGGATCGCCGAGATCCGGGCCGCCGTTCCCGATTTGCCCCTGGTGGCGATTGGTGGAATCAGTCGCGATAACCTCGCCGTCGTCATCGCAGCCGGCGCGAGCTCGGCCGCTGTTATCTCGGCCGTCCTCGGCAAACCCGATATCACCGCCGCGACACGGGAACTTGCCGAGCTTTTCCATTAACTTCAGTCTGACCGCGGGCTCTCGCGTGACGAGAAGCGATTGAGCTCGACTCCTCTCAGCAGCGGGTCAGACTCTCGTTCCGTTATCCAGGCGGCCATGATCCGGGCGGTGACGGGAGTGAGTAAGATCCCATTCCTGAAGTGCCCGGTGGCGAGATGGAGATTCGCCCACCCCGTCGCCGAGCCTAAAATGGGTAGATGGTCCGGAGACGCCGGCCGGAGTCCGGCCCATGCGGAATGAAAGGGGAGCGGCGAGGCGTCGGTAAGGAGTCTGCCGGCCAGACCGAGAAGACCACTTATCCCGCCAACCGTCGGACGAAGCTCGAAGCCCACGTTCTCTTCGGTCGCCCCGACGAGCAGTTTCCCATCCTCCCGCGGAACCAGGTAACCCTCATCGGAATAGACCGTGTGGGAGAGCTTTCCGGGACACGCAAGAGCGACCATCTGCCCGCGAAGCGGCACAACCGGAATGACAAGGTCCAGCATCCGCGCAATCGCAGGAGTCCATGCCCCTGCGGCTAATACCAACTCTCCGCAAGAGATATTCCCGTCGGCAGTTCTTACAGCGGCGACGCGCCTTTCAGACGTTTCAAGACCGACGACGGGAGTCTCAGTAACGAGCTGCACGCCACTCGAGACGCAGGCCTTTTCCAGCGCGCAGAGCAGGGTACGAGGATCGACGCTCTTCTCCTTCGGGGAAAAAACAGCGGCGGCGATACCTGGATCGAGAGCGGGCTCCATCCTCCGCACGTCTTCCGCCTCGATCCATTCCAACGAGAGTCCCAGTGAACGCTGCCATGCGAATACCTTTTGTAGCGCCTCTACCCGTGCCGGCGTCTGCGCCAATCGAAGCATTCCAGGGCCCTGGAGCGCCACGGGAACGCCGGTCGCGGCAGCCAGCTCTTCCACGAATTGAGAGTAGAGCGCCAGGCTCTCCAGGCCGAGATCCAGAAGCGGTGTTCGGGAGCCTGTCTCGGCGAGCGGCGCCAGCATCCCTGCAGCCGCCCAGCCGGCCTGGCCGTCCGGCGGCGCCGCTCCCCGATCAGACGGCAGCGCTCCTCGTTCCACCACGATCACCGTGGCGCCCCGCTGCCGGACCCGCCAGGCAATGGATAACCCTATCACGCCGCCACCGACCACAACAACATCGGCGAGCGCTGCGCCGGCGGACGGTCTCATCATCCCCCCGCGGTCATCTGGACGAGCTCCAACCGGTCGCGCGCTTCAACCGGTTCACTCTCGTACCGGGCACGGGGAACGATCTCGCCATTACGCTCGACAATCACCATCTCCGGCTTGAGCCTGAATGCTTCGAGAAGAGCCCTAACCGTGCCTGGTGGCTCGATCCGGCGGTCCTGCCCATTGATTACAACATCTATCATGATTCTCTGTCTATCATCCAAAGTCGGTTACAACTTCCTCATTTAGAAAACCTCCACCTGCTGGGATCGCGGCCGGTCGCCGCATACCTGCACGATTCAAAGCTCAGCGTCCAGCGCTCTCCGGTACTCCCGAGCAGCGTGTTCCGGGTCACCGGCTGTCAGAATTGGTGAGCGTACCGCGACCCCGATTGCGCCGGCGCTCAGGCACTCCGGCGCCCGCTGCGGTGTGATTCCTCCGATGGCCAAAACCGGAATCGGTACCGCCTGGCAGACCCTTCTCAGGAAGTCAATTCCCTGAGACGCCGCGCCCGGATGAGAGGACGTTTCGTAAATGGAACCGGCTATCAGATAATCCATCCCCTCGTCGGCGGCCCTTATCGCCGCCAATAGCGAATGGATTGAGCGGCCTGAAAGCCGGTTCGCCACTTTCGATCTGAAAATCTTCGCTTCTCCCACCGCAGCGCTCTCCGGATAATGAACGCCATCGGCGTGACCGGCGGTCGCCGTCTCGAAAGATCCATTAACGATGAGCCGCACGCTTCCGGGAATCGCACTGCGCACCCGCCGTGCCAGCGAGGCAAGGCGACCGGGGTCGAGATCCTTCTCGCGAAGCTGCACCAGGTCTACCCCACCGGCCGCCGCCGCCGCGAGTATCCCCAGAAGCCGGTCCTCGGAACCGGCCGGATCCGCGCTGGAAATCAGCTCCCGTCCGGTAACGAGCATCAGCCACGGGCGCGTCGCCACCCGCGCCCCGTAGTTGGCAGGACCATCGCCGCATTCATCGTTAATCGGTCCTCCAATCCCGTTCAACGCTCACCGGAAAACATACGCTACCGAACGATTCCGACCAGTGGACTGCTGGCGGAAGCGTACGGCAAAACCGGCGCCCGCCCGGCCAGGAACGCTTTTCGGCCCGCTTCCACGCCCAACTGGATCGCCTCAGCCATTATCGCGGGATTCTCCGCCCGGGCGATCGCTGTGTTCACCAGGCACGCGGAGGCGCCCATTTCCATCGCGCCCGCCGCGTCAGAAGCAGTCCCGATCCCGGCGTCGACGACAACCGGCACAGTCGCCTGCTCAATAATAATCCGAATCGTGTCGGCGTTCTTGATCCCCTGCCCGCTCCCAATTGGCGAGGCGAGCGGCATAACGGTGGCCGTGCCGATCTCTTGCAAGCGGAGCGCAAGCACCGGGTCCGCGTGGATGTAGGGCAGCACGATAAACCCCTCATCCACCAGGATCCTGCACGCCTCCAGAGTGCCGATCGGATCGGGCAGAAGGTATTTCGGGTCCGGAATCACCTCCACTTTTATCCAGTCGGAAAGCCCCATCGCTCGCGCCATCCGGGCGGTGCGAACCGCCTCGTCTGCCGTTCGAGCGCCGGCCGTGTTGGGCAAAATCTGGTAGCGCTTCCAATCAATATCGTCCAGGATGCTCCGGCGGGGCGCATCCAGATCGATTCGGCGGAGGGCAACCGTTATGATTTCGGCGCCCGAGGCCTCCAGCGCCGCATTCATCTCCTCGGCGCTCCGGTACTTCCCGGTCCCCAGCATAAGGCGAGACCGGAACGGCTTCCCAGCAATGATCAACGCATCCGCACCGGCTGTGCTATCGGCAGCGCGTGAGGGCGTTTCAACTCTGATTGTCATGACCTGGGCGCCTTCACTTGACATAAATCTCGCTGCCCTTCTCCCGGAACTCCCGGGACTTTTCATCCATCCCGGCGGTCAGGGCATCCGCCTCAATCAATCCGTGCTGCGCAGCGTAATCCCGCACATCCTGCGTGATTTTCATGCTGCAGAAATGGGGGCCGCACATGCTGCAGAAGTGCGCAACCTTGGCGCCTTCCGCAGGAAGCGTCTCATCGTGGAACTCCCGGGCCGTCTCCGGATCGAGCGCCAGGTTGAACTGATCCTCCCATCGGAATTCGAAGCGGGCCTTGCTAATGGCGTTGTCCCACGCTTGCGCGCCCGGGTGGCCTTTCGCAAGGTCCGCGGCGTGCGCCGCGATCTTATAGGCGATCACGCCGTCCTTCACGTCCTTCTTGTTGGGAAGGCCCAGATGCTCCTTGGGCGTCACGTAGCAAAGCATCGCCGTGCCGTACCAGCCGATCATAGCGGCGCCGATAGCGCTGGTAATATGATCATACCCGGGCGCGATGTCCGTGGTGAGCGGTCCGAGAGTATAGAATGGCGCCTCCTTGCACCATTCAAGCTGCTTCTCCATGTTCACCTTGATCAGGTGCATCGGCACGTGGCCCGGCCCTTCATTCATCACCTGAACGCCGTGGCCCCAGGCGATTTCCGTGAGCTCCCCCTGCGTTTTCAGCTCGGCGAACTGCGGTTCATCGTTGGCGTCGGCAATGGACCCCGGCCGCAGCCCGTCGCCCAGCGAGAAGCTGACGTCGTACTGGGCCATGATCTCGCAGATTTCATGGAAGTGGGTGTAGAGGAAGTTCTCCTGGTGATGCGCCAGGCACCACTTTGCGAGGATCGAACCCCCGCGGCTCACGATCCCGGTGAGCCGCCGGGCCGTCATCGGAATGTAACGCAGGAGCACTCCGGCATGGACCGTGAAGTAATCGACGCCCTGCTCCGCCTGCTCGATGAGAGTGTCGCGATAAACCTCCCAGGTCAGCTCCTCAGCCTTGCCCTCCACCTTTTCGAGCGCCTGGTAGATTGGCACCGTCCCGATAGGAACCGGCGAATTCCGAATGATCCATTCACGCGTTTCGTGGATGTTCTTGCCGGTTGAGAGATCCATCACGGTATCGGCGCCCCAGAGCGTCGCCCAGGTCATCTTTTCCACCTCTTCTTCGATGGAGCTGGTGACCGCGCTGTTGCCTATATTCGCGTTGATCTTGACCAGAAAATTCCGGCCAATAATCATCGGCTCGGATTCGGGGTGATTGATGTTCGCGGGAATAATCGCACGACCACGGGCAACCTCGTCACGCACGAACTCCGGCGTGATCACGAGCGGAATCGACGCGCCGAAGCTCTGGCCCGGGTGCTGTCCGGTGATTAGCTCGCGGCCCTGGTTCTCACGGATGGCGATGAACTCCATTTCGGGCGTGATCTTCCCCAGCCGGGCCTGCTGAAGCTGAGTGATGTCGCCGCGTCCGCGGAGCGCTTTGCGGGAGGGAGGCATCGGAAGACCCGGATCGCTATGCCCGGCAATGGGCCGGTAGCTTGGATCGACTTCCTCATATTCCGCCCGCGCTCTGATCCATGCTTCTCTTAGGCGGGGAAGTCCTTTGAGGATATCCACGCCCGCTGACGGATCAGTGTAAGGGCCGCTCGTGTCATAGACCCGCAGTGGCTCATTCTCTTCAGTTGGTCCGCCATTATGACCATGAGTCACCGAAAGCGCAATCTCGCGCATCGGCACCCGCACGTCCGGGTGAAGGCTTCCGGCGACATATACTTTGGCTGAAGCGGGAAAACGATAGCCCGCCGATCCCACGCCATCCTTATGACCATTATTTTGAGTTGACAATCGACACTCTCCTATCCCCGGTAACCGGCAGTATCCCGCGAGGTAACTTTACCACGATTGAGTTTGATTCAGGCCGCGCCTCTCGCCGGACGAGATCGGCAAACGGAGAGTAAAACAAAAACCACCTCCCCGGATCTTAAGGAAGATGGTGAAAGAGGGGAATGGCCGGATGGCCGCGCCTGCTCGCTCTCCGCTTTCCTACGCCGGTGCTAGCCGGATCAGGTTCTTAAGGGTCGGCCCGAAGCCCTCTCAGCCGCACTTGCGCGCTGCGCGTTCCCACGCCCAGCGGCCATCACGGTTCCCCTAGCAGATGCAATCTGGATTGTGGTAACAGTTTAACGCGCTCCGCCCCAACCGTGCCCAGCGCACTATCAATCGCACCGGATCTGGCGCCGCATTCCTATCCCGGCTGCCGCCCCAACATCCAGTCGATAAAATGCCGGGCGACCTTATCCAGGTTTTCCAGCGACCCACCTCCGCGTATCGAGGAGCAGATTTCGTACGTTACCCAGCCATCGTAGCGGATTTCACGCAGCGCGCTGAAGAACGACGCGTAATCGATAATCCCCTCTCCGACCGGCACGGCATGTAGATTGTCCGGCTCACGGGTGTAATTGGTGAGCGCCGGGTGGTAGCGAAAGCGGGGCTGCCTGATATAATCGGCGACAATCGTCTGCGCTATGTAGGGCGCCATTGAGCGCACGGCGTCCGCGAGCTCGTCGCCCGAAAGTCCCTGAAGCGTAGGCGCCCACGCGTCGAATCCAGCCTTCACGTTCGGCACAGCCACCTCCTCCAGCAGGTCACGCATGGCGGTATGATTTACGGCGATGTCATGATGATTCTGGACCGCGATCGTCACACCAAACTCGGCCGCCGCGCGGCCGCACTCCCGGATCGCCTGGACGCACCGCTGCCAGCTTTGAGCCGGCGTCAATTCGGCGCACTCGTAGCCGGTGAAAATCCGGACGATTCCGCCTCCCAGGTCCCGGGCGAGCCGTGCGCACTCGCGGACATACAGAATCTGCATCTCCTGAATCGGAATGTCCGGACGATCGGCGCCCGCGGTAAAGTTGGTATACGATGCGATGGCAGCCAGCTCGAGACCACGGCGCCGCAACTGATCCCGGACTGCCTGTCTTCGATCCGGGTCCATCTCCAGCAGCGAAGCATGGCCGCGTTTCGCCATCAACATCACACCCTCGAAGCCCAAATCGGCCGCGCGATCCAGAAAACCCTCGAGCGGGAGTGACGCCTGCCCGGGCCAGACACCGGCATAACTGACCGAATGGAGCGCTAACTTCCACATCGCACGACCTCCGCATAATAATGTTCCCGTAGGAACGGCCTATCAATAGACTGATCTGCGAAGGGTTTCTTCGCACAGTCTCCTTCGTCCTGCTAGGTGTAGCGACCGGAAGGCGCCGGATGCTCTTCGTACGTGATTCCGATTCGATCTCCATCGCCGGCAGAAGCGGCCGCCCCAGCCCCGCTCTATTTGCCAAACAGAATTGTCTACCACTTTTTTCGGGTGTTCTTGATTGCGCATTCGAATCCCGGGCCGATGGGTCCGTCCGCCACCTTCTCACCACGATTACCAACAGCGCCGATACCGCGCTGCTAAGCCTTGCCTACACGGGAGGCTTGCTCACTTCCATCTCTGACGCTTACGGCCGCAGCGCTTGCTACCAGAGCGGGACATTTGGCTCCGGCCCCACTGCGGAACTCACCGAGGTATCGCAGCTCGTCTCCACGGGAACGGTAAACCCACCGCTGCGTTATACTTACGACCACCAGATATAGTCTGCGCCCGGCGGTGAGCAGGTCCCATTCCTCCACACCACCACCGTTCCGTCGCCCACCGGCGCGGGAAACAGCACAGCCACCATCAACAGTACCCCGGCAGGCTGCGTAGGAAGCCTGGTCGATGAGGAGGAGTGCGAGTGATCAGACCGATGCGCCATGTTTCGCTCAGGAGGTTGATGCCCGTCATCGCCGCAAGCGAACACGCGCTTGGATTCTACAGCGCGCCGGGAACAGGCGCCGTGCATTCTGTTGTGACGGACCCCAGCCAGGTTCGACGGATGTTGGCCAATATGTCCTCGAGATGGCCTGTCCCTGCGATGGCCGGTAACTCAGCCTCTTTTCAGGTATGATCGCATTATGGGAAAGTTCATCAGGAAGCTGATCACGGCCGCGAGCCAACCGCTTTCTCGCGAACCCCCGGGCGATTTTCCACTTGAGCGGAAGCGCCGTCACCTGTTAGTCCGCAGAAGACGCAGATTTACGCAGAAAGTCCAGAGAAAGCCCGGTCGGCGCTGACTTCCACCTCGAGCTTTTTCTGTGTCCCTCTGTGTCATTCTGCGCAAGCGCCGGTCGCCGGTCGGGCCACAGACACGGCTGAAATCGTCAAAAAAGCGGGTTGCCAGAGGTGTTGCGTTGGATCAGCGCGGGTAAGAATCATACCGGGCGCATTATCCTTCGGCGCTCTGTAAGGAGAGTGTGTAATGCAGCGAAATAACCAGAATCTGCCGGCCCAGCGGCAGCAAAACCTGGCTCGCCCCGATGTAAACACGCCGGAAAGCCAGGCTTTCACATCGCCGTGGCAGTTGATGCGGCGAATGCAGGACGACATGGACCGGTTGTTTGAGGGCTTTTTCACCGGTTCCACAGGGCAGCTTGATTTTCCGAGGCCGTTCAATACGACGTGGCAGCCGAAAATGGACATCAGCCAGACCGACAACGAATGGCACGTTGATGTGGATTTGCCCGGTGTAAAGCCTGAAGATGTCTCGGTCGAGACGCGAGATCATTATCTGACCGTTCGAGCGGAGATGCGCGAAGAGTCCGGGGATCAGGATAGGGAGCGCCGCTACCATCACCGGGAGCGGCAGTATGGCTTCTTCGAACGAGTGCTCCCACTTCCGGAGAACGTGAACGAGGAGCAAATCTCCTGCGATTTCAAGGACGGCGTTCTAACGCTCCGGCTCCCCAAGACGGCCAACGCCGTTAGCGGCACGCGCCGGATTCCGATCGGACAGGGCCAGGCGCAGACCCAGGCGCCGAGCGCTCTGAGAGAATCTCAAGGTGACGGCAAGAATCAGCAGAAGGCAGGGCAGGAAATGGCCGCGGCCGGCGCGAATGGAAGCGGGTCCAAGAAATAGCAGGAAAGCCGGGTCCAATCCGTGAAATCAATAGGGCGCTTCTCAATCGGGGGAGCGCCCTATTTGATTCTGAGGAAATGTTGTGAACCGACCGCGCCTTCCCCACCGCTTCGCGTGTCCGCTCATCTTTTTGCCGTTATTGATAGCCGCGTCGCCCGGCCCTTTGATAGCGCTTCCCACTCCTTCAGGCAAGCCTCACATCACTTCTCCATCGGTCTTCGGCGTTTACACGGGCACACCAGTCCTGATCAATGTTTCTGCAGATGGAGATCCCCCGCTCAAGTTCACGGCGAGCCATCTCCCCCGGGGTCTGAAGCTCAATGGCGCGACAGGTCAGATCACCGGCCGGCTGCCCGGTCCCCGCGATTACGCCGTGACTGTGAAAGTCCGGAACCACGCGGGGAGCGACTCGAAGCAGATCCGGATCGAGATCGGCGATAAGATCGCCCTGACACCTCCCATGGGCTGGAACAGCTACGACAGCTTCGGCGACGACGTTACCGAGGATGAGGTGATGGCGAACGCCCGCTATCTGAGCCGGACACTTCATCCCCACGGTTGGGAATACGTGGTTATCGATTATCGATGGTATGACCCGGGGGCTTCTCAAGCCCCGAACAATCCGAATGCCCGCCGGGGCGCGACCCTTTCCATGGATTCCTTTGGCCGGCTAACACCACCGCCAAATCGGTTTCCTTCGGCGGCGGATGGACAGGGCTTCAAAGCGCTCGCCGACCGGATCCACGCGATGGGACTCCGATTCGGCATCCACATCATGCGAGGCATCCCCCGCCAGGCGGTAAAAGAAAATACGCCCATTCAGGGATCGATCTATCACGCCGCCGACGCCGCGAACACCGCCAATACCTGCGGCTGGTGCCCCGACATGTATGGCGTAGACACTTCAAAGCCAGCCGGGCAGGCCTGGTACGACTCTATCTTGAGGCAGTACGCCGGCTGGGGCGTTGATCTGATCAAGGTGGATGACATGTCATCCCCCTATTCCGCGGGAGAGATCGCCGCCGTGCGAACTGCGATCAAGCGGTGCGGGCGATCCATCGTCTTCAGTCTCTCACCAGGCGAGACCCCCATCCAGGAGGCCGATCACGTCACCGCTCACGCCAATATGTGGCGAATCTCCGGGGACTTCTGGGACAACTGGGGCACGTTGAACCATCAGTTTGATCTCATTGCCCGGTGGGCGGGCTACGGCGATCCCGGCCACTGGCCGGATGCCGATATGATCCCGCTCGGGCATCTCTCCATCCATAACCGGAGCGTCGGCCGAGACCGCGAGACTCACTTCACCCACGACGAGCAAATGACGCTCATCTCGCTCTGGGCGATGGACCCATCACCGCTCATGCTCGGCATGAATCTGCCGGACGACGACGCCTGGACCAACTCGCTGCTCACCAACGACGAGATCCTCGCCGTGAATCAAGATTCGCTTGGAAAGCAGGCTGTCCGGGTGTCGCAGGAGAACGGGGCCGAGGTCTGGGTCAAAGAGATGCAGGACGGCTCGCGGGTCATCGGACTTTTCAACCGTGCAAACGATCCGCAGCCGGTCACTGCCCGGTGGTCCGATCTCAAGATTCCCGCCCGAGAGCGTGTGCGGGACCTGTGGCAGCGCAAAGACCTCGGCGATTTCGAAAAGCAGTTTCATGCTACTGTTCCGGCGCACGGCGTCGTGATGATTCAGGTTACCGCGAAATAGCTCACGGTTGAGGTTTTGCAACCGGGTTATTGAACCCGCGAGAATCCAATCGACCGCAGGCAATCGACTACAGTAGATTAAACGTGGTGGTGACTGGCGAGTGTCGACGCCCGACTTTCGCGGAATTGTTCGCGGAGCCGCTCGGAGGGCAGAGCGAGGTTTTAACGCAGTCGCAGTACGGCGGCGGAGGCGAACGTATGGGCTGGCGCCTGGACGAGTTCAATATCGATCGGTTCCGAGGCCTCCAAAATGTCCGTTTGACAGGGCTCGGCAGAATCAACCTGCTCGTAGGGCCCAACGATTCGGGAAAGACGAGCATCCTCGAGGCACTCTCGGTTTTCGCCAATCCCCTCGACGATTACAACCTCGTGAGCCTCGCCGTCGATAGGGACCGCGGAGTCGTTCCTTTCTTCCAGCCACTGCCCGAGTCGTTAAAATGGTTGTTTCCACAGTGCGCGGCGATTGATGGCACGGAGCACTACTCGGGTGAGATTCGAATGTCTGCGTCCGGATCTTACAGGGTCAGTGAGATGTCCGCGGTATATCGCGAATTGGTTGGCGTCTTCGCAAGCGCTCTTAACGGGGACACGGAATCGCCGGACCGGGAGACCGATCGGCGTGTGAAGGGGTTCGACGAGGATCCAGTCAGGCGAGGCGCTGAAATAGATCTCAAGGTCAAATATCATCCCGGGCCCGATTTGCCCACGGTTAGCGATGCGCATTCCTTCACGTTCCGCGTCTGGGAGCCTGAAAGTTTCGAGACAGCTCGAAAACCTTCGGCGTTCTCACTTCGATCAGAACTGCTTGCGCCCTTCTCGCATCGCTCACATTCTTTGAGCAGCCGCTTTAGTTACGCATTAGAACATGGGATACAAAGGTCGGTCATCGATCTCATGCGGCAAATTGATCCTCAGATCCGAGACATCGAGATCCTTTCCGGCAGGTTCGATCGAGCGGTCCTGCACGTCAAACACGAGCTCAGTGGGCTTGTGCCGATCAGCATGTTTGGTGAAGGTGTCCGACGCGCACTCTCGATTGCGCTAACTGTTCCCGGGGTCGAAGGCGGAATTCTACTCATCGACGAGATTGACGCCGCGATCCATACCTCGGCCCTCGTCAATCTTTTCCAGTTTATCGTCAACGCTTGCCGGCAGTACAATGTGCAATTGTTCGCTACAACGCACAGCCTTGAAGCGGTCGACGCGCTCATGGAGTCGGCCGCCGGCTCAGATGAATTCGTGTTCTTCCGCCTGCCGACAATGGGTGAAAGCGCTACCCTCGTCCGTTTGGACCGCGAGAAGGTGCGGATTCTTCGCGAGGATCTCGGTCAGGAGGTTCGTTAGTGCCCGTTCGCTACGCCATCGTCGGTACCGAGGGACCGCACGATCAGGCCTTCGTGTCCGCGGCGATGAAACTGTTAGGCCTGAAAGAGTTCAGCGGCACGGAAGCGGAACTCGATCCATTCTGGAAGCCATTTATTCCTATCTATCCGAAAAGCGGTGGTCGTCTTTACCAGCGACTGGATATGCCTTCTATTGTCTTCAACGACGATGTTTCTGCAGCAATTTACGCGGGTGAAGGCAGCAAGCTAAAGAGCCAACTACCCCTTATCCTTGAGAATAACAGCCCGTACCGTCTAGAAACTTGCGCATTCGGGATCGTCGCTGACGCAGATGAAAAGGGACCCAACTCTGTCGCTCAGAAATACAGCCAATCATTTCGGGACCTGTTCCCCGATTTCCCGACCACGCCGGGCGTCGTCAATCCCGAAACGACGCGAACGGGGATCTTCGTCCTCCCGGATAACGAGCGAGAGGGGGTCCTGGACTCCTTGATCGTTGAGTGTCGTCACGTGGTGTATCCGGTTCACATGACGCGTTCCGTCGAGTTCGTAGAGGGTTTCGAGGAGAAGGATCGATCGCACTGGAAGCCCTTCGACCATGACAAAGCTGTCGTGGCCAGTTCCGCGAGCATCCTTCGACCGGGCATGACCAATACCGTGACTATCAAACAGGACGGCTGGCTGGCAGAGGACTCGAAGTCCGTTCCCGGGGTTGCGCGTTTTCTGGCTTTTGCGCGCGATCTGCTGGAGTTACCGTGATACATTTCCTGTGCGATTAAATACTATCTTCCCATGGCAGACTCGGTGTTAAACCCGCCTCACCACGACCAGGTTCTTCACGGCGATTGCGTGGACTGGATGAATTCGCTTCCAGAGGCTTGCGTTGACCTGGTGTTTGCGGATCCGCCGTACAACCTGCAGCTCGCCGGCGAGCTCTGGCGGCCGAACATGACTCGCGTGGACGCGGTCAACGATTCCTGGGATCAGTTCGAATCGTTCGAGGCGTACGATCGCTTCACCGTGTCATGGATGCAGGCTGCCCGCCGGGTGCTCAAGGACACCGGGACGCTCTGGGTGATTGGCTCGTACCATAACATCTACCGGGTGGGCGCGATCACGATGAATCTCGGCTTCTGGATCCTCAACGACGTCGTCTGGATCAAGCAGAATCCGATGCCGCAGATGAAGGGGGTCCGCTTCTGCAACGCGCATGAAACGCTGCTCTGGGTGAAGAAATCGAAGGCGCAGACTCGCTACACGTTCAATTACAAAGGAATGAAAGCTGGGAACGAGGATAAGCAGCTCCGATCCGACTGGTACTTTCCGATCTGCTCGGGCGGCGAGCGCGAAATGATCGATGGCAAGAAGGCTCATACCACCCAGAAACCGGAGGCGCTCCTTCACCGGGTGATCGCCTCCACTTCAAACCCCGGAGACCTGGTCCTGGACCCATTCTGCGGAACGGGTACCACCGCCGCGGTCGCCAAACGGCTCGGGCGCCACTTCCTCACCATCGACCGGGACGAATCTTATGTTGAGGTCGCGCGACGCCGCGTCGATGCCGTTGTCGCAGGGGTTGGGGAGAGCGGCGCACTATTGGACGCTCGCAAACCCCGCGTCTCCTTCCTGAGCGTGGTGGAGACCGGACGATTGAAGCCGGGTGAGCGGATCTGGCTTGCCCGGTCGCCAAGATCAACCATTCGACTCGATGATAAATCACCGGGAATCGTGGAGGCGATTATTCAGGCGGATGGCACCATTGCCGCGAACGGTTATCGCGGCTCCATTCACAAGGTCGGCGCGCTCTGTCTTGGACTGCCCGCCTGCAACGGCTGGACCCACTGGCATTTCACCGATCCCGTCACCGGCCAGGCGAGACTTATTGATGATCTGCGGGAACCAACGGTTTCCGGGACGCATCCGTCTCCGGATTCGGCGTCGCCGGACGACTGACGATCGTCACCCACCGGCCGGCCGGATCATTCGGATACTGGAGCAGGATCGTATGACTCCCCGGATCCCACGTCGACTTCAGGTCTGACGGGGCAACCCCATCCACCCGCACGGATACCGGCGATTCCCGGAGCGCAACGCGTGTAGCGGCCATCGTCTCCGCCGGTCCGCTTGAGTTGAACCGGAAAGTGGAACCGGTGTTCCGGGCCGCGACAGTTTTTGAGGCGGACGCCACGACGCGCGGCCGGGTGAGATCTAACCGGTCAAGGTCAAGAAGCAGTATTCTGTCCCCCGGATGGACAATAATCTGAGTCAAAACGGGCAGCGAAGGGTCGAGAAGGTTCACCAACCGCCCCTTCAAAGTCCGATCGGGGCCGGCCGATGATTCATCCAGACCGGCTGCAACGATATAGGGGCCGCGGCGGAGGATCAGGTGATTCGTCTCTCGCCACGTCAGATGGGCCGACTTCGCCGCTTCACGCGCGAGGCTCACCACTTCACCGGCCCCGGCGGCGTTCTGCGCAAGGGAAGCCGGGCTGAGACGCCGGTATATCAGCGCTCCTTTCCCGATTCGATGAAGCCCCTCCGTTGTCTCCCGGCCCAGGCCAAGCTGTTCGAAGAGCTGCTGCCGAGGTTCGGCATAGGATTTAGCGCCGGAATCCGCTCCGCTGTTCCACCACTCCTTCACCGCGTTGTAAGGATCTTTGTCATTGTCGACGAACACCAGAATCCCGCCGGCCCGCACCCATTGAGCCAGATCGGCGTGGTACTCCGGCGAGAGCGGCTTCATTCCTTCGTACGTCAGAAAGAGAACCCGGAACGGCTTGAGATAGTTCTTCAGCCCCACATTTTCAAGCTGAACCGGCTGAATCGGCAGCCCGTGCTTCAGAAGAGGCATAGCGAGTCCGTAGAACGAGCTGAGATGAGGATCACTGGGGTCGGGATCACCCCGTTGAAACATCATCGTATCGGAGACCAGCACCCCGATACCGGGCGTGCCCGCGTCCCAACTGACTTTCGGCTGTTTCATGTCGTTCAACGCGTTGAAGACCGTGAGCAGCTCCGTGGCGTAACCGGGTGAGATTCCCACGCGTTGGCCCGACCCGTCCCCACTCGGGTATTTGCCAAGAAATGGGCGCTGGGGCCAGGGCGCCACTTCGTAATGCCACACGTCGGGCCAGAGAAGCGACGCCACCAGCGTGCATTCCCAGTTGCGGCGATAATCCGCCCACGTGTGATTGGGGTTATCCTCCACCGGATCGTTCAAATAGTACATCCGGCGCCCGGTGGATCGCACCAGATTATGCAGAACGCCGTATTCCAGGTATCCGGTTTCGAACGTCCGCTCCTTGACGATGCCCTGGTACATGTTGGGCGTGCGTGCCGTGCCGGTCCAGACCTGGCCGATGTAGCCATTACATCCGTGCAGCATCACCAGGCTCTGCTCCGGGCTCACAATTCCCCACTGTGAATAATTGATCATGCTGTGGGTCGGAACGTAGCAGGGAATGGTGCGACCGATCTTCTTGCCATACTGCGCGACAAAGTCGAAAACCTGCTGCAGCGCACGACGGTAGAGGAAGTATTTCAGCTTGGACGCCCGGTATTGCGCGTCGGGCGACGTATGGGGAGCGATCCAGGGTTCGTGATAGTACGACTGCCATTCTCGCTTGAAGCTCTCGCTGTAACCGGATCGGACCCAGAACTCGGGCTCTTCTAAGTAAATCGCCTGTGCGCCGGCGTCAATCGCCTTCTTTACGCCGACCGAGAGGTATTTTCCATAAGTTATCGAGGGCGCAACATAGGGCACGGTCGGCCCGTGCTGCACCTTATTCCCATTGCGATCCGTCTGAGCCTCGTCTGTATGGCTTTTGCCATCCCACTTCCCGTCAAAATAATCCTGGTAGTTACCCCAGGCCACACCGGTCATCAATTGGGTGATGTAACCGTGGTCCCTCCAGCCCGCCATTCTCGCCGGGAGGTCCCCATTGATGCCGTAGACCATGGCGACGTCGGATTTGATGTCGATTCGTGGATCGTACGCGGAACCGGTCTGAAAGCTCGTTCGCTCCAACCGCTGACCCGGATCCTTCGGCGGATTTGCGGGCAGTACGTCCGAGCGCGCGCCTGCCACCGTGAGTCCAATCGCGGCGCCGGCCGCCATCGTTACAATCTTACGCAAGAGGGAAACCCTTTGATTCGATCGATTCACGCGAAAGTTCTGTTTCATTCAGGATAGTCTCTCTTGCCAGGGGGCCACGAAATGGAGTGCACGGGTTCGAAGACTGCCCGGCGATCCGTTGGAGGCAGTTCGGGATGAAATCCGGCAGGGCGCGGCGGCATTCCATCGCGCCAGGCTAACGAACAGTATAGGAACCCCGGGAGGGTAAGTCAACGCGGCGCAGCGTCGAAGAGAGGCGCTGCGCCTGAGAGCCCTTAACACAGCACGGTGATTTGGAGATGACGCGGGTTCTAATCGTCGAACGCGGACGGAGGACCGAGGACGGAGGATTGAGCCGCCAGAGTCCCTTGTCGCGATCAAACATTCTTCATACAGTTAACTTCCGCCACCTCCCGAAAGCAAGCATCTCCCGCTCTAGGATTAGGGAGGCCTCTGTAACCGGATTCTATATAATCAATCCTTCAGAAGTCCAGGCGCTGCCGAACCGGTGGCGCAGGCGCCTCAGACTGTGTCCTATTGACTCATCCTTCATCCTTTGCCCGGTGGCGCAGGCGTCCCCGCCTGTGCGAGGGGCCGAAACGAAAAAACTGTCTCAAACCGTCTCATTCCCGCTCAGATGAGCATGGGATCAGCCCTCCGAAACCTCGCTTTTCACTCGAAATCAGTCCCCGGAGAGCCCGAAAACACAGCAAACTGTCTCAAGATTGACCGGATGTGTGACCGGGGAGCGCCGCGCTCGAGCTGCTCGCCTGATTCGCGAATCGCGAAGACTTGATTGACCGGGGTTCGAGGCGGGTGGTATAATCGTTTGGTAGCGCGCGAGGAAAGAATCTCGCTCGTTTAACCTACCAACCGTCAACATATTGCGCTGAATTCTCAACCGCCGCGGCATAAAACATCTTCAGAACGCTGCGATTGCGCCAGGCGTCTGCATCAGACGTCAATTAAAGGAGCCAAACTTGAACTGCTTCCACCCTCGGGGAACGAACGACCGAAGCGGGGCCCACTCTCATGCTGGTTCCGGTAGTCGTTGGGGAACCAGTTCGACCCGCGCTCAGCGCGGTTGCGTGGCTTCCGCGGCGATAACGGGAATCTGCGCAGTGGTTCTCGCAGCGATGGCTGCGCCCGCTCTCGCGGCCTCGCGAAAGCCGACGCCCGACGCTGTGCCAATGCCCGCCGGAGCGCTGGAGCCCGCCGCCGCGCCCGCAATGCCGACGTACGATACCAAAGGCAATTTCAGCTTCGCCGTACTGGGCGATTCGGCGCCGCCGGCCCCCGATCTTCCGGTGCCCTCGGTCCTGTTCCGCCTGTTTGACGACATCGGTACCCTCCGGCCCGACATACTTTTTCATACCGGCAATTTCGTATGGGTGAGCCCCGGCGACCAGGCAGGCGCTCAGGTTCAGATGGATCGGTTCCGGCTCTCCGCGGATGGTCTGCAGGGAATCCCAATCTTTGTGGCGCCCGGCCCCAGAGACGTGCCCGACGAAGAAGCCGACGTGGTCTTCCGAAAGCTCATCTCAGGCGGACAGCCGTGGCGTTCGTTTGATTATGGCAATAGTCATTTCATTGTGCTCGACACCGAAGTTCCCAACGAAGTTGGCAAGATTGCGGGCGACCAGATGACCTGGCTGCAGTCCGACCTGGATACGCACTCCCAGGCGGCGCATACGTTCGTTTTCCTGAACCGGGCCCCCTATCCTACCACCCCCGACGCCCCGGCCGACGACGTTTTCAGCGCTCCGGCAGACCGCGACTCATTTACCGGCTTGATGTCGAAGTACCACGTCACCACGGTCTTCTCCGGTGGTCAGCCGCTGTATTCTTCTTCCACGCAGGACGGTGTGAATTACGTGAACACCGGCGGCGGCGGATCGCCCAGCACGGCGGCGCCGGAGAATGGTGGCTTTATCCACTACGTGCTGGTGACCGTCAGTGGCGATAACGTGAGTGTCGCTCCCTTGGAACCGGGCCGCGTCGACGTCCGCTTTGCGCAGCCTGAGCCCGGCGTGGCGACCGTTTATAACAGCAGTCCGTTTCCACTGACAGTCAATCACGTTGCCATCGCGGTCCCGTCCGTTTGGCGCGCAAAGCACGTTGGTCTTCTTGGGGCAGCCCGCCTGGCGGTTTACCAGGTGACTGCGGCCGGCGTAGGCCCGAACGGCGCGGGGGCCGAGGCTGCAGCCGTGGACCTGGAACCGGGCAAATCGGTTGGCGTGGGACAGCCGGACGTGCTCTACGTGAGAGTGCTGGTTCCGGCGGACTCGGCCGTCAACATCAAGATTCAACCCGCTCCGTAGCCGGACGGCCGTGGAATCCAGATTAGGCTTATGATCGGCGCCACGAGAAAGACGCGATGTCCGTAGATTTGCTGACTCGTCTCGAACGCGCCCTTGAGCATATCTTTGAGAGTCTCTTCTCGCACGGTTTCAAGGGTAGAGTCCAGCCGGTGGAGATTGCGCGACGCCTGACGCGCGCCATGGAAGACCATAAGATGGTCAGCGTCTCGCAGGTTTTCGTGCCCAATGAGTTTACCGTGGCGCTTCATCCGGAAGATTACCGAACGCTCTCGCCCTTCGAGGCGGCAATTATGCCGGATCTGGTGCGCCATGTTGAGGAGTCAGCCGCCGAGGCGAATTATGGTCTCCTCGGAAAGCCCGTCATACGGCTGAAAGAAGATCCAACCGTTGAACGAGGCGGCACACGTATTGACGCCGGCTTCCTCCGCAAGGAGGATCAGACCGCGCGCGTTCCGGACACTCCCACCACGGCTCTTAAGATTGAAAACGCGCCGCCACTGACAGGGCGCCAGGCCGTGCTGGTCGTGATCGAAGGGCCCGACGCGGGGCAGGAGTTTTCCCTCCGCCATGGGATGTCGACGATCGGCCGCGGCGGCGTGAACGACGTGGCGCTCAGTGATACCAGTGTTTCGCGGGCGCACGCCCAGATCGAACTGCAGCCGGACGGGTACCACCTGAAGGATCTCGGTAGCAAGAACGGCAGCCTGGTAAACGGGCTGCCGGCCGTGGACACGCTGCTCGCTCATGGAGATGAGATCGTCATCGGCGCCACGATCTTTGAGTTCAGGGCAGCGCGTGTGGTATGATCCCTGGTATAAAATCGATAAGACCATCGTTTAGAATCGTGGTGAGATTGGCGTGATCAACGTATGAATGCTTCCCCGATCATGCTGCAATTTACCTTCCTTGGACTGCTCTGGCTGTTGGCGCTCCTGCTCGCCCTCACCTTTCTCGCGCCCAGGATTCACTGCCGGGCCCAGCCGCAGCCGCAGATATCAACACCCGGTTCGATTGTTCAGCCAACGTGGGAACTGAACATCTCGACAACGCCCGCGAACGGCGCTGGGCCGGCGCCCGAGCGGGTGGTGATGCATTCCCAACACGTAACCATTGGGCGCGGGGCGGAGGCGGGACTTACGATTGACGATGAGTTTATCTCTACGGTTCACGCGGAGCTTCAGCAAACTGACGGGAAGTTGATCTTTGAAGATCTCGGGAGCACCAACGGATCTTTCGTCAATGGACTTCCGGTCCAGGCGCC
This sequence comes from Armatimonadota bacterium, assembly GCA_035686845.1. Taxonomy (GTDB): domain Bacteria; phylum Armatimonadota; class DASRZA01; order DASRZA01; family DASRZA01; genus DASRZA01. The sequence continues at coordinate 5,083 of DASRZA010000216.1, read as the reverse complement.
CACGTCCCTCCAGCATGGCGACGTCGTGAGAATGGGAAAGACTGAAATCCGCGTGCTTTGAATGGAGCATTCGGGTAGAGGGACGTTAACGGCTGGATTCTGGCTAAAGCGTTAACTACAACGAGAGGATGAGCGTGAAGCGAGCGGTGATCTATTCGCGGGTTGATCCAAAGGATCGTGCTGTGATGCCGGCCCGGAAGGCGGCGGCCGAGGCGCTGTGCCGTGAAAATGGGTGGGAGTTCGTACATTATACCGATTCCGCGTCCGGCAATCGTCCGCCAATGCAATTTGCCACCGGAAATCAGTTGATCAGACCGCAGCTTACCCGGCTGCTATCGGCGATAGACGCGGGCGGCGTGATTGCCGTCATACCGAGCACAGCGGACGCTCTCGCGACCACTGCGGAGCTGACGCGCAAGCTGGATGAGTTCTTCGAACAGCGTCACTTCTCAAGCCGAGAGCGTGAAGAAGAACCATCAACTTACTACGTGCTCGAACAGTGTGAATAGTCCGCTCCGAAACAAATGAGCCGGGGGACTCCCGGGGCCACAATGCTCCCCCGTTATCGGGGGTTGGGCGGCTGCCGGGGCCACAATGCTCCCCCGTTATCGGGGGCGGGGGGCTGCCGGGGAATACAATGCTCCCCCGTTATCGGGGGCGGGGGGCTCCCGGGCGCCACAATGCTCCCCCGTTATCGGGGGCGGGGGGCTGCCGGGGCCACAATGCTCCCCCGTTATCGGGGGCGGGGGGCTGCCGGGGCCACAATGTTCCCCCGTTATCGGGGGAAGGGCTGCCGGGACCTGAGAGGATTATGTCTTCGACCGTCATGGTTCTGCTGGCGCTCATCGTTCTCTGCGCCATCGCGTTCGATAGCAGTAACGGGATGAATGACATCAGCGGGATCTTAGCGGCGCCGCTCGCCACAGGATCGATCCGTCCCGCGGCCGCCCGCATTGTCGTCCTGAGCGGTGTCATCTGCGGGCCGTTCGTCGCTCAAGCCGTCGTCGCCCGCGCGTACGGGTCGGGCATCGTGCGATTGCCGGGCGGTCCGCAGCGCCTGGCCCCTGCCCTTCTCGTGCTCCTGCTCGGCCTGGTCGGCGCAACACTCTGGAACTTGCTGGCGCGCTGGCGCGGATGGCCGACCTCAAGTTCTCACGCCCTCGTCGGCGCTCTCATTGGCGCCGCGATTATCGCCAATCCGCACTGGAGCGCGGTGCAGTGGGGTTGGAGCGAAACCCTCAAGACCGGGCGGCTTCAGCACGTGATGAAGGTCTTCGCGGCGCTCTTCTTCTCTCCCCTGGCCGGCGCCGCGGCGGGATGGATTGCCTGCAGGGCGCTCCATCGCGCTCTTCGCCGCGCTCATGTTTGCGTTATGTCCGGCCTTCACGCGCTCCAGGTCCTCACGCTCTGGGTGCAAGGCCTTAGCTACGGGATGAACGACGCCCAGAAAACAATGGGGGTTCTGGGCGCCGCTTTCCTGGTGATATCGCCACATGGTCTTGCGGCCTACGCTCACCGGGGTGTTATGGGCGTCCCGATCTGGATCAAGCTGCTCTCGGTCTCCAGCATTTCCTTCGGCGCCTGCATTGGCAGCGTCAACATCTTCAAGAAACTGGGCAGCGGCGTCTTTCACATCCACGTGACCGAGGCTCTTGCCGCACAGTTAAGCTCCGCCGCGGTGGTGCTCGGCGCCGCGTCGATGGGAGGCCCGGCGAGCTCCACGCAGGTACTGGCGAGCGCCATTGTCGGAGGCGGCAGCGCCACCCGGCGCCGGGCAGTCCGCTGGGCGACGGTGGCCGCCATTCTCAAGAGCTGGTTCATCACCATACCCGGCGCCGCGGCCATGTCCGCCGTTCTCATGGTCATCGCCCAACATCTGATAAAATAGGTCTGTGGATTCTGTCTATCGGGTCAATGAAATGTTCTACAGCATCGCGGGTGAAGGGGGCCGCGCAGGCGAACCGACCATCTTCATTCGGCTTGCCGGCTGCAATCTCGTCTGCCCGTGGTGCGACACGGCTTATCATCCGCAGATCCGCTTTCATTTGACCGCCGACAAGATTCTGGACCGGATTCGCAGCGAGGGGTGGCCGGGCCGCTGGATCTGCCTGACCGGCGGCGAGCCGATGATGCAGGACTCCGCGGCGCTTTCACTCCGGCTCCGGCAAGCCGGTTACTCGGTTCAAATCGAGACGAACGGCACCTATCCGATACCGGCAGGCGCTTTCGACTTCGTGACCATCAGCCCCAAGCTGCAACGTGAAGTGCCCCACGACCGGTTCCCGTTTCTGGAAGCCAACGAGCAAGTGGCCGATGAATTCAAATATGTGATCAGCCGGCCCGAGGACCTGGATCTTGTGCGCTGGGGCCGGCGGATCTATCTGCAGCCAAACTACGAGATTCCGGAGGCGAGGGAAATCTGTGTCCAGGCGGCGCTGCAGCATCCGGAGTGGCGGCTTTCCCTCCAGATCCATAAAATGCTGGGCCTGCCGTGATCGATCCGGCAGCCTCCGCAAGCCTGGACGGGGCGAGTGTAACCTGGGTCGAAGTGGATGCAAGCGCTCTCGCCCACAACCTGCGGGCGGTGAAGTCAATGCTGTCGCCCGGGGTCGGGTTGATGGCCGTCGTAAAGGCAAACGCTTACGGTCATGGCGCCGCCGCCGCCCGGGTTTTTCAGGACGCCGGGGCTTCAATGCTGGCGGTCACGTCGCTCCAGGAGGCGCTGGCGCTGCGAAGCGCAGGCGTCACGGCGCCGGTTCTTCTCTTCTGCCCGCTGCTGCCCGCTCAGTTTCCGCTCGCCGCCGGCGCCAATCTTACGCTCACGATTTCTGGCGCAGAGAACGCGACCTGGCTCTCTGAGGCTGCGAAAACGAACCCGGTAGACGTTCATCTGAAAGTGGATACCGGCATGGGCCGCCTCGGATCGCTGCCGGATGACGCCGCGCGCACGACTCACCTCGTCCGCTCGCTGCCCGGCCTCCGTTTGAAGGGGATTTACACCCATCTCAGCACGGCGATGAACCGGGATCTGGGCCTGGCCCGGTCGCAGGTTGCGCGTTTCCGCGACCTCCTGGATCAGATAGAAAGCTCCGGCGACCGGCCGCCCATCGCCCACTGCGCCAATAGCGCCGCGGCGCTGCAGCTTCCGGAATCCCATTTCGACATGGTCCGGATTGGAACACTGCTTTATGGGCAATACCCGGCGCCCTTTCTTTCAGGCCGTCTTTCGCTGCAGCGAACCTGGCGGCTGCTCTCGCGAATTGTCTCGGTCAAAGAAATTCCAACTGGGTGGACTATCGGCTATGGCGCCGAATATCGTGCGCCGCGGCCCCTTCGCGTCGCGGTCGTCCCGGTGGGCTACGCCGATGGCCTGGCCGTGGAGGTGGCGGCTCGCAGCCCGCGATCCTTCGTCGAACGTTTGACCGCGGCTGCAAAGGCGCTGCGGGGATCTGCGCGGCCGAACGTTCTCATCGATGGAAAGCGGACCGCTATTCTGGGCCGCATCGGCATGCAGATGATCACCATCGACGTCACCGGCTTTCCCAACGCGGCGCCCGGCGCCATCGTCGAAATTCCGTGCCGCCGCGTCACTTCAAACCCGACGCTGCCGCGAGTGCTCGTGAATGAGCCGTCGAGCGAATGAGGACGGAGGACCGGGCGCGGAGCGCGGACGGAGGACGGAGGACGGAGGACGGAGGACCGGGCGCGGATGGAGGACGGAGGACCGGGCGCGGATGGAGGACGGAGGACGGGGGACGGAGGACGGAGGAGCCAACCCGGAAACTTGGAAAATGTGAAATTGGGATACTGGGTAGAAGGCCCGGGCGTGGGGCGCGGGAAAGTGGTAAAGCGGTTCAAAGGGGACGGCTGGTCGTTGGCGTCGGGATAAGCGGCCGTGCGCTTGAAAGTGGCTCTGGTCGATTGTTATACTCTCAGTAGCGTCGGAAGACCGGCGGAGGTGGGGGCATAGCTCACCAGGGCGGCGCATCGGTCTCCAAAACCGAAGCTCGGGGGTTCGAGTTCCTCTGGCCCGCCAGCCCGGCGCTCGTCAGAGATAAAACTTCTAAACGGAGCCGGTTCAGAAATGGAGAACACGCATCGATGGGAGCGGATGTATTCCCAGACGCCTCTCTGCCAGGTACCGCAGCACTTCCCCGGTGTCACCGGGTCGCCCTACATGCTGGAGTACCTGAAGACGGTGCTGTCGCTGTGTCCTCACGGGGGCCGCACCTGTGAGACGGGCATCGGATCGGGGTACGGCCCTGTCTGGCTTTCACTCCGGGGTGTCCAGGCGGATGGGATCGACTACTCCCCCCGGATTGTCGAGCGCGCCACGGCGGTGAGCAACATACTGGGCGGCTCGGCCTCATTCCGGGTGGGCGATCTCTTTCACTTCTTCAACGCCTTCGCGCCGCCCTATGACGTCATCCACCACCAGGGGGTGCTGGAACACTTTACCGTTCCCCAAATACATGCGGCTCTGAGCCAGCAGGTTGCTTCCGCCCGGCGGGTGGTCTTCAGCGTTCCATCCTGCTACTACCCGTTTGAGCCGGAGTTCGGCGACGAGCGCATGGCGCCGCTGTCCGAATGGGAGCGGATCTTAGCTCCGTTCGCAGTTGAGGAGCTGCGCTACTACGGCGACCCGCGACTCGGGGGACGGGAGCAGATCCTGGGCGTGCTGCAGGGGCAGCGCCGGGACGAGGGGCTACTTGCGCTGATGGACATCCCGCCAGAGCCGTACCCCGAGGGGATTTCCGCCATCGTCCACACCCGCAACGAGGGGCGCCAGATCAACGAGTGCCTCCAAACCCTTGAGGGCTGGACCGACGAGATCATCGTCTGTGACATGGAAAGCAGCGACGACACGGTTGCTATCGCGAGCCGGTTCACGGATCAGGTGATCTCCCACCCGCAGATCGCCAATTTCGACCGGGCGCGCAACGTATCGGCGATGCGCGCCCGTTACCGCTGGGTTTTTTACCTGGACGCCGATGAGCGTGTCCCGCCGGGACTCGGCGAGAGGCTGCGAGATCTCACCGCGCGGCGCCAGGGGAGCTTCGCGGCGGTGGCCCCGCCCTTCCGG
>DASRZA010000215.1:0-3080 GCA_035686845.1 Armatimonadota bacterium | reverse complement strand
CACCCGGGAGCTGCGAACCCGGCTCCGGAGCGGCGAGGCCCGAATGTTCATCCTGATCGCGACGCTGCTCAGCGCGGCCGCGGCCATCATCCCGCTTCTTTCGTCGTTCGGCGGATCGATACAGCCGTCGGCGGCGGCGGACCTCGCGCGTTCCAGCTTTGTTTCGGTCGCTATCGTTCAGCTTGTGATCGTGTGGCTCATCGGTCCCGGCGTTGGATCTGAGGTGATAGCCGTTGAGCGGGAGAAGAAGACTTTCGAGATGCTGCAGGCATCGCGGCTCACCGCGCGGCAGATTCTCTGGGGTAGGGTGATTGGCTGCTGGGCGCTTCTTCTGCTCCTCGCGAGTCCGGCCTTCCCGCTGCTTGCTCTCGGCGCGTTTCTCCATGGTGTCTCTCCAGGGGGCGTGCTGATTACGATTGGGTGGCTGGTGGCATTCACCTATATGATCTCCATCACTTCGGTCTGCATCAGCGCCCTGGCTCGATCTTCGGTTACCGGTAAGTGGACGGCCTATTCACTCGGCCTCTTCTTAGGAGCGATTTTCACCGCCGTGCCGATCACGTTAGCGTACTCGGCCCGAAATGGCGATTTTTTGAACGACATCGCGATGATCGTGGGATGCGCCATCGTTCTGGTTCTGCTTTTCATCATCGTGGTCGCGCCACTCTGGTATTTAGCAATTGCGCGGATCCGAACCGACGGGACCCGTTCCCGACGCCGCTGGTACCATCTGCCGCGACCCCGCCTGGTGTTCAAGCGTCTGAATCGCCGCCCGGTGTTACAGTCGCTCGCTCGTATGGCGGGCTGGGCGCTGATAGGCTTGCTCTGCGCTACGGGAGTTTTGAGGCTTGCGTATCATGGAACGGACATCGGTGGCGATACCTCAACTCCAGTCGGCAAAGTTGATGGCGCCCTGCGCCTGGCTTTCGCCGATGGACCGGCGGTCCGACAATTCCGGAGCGAGATAATTCATGCCTATCAAAATCTTGACGCCGAACGAACCGCCGCGCAGAATGAGGGCCTGCTGGTTCCGTTGGAGAAACTTCAGGCGCCGCTCCCACCCGATTCGCAGAACGCGGCGCCCGACTACCGGCGGCTGATGGCGCTGCTCAAGAGCAAGCCCGAGGGCAGCTATGGTGAGCCCGAGGCCAGGCAAGCCGGCGCCAACGTCGCCGGCATGGGCTATCCCGGATCGGGGTATGCGCAAGCGCCCGGACATGCGCAGCCGCCGGTTGGACCACTTTACCGCGGCAAAACGAAGGCTGGCGATGGCGCCACGATTGACATGTCTACGGTCGTTTCTGACGTAGGAACCGAAGAGTCGAGCCCGGCGCAGGAAGCGGCGGTTCGTGAAATGCTGCGGCAGCGAACCGATATCATGGGCCTCATCCGGCAGGCCACCGATAAGCCTTATTGTGTCTTCGCTCGCGACTACTCGAAGGGCAACAGTCTCCCGCTCCCCGAGTATGCAACCATGCGGGAGGCCGCTCGTCTCTTGCGAACCGAGAGTTATCTGCTGGCGAAGAAGGGGCATTACCAGGATGCCATTGCCGAGCAGGCCCGGGGATTCCGACTTGCGCAGCACGCGGCCTCCGATCCGTTTATAATCAGCTACCTGGTAGGAGTGGCGTGCGAAGATATCTCCGTCGCGGGAATGGAACGCATTCTTTACCTGGGCGGTTCGAATCAGGAAATCGCGAAGATGGTCCGCGAGGCGGTCATAACGAATCGTCCCCATTACGCGTTTCGTCGTTACATGACCGGCGAGACGAGCATACATGCGGCAACGCTTGAGAAGGCGCGAGACGATCCTTCCCAGATACCGGCACTGCTGCAAACGATGGACGGAGAAGGTGGGCCCACGAGTTCCAACGACGCATCCAATTCCGATGGCGACAATCTATTTCGAGGAGCGCTCTATATACCGGGAGTTTCCGCGCTGGTGAAGCGTACGCTGGCCGCCGTAGAAGCGCACGTAATCCACGACGGTCGTACCATTGCAATGGACAGTACGCTGACCTTTCCCCAGCAGCTCGCTGAGAATTCGCATAGACTGTTCGAAAACGATCTGATCCAGGCGTATGCCAGCTCCTTTGGCACCTCGGACTTCGTTCTAAAAGCGGAGATCCGTGTGCGGGCGCAGGAAGCGGCGTTGATTGGCGGCGCCTCGATTCTCCGTTACCGGGCGGTCCACGGCCGGCTGCCGGAGAAGCTCTCCGACGCGGGGCCCGTTCCCCAGGATCCGTTCACCGGGCAGCCGATGGGTTATGTCCGCGATGGCGACCGGTTCATAATCTACAGCCGCGGTGAGTCGCGAACGTTTGACGGCAAATTACTGCTCGACCTCGGCAAACCGTCGAGCAAGAGGGGCGGCGATTCCAGCGTCATCCTGTCCCCAAGCCAGTCGGCCATCCATGCTGCCCTCGAAACTTACTCCAGGGAGTCCTACTTCGCCTATCCGGAGATTAGAGGGTAATCTGGACGGAGGAAAACCCACCGCGGAGACGCGGAGATCCGCGGAGTTCCGCAGAGGCAACGCGGATGAAGGACGGAGGACGGAGGACCGAGGACGGATCTCCCGTGTACCTCGCGCCCCGCGCCCCGTACCTCGCGCCCGTTTTCTGGGGGATGAAGGATGAATCACAAACGCCGAAGTTAAAGGCCCTCGTACCTCGCGCCCCGTACCCCGCGCCTGCTTTTCGGGGAGAGGCCGGGAGAGAGGTCTGCCGGGCGCCGATTGAAATCGGCCGCTGGGTGAGGCGATGCCCACCTCCGTGGGCGGGTCGCATTTGGACGTGTGGAGGATTTATGGACCGGTTGCTTATACGGCGTTCGGGGACCGGGCGCTCCCGCCCGGCGCCACTCGGTCCGCGCGTCACACCGCATCCTCCGTCCTCCGTCCTTCGTCCTCCGTCCGTGCAACTGGCGCGAGCAGCGATTTTCGTCGTGATCGCTCTTGTTGGCGTCGCGGGTATTTTGAAGCTCGCGTACCGGAGCAAAGACCTCGGCGGCGGCGATACGTCGGGTCCGGCGGCCGCCGTTGACTATGGGCTGCGACTGGCTCTATCAGACAGGCCGGC
>DASRZA010000214.1:0-30297 GCA_035686845.1 Armatimonadota bacterium | reverse complement strand
GCCTGGTCGGGTACGGTACTCTCGCCCGGCGATTTACCGATCGGCGCCTGATGTTGGGACTCATCGCCACGGGAATGGCGCTGGATGTTCTTATCACGTTCGCATCGCTCCATCTCTTCGGCCAACCGCTCGGACCGGAGGACGGCATGCCGCTGCGGCTGCTCCGTCTCGCCCGCGTGGCCTGTTTCGCGCTGCCGATTCTCTGTTTCCTCGGCGAAGATCTCTGGAAGGATGACGTCTCTCGCCTGGCCCGGTGGGGCGCCGGATCGCTGATCCTGGGAGCGGTGTCGATGCCGATGGCGTTAACTCTTGCCGCTCTCGTCCACCCCGCGCTCAAGTACCTGCTCCCAGTCCCGGCGATTGCGGCATTTGTGGGCGTGATTCTGGCTGCCGGTCGATCATTCAAACACGCGCAGCGTCTCGAACAGTGGGGTTGGATCCTGGTGGGCTTGAGCATGGCTGTCGGGCTGATGATGGGCGGCTACGCGTTCAACGGCCCTCTGACTGCCCCTCCCGGTTTGGGCAGCTACGCCGATCCGGCCCGGCGATTGATGCGCCTCGCTCATACCGATGCCATTCTCCTCGGAATCACCGCTATCTTCGTATCCCGCCATTTATTCCGGCTGCGGAACCGGTCTCCGTGGCCGCCCCTCGTCACGCTGCTTGCCGCCGCCGGAACCCTTCTAACCGTTGGCGCCCTGGTCGCCCGGATGTTCTATTCGTTCCCAATCGCTCTGTTAGCGGCGGGCCCTCTGATCGTCGCGGCGGGGCTCTTCCTGGAATCGGCGCTCGTACGCGAATACCCCCATTAATTTAGTAGCATCACGCCCCCCTGGCTGCTCTATGATCAAGATTAACCTCAGCGCGCGTCGCTTTGAAGCCGTGACGGCGCGGAAGAATCGCTGGATCATAAGGGGGAACGAAGATGAAGATCGGCCTGATCGCCATAGCGGGCTTAAAAATGCAGACCCGAAAGTTCATCGAGCTCGGGGTCACGCTCCCGCAGTTCATGAACCGGGGACGAGTGGTCGCGCAGCTTCCGAGCCTGGCGCTGCTCACGCTGGCAGGAGCTACTCCCGCCGGGGTTGATCTGGAATACCTTGAAGTCGATGATCTCGATGAGTTTCTGAACCGGCCCCGGCTCGATTTTGACCTGGTGGCTCTCTCCACCTATACGGCGCGGGCGTTCGACGCCTACCGGGTCGCGGATCTCTTTCGAGAGCACGACGTTCCCGTGGTTATCGGCGGTCTTCACGCGACCGTCTTGCCCGAGGAGGTGAAACAACATGCCGACGCCGTCGTGATCGGTGAGGCCGAGTTAACCTGGCCCGGGCTGGTACGCGACTTTCAACGCGCCGGCCGATCCGGGCTTAAGCCGTTCTACCGGGAAGAACAGCCCGGACAGTTCGACCTCGCCGGGGCGCCGCGGCCGCGATTCGATCTTCTCTCATCCGACTCGATCGTCGCGCCGGAGCCTGACGATCCGCGGACGACCGGCGAAATTCATCGGTTGGGGAACTACAATCGGATTACGGTGCAAACGAGCCGGGGCTGCCCCTGGGACTGTGAGTTTTGCGCCGCTTCCAAGACCTATGGGCCCCGGTATCGGGTCAAGCCAGTCGAACGAGTGCTCGAGGAGATCGATGACATCTGCGCTCTATGGCGCCGGCCGTTTATCGAATTCGCGGACGATAACACCTTTGTGCGCCGGCCGTGGGCGAAGGAGCTGCTCCGAAAATTGTGTGGGCGGAATATCCGGTACTTTACCGAGTCGGATGTATCGGTCGCCGACGACGAAGAGCTGCTCGATCTTCTCTATCCGAGCGGCTGCCGGCAGATCCTGATCGGATTCGAGAGTCCACGTCAAGCGAGCCTGCAGGGAATGGACCGGGTGAATTGGAAGGCCGGTCAGCACGCCCGGTATCTCAGCGCCATAGAACGGATTCAGGAGCGCGGGGTGAGCGTTTGTGGCTGTTTTATCCTGGGATTGGACGCAGATACTCCCGAAGTGTTCGATGAAATCCGGGAGTTTGTGGATCGCTCGCGGCTGCTCGAGGTCCAGATCACCGTTCTGACGCCGTTTCCGGGCACACGTCTTTATACACGCCTGCAAGAGGAGGGACGTTTGCTCTACCCGGGCCAGTGGGATCGGTGTACGCTTTTTGACGTGAACCTCCGACCACGCGGCATGACCGTCGATCAGCTCGAGGAGGGGGTGATGAGACTCTGGCGGGAGACCTGGAGCGCGCAGGCGCTGGCGTTCCGTAAACGGCATTACCGCACACTGCTTCGAAACCGGACCGAGGGGCGTCCGTCGATGATCGCAGACGATCCGAATGAGTTCTTCCCGCCTCTGCTATCGCTGGAAATGGAGCACGCCCGGTGAACCGCCCGCGGCTCCCGATGCGCGTTGTGTTTCGGGATACAGGACTTCCTGCCGAGTGCGGAGGCTATCCTGTTATGGAGGAATGCGCTTCTCCCCGACAAAACTGAGCTCGAGCGTCAGCGCGAGATAGGTTAGCCGTCTCTCGCTTTTTCGCTCCGCCGCCGGAAAAGAGAATTGGCGCGTTTAAGAAGGCACTGCGGACTTGACATCGATATTAGCGATTGAGACGGCGACCGAACAGAGCTCGGTGGCGCTGACGGAGGATGGTTCGCTTGTTTTCGAGCTATCGATGCGCCATGGACGCGATCTTTCTCGTAATCTCATACCGGCCATCCAATCCTGTTTCAATCTTTCGGGCCGGCGCATTCAATCGATTGACGCCATCGCGGCGTCTGTCGGTCCCGGTTCGTTTACCGGCCTCCGAATCGGCGTAACCACGGCAAAGACACTCGCTTTCGCGCTGCAGATTCCCACGATCTCCGTTTCCACGGTGCATGCGCTGGCGATGCACGCGAGCGAGGACGGACTGGTCGCGTCGGTCATCGACGCGCGTCGGAGCGAAGTCTTCCTGGGTTTGTTCTCGCGTGGGGCCGGCGAGTTGAAGCGCATAGCCCCCGATTCTCTAACCCCGGCGGATCAAATTGGCACGGTGATTCGGGACATGTTGGCGTCCCGGGCGGCAGAGGCAAAAGGGGAACCAACGCGAACGGCTGTTATTGTTGCCGGCGGCGGCGCCTGGCTGCAGGAAAGTCTGACGCCGGCGGCAAACTGTATTCTTATTCCTGCATTCCCGCAGGCGCGTGACATCGCCCGGCTTGGCGCCGCGGCGATCGGCAGAGGCGAGGTTGAGGATCCTTTTGAGTTGTGTCCCGTTTACCTCAGACGATCGTACGCCGAGGAGAAATTCGCCGGCTGATGCGACCGGTCAGTGGACTCATCTTCCGGAAGTGGACGGATCATGACGCTGCGCGAGCTGGTATTCCGTGAGGTCAATATCGTCCTCGTCCATTCGGGCGTGGCGGTCCCGGCGATATCATTGGATCGTGTCCGCGCGGCACGCCCGTCTGCGAGCATGCAGGTCACGTCGGGGCCCGCGGCGCTCACGATTCTTTATCCGGATGAGCGAATGGTGGTCCAGTTTGACCCGCAGCGGGTGACGGTGAACGATAACTCCGGCCGCAACCCGGAAGCGACACCTATCGTCGAGACGGCGCTCAACCAGCACCTGGCGATTGGGGCGCCGCAAGTGGTCGCGTTCGGCTATAATCTAAGGTTCGATTTTGAGGCGGAGGGGCTTGATTGCCCGGGCGAGAGCCTCACGCAGGGTATCTTACGCGATCCCGGCGCCATCGGCGACGCGCTCAAAGCCGGATCGTTTCAGGCCGGTTTGAGTCTGGTTTATCAGAGGGGTGTCAAGCTCTGGTCCCTCCGGGCGGACCCGATTATGGGAGCGCCGCGCCGCCTGGGCGTTCATGCGAATATTCATGAAGATCTAAAGCCGCCGCCCGCGTCCGGCGCATCCATGGGGCCGCCGCCGCCGGCGTGGTTGGAGGGGGCGATAGATGGCACTCCCGGCTCGGAGCTGCCCGGAGTCGAAGGGATGAAGGGCGATTTGGCGCTGCAAACTCAGACGACGATGGCGACAGTAATTGCGCTGCTGACGCTTGCGGCACGGCGGCATCTATGAATCCCGTCACCGGCGGCGCGGCGGCATCCATGAATTCGGTCACTGACGGCGCGGCTATGAACGTTCATCCCATCGTCTGCCTTGGAGATTCGATTGCCGCCTCGGGTTGGCCGGAGGCGCTCGAAAAACTGATGCGCGGACGCGGCTGGCAGGATATCCACGTATTCAACGCGGGCGTTCGTGGGAATACCAGCACGCAGGGTCTTAAGCGATTGGAACAGGACGTGATCGCTCGCAAACCGGGAATCGTATTCATTCAGTTCGGATTCAATGACTGCAATGTCATTCTAAATGGACCCCGGCCCCGCACTCAACCGGCCCGGTTTGGGGATAACCTGAAGACGCTGGTGGACCGCATTCGGAAACAGAGCGCGGCGCCCATACTCATCGCCAATCACTCGACCCTGGTCACGCGGGTTCTGCCCGATGGCCGGTCGTACGAGCAGCACAGCCAGGAATATAGCGCGATTACCGCCGCGGTCGCCGGGCAAACCGGCACTCCGCTGCTGGATATGCGGCGGCGCTTTCCCGGATCGGGCGTCTCTCTGAGGGAAGCGCTCGCGGAAGACGGCATTCATCTGAGCGCCGCGGGAATTGATTGTTACGCCCGGATTGTGGCCGACTACCTGGTGGCTGCTTCCTGATCGATTTCGCTGGGCGCCGATTCGCGCGTGATCATAAAGCGATCGAGAAAGACGAAGTCCATCCGGGTGCGAATAAAGCAGTCGAGCGCGTCATCGGGGGTGCAAACAATCGGCTCGTTCTCGTTGAACGAAGTGTTCAATACGACCGGCACGCCGGTTTCATCCTCAAAGGCGCGAATCAGCTTCCAAAAAATGGGATTAATTTCCCGGTCAACTGTTTGCAGTCGCGCTGTGCCATCCACGTGCAGCGCTGCCGGAATCATGGATCGTTTATCAGGCTTCGCGTGGAACGCCATCGACATAAATGGACTGGGGAGCGAGTGCTCAAAAAAATCCGACACCCGCTCATTCAGAATCGAAGGAGCGAACGGACGAAACGACTCCCGCCGCTTGATCCGGTCGTTCAAAATTTCCCTCATTTCGGGGCGGCGAGGATCGGCTAAGATGCTCCGGTTACCGAGCGCCCGTGGTCCCATCTCCATGCCGCCCTGGAACCAGCCCACCACGGCGCCCCCGGCGATCGAGTGAGCGGCGGCACGCGCGGCGGCGTCGACCGAGTCGAGCGCGGTATAGCAAAGATTTCGTCGTTCGATGGCCGTGCGAATCTCCTCCTCGGAAAACGACGGACCGGTGTACGGGTGGCGCATTGGAGGACGCCGTTCACCGCCCATCTCATGGTAAACGGCGTACGCGGCGCCGACCGCGGTGCCATCATCGGCCGCGGCCGGCGGGATAAAGACCTCCTCGAATGGCGTCCGCTCCCGAATCTTTCCATTGAAAGTGCAGTTGAGCGCCACTCCGCCCGCGAAACCAAGGGAATGGCTTTGCGTCCGGTGATAAAGTTCTGCGCAGATATGCTCCAGCGCGTTCTCCAGTGATGCCTGCAGCGACGCGGCAATATCCATGTGCCGCTGGTTAATCGATTGATCTGAGGAGCGCGCCGGCCCGAGAGCTTCGGCGAAGGCCGCGGACCAGACGTCTACCATGACTGGCGCCCCCGATTCCCAGATCATCTGCACGCCGTACGAATGGTGCGTAAAATAGTCCAGGTTCAATTCAAAGCGACCGGAGGGGAGCAGCCGGAGAATATCATTGAACTTTTTGAGATACCGGGGCGATCCGTACGACGCGAGCCCCATTACCTTGCTCTCATCCCCGTAATGGGGGAAGCCAAGATACTGGGTGACCGCGGTGTAGAAGATACCGAGTGAATGAGGATATTCTACGGTATCAAGCGTCTCGATCGCGGTCCCCTTGCCGTGCCCGGTCATGGCGCCCACAAAATCCCCAAACCCATCCACCGAGAGCAGCGCCGCCTCCTCAAAAGGCGAAGCGAAGAACGCGCTGGCAAGATGCGCCCGGTGGTGCTCGACGTTATGAAACCGCGCGTGCAGCTCCGAGACAGGAATGTCCAGCGCCCGAGCCAGTGATTCCTCGACGGGGCGAAGACGCCCCACGCTCGCGAGGCGATCCTTAACCGTCACATTTCGAGGGAAGACGTTCAACGCGACGTCGATCACACGCTGTTGGAGACGTGCGCTCGGGTCTCGCGAGACGGCGACGTGATCGATCTGATCGGCCCGGATCCCGGCCTTCGCGAGGCAAAATCGGATGGCGGCTTCGGGAAAGCCGGCGGAGTGCTTACAGCGATTGAATCGCTCTTCGGCGGCGGCAGCGACGATGCGCCCGTCCTCTAAGAGGCACGCGGACGCGTCCGCATGATAGGCGTTGATGCCGAGGATGTACACGGACGCGTCCTTGAAGGGAGCCGGTTGGAGGGTCAAATCGGATCGATGGGCCCAGTAGGATTCGAACCTACGACCAGCCGGTTATGAGCCGGCCGCTCTAACCGCTGAGCTATGGGCCCTCTTGGCGGACAGGCGCTCCCATTTCGTCCCTGACCGTTGGTGGTAGTATACCACGCAGACCGCCGGGCGGCAAGTTCTCGGTCGTATCGCCATTCTCATCATGAATGAGTAGACGTGCCCGACGGCTCACCGCCGGTAGCGTTCATGGCTCGGGCGGCCACCATCCGCCCCACGCCCACCGCTCCCGCGCCTGCACAATTATCTCATCATTCAGGTTCAGCGCCTCGACGGTCACCCGGCAGATGGGTGATTTGCCAGCAAATCGGGACGCCGCGCTTCCCGATGTTGTAACATTAACTATGGATGCTCTCTCGCCGCGGCGGACTGCAGACACATTGGTACGAGGGCACAAGGCTGCTTGGTGGTCCTTACAAAACGCGCCCTGCCGCGCTCCATTCCGGGTCGGCGTGGTTACGCGGGCGAGGCTGTCGCCGAGGAGTCATCCACGACGCGATTCGGCGCCTACATCGGGCGGCGCCTTCGGCGCGTTCTGTTAGGCGCTCTTAGCGTCAACGTATGCCTGGCATTAGCAACCTCATAGCGAACGCGCCGCTGGCATCTCGATGGAATAAGCCGCGACCAGTCGTAGGGCGGCGCGGCCGGCTGACATTCTGGCGGTGGGGCGCTTCGGTACCAACTGACTTGTGAGCGGACTGAGCGGAATAGAGGAGGTTAGGGCCGGTCGAAAGAAAACTTTACCCGCAGCCCCGGTCGAAAGCCGCGCTGCCGGTCGTCGCCCGGAAATGCTCGCGAAGTGGATGGGATTCGGGCCCCCGAGAAAAAGGTAGGAGAGTGCGTATGAGGCTAATCATCGAAGACGTCAGGTCTTTCGTCCGGCGACACGTGATACCGATTAAAGCCCTAACTCTGGTAACCGGCGAAAACAGCTCTGGCAAAACTACTCTACTAGCTTCATTTGCCGCCGTAAATGATTCAGTTGGGTTCCCCTTTCGTCCGCGCTTTAACGAGCCTCCTTATTCCCTTGGAAACTACGATACCATTGCGACGTTCAAGGGCGGCAGTTACGGGCGTGCGGAGTCATTCTCACTCGGCTATGTGCAGCCAGATCGTGCTGTGGGTGGGGTCACTGAACTGGTGGCGACCTATGTTGGCAGTGAGGGTTTGGTACAACTCTCATCACTGGCCATAAAGAGCAAGGCGTCAGAGTACCGCGTTCGCTTTAGTCAGGCGAGTGGCGAATCACAAGTCGTAATTGAGGGTGAAAAAGACGGGAGGCCTTTCGAGCCCGAGACAATTAGCGATGACGACGAGATTCCGGCGGCTTTATCTGGGACGGGGATTGAGAGTTTCTATAATCTTCTCATGTTAGCTTCGCGGCGTCGATCCGCGAAGAACAGTAACATACGCCAAAAGGTACTGTTAGAACTCGCACAGCTTAGGTTGCAGCTCCCTTACGGACGAACGTTGTCTATCGCGCCAATCAGGACAAAGCCGCGCCGTACCTATGATGAAATCACCGAAGAGTTCTCACCCGAGGGAGAACACGTTCCATTCGTACTGTCCAATCTTCTGGCGGATTCGAAGAGCAAAGCTATCATTGAGCGATTTGGGAAAGAATCGGGACTCTACACAAAACTGGATGTTAGAAGACTTGGTAAACATTTAGGAGATCCCAGCCAGGTCATGGTGACCGGCTCAAATCGCTCCGCGAATCTCATAGACGTTGGGTACGGCGTTAGTCAGGTGTTGCCGGTAATCGTCCAGTGTTTGATGACGACACGGCAAAACGTCCTGCTCCTTCAACAACCCGAGGTTCATCTGCATCCGCGTGCTCAAGCTGCACTGGGTTCCTTGTTTGTCGACCTCGTCGTCGATGGGAACAAGCAGTTCATAATTGAAACACATAGCGATTACATTATCGATCGTGTTCGTATGGAGGTCGGAAAAGGTCGAATCCCCGCGGCTGACGTGTCGATTCTTTACCTTGAAAAGGATCGCTTCGAAACCACGCCGTATGAGATTTCGCTTAGCGAGTCAGGCGATATTTGTCACGCTCCTCCGTCCTATCGTGACTTCTTCTTACAGGAGGAGCTAAATCTCTTGGAAAGGGCGGAGCGATAGCAAATATGTGCTTGATCGTTGACATCAACATTGCTGAGGCAGTCCTGCTCAAAGCAAATCACCCAGACTATTGCACACTTCATCGCAATCTGTTTGGCAAGAAAGCTCCTCTCGTACGGCTTGTTTACGGAGGTAAACTACTTGACGAATACAGAGCGAACCGAGACATTCTTCACGTAATCCACGTCCTCGATCAGGCGGGGCGCGCTCGTGCCGTCGCAGGCGATTTAATTGAAGCAGAGTGTAAGGCCCTCAAGAAATTAGACGTTTGCACGTCTGACGACGTTCACATTCTCGCACTGGCGCGAGCGGGTCGCGTCAGGCTTGTTTGCACACATGATCGAGCGTTACGAGCCGACGTTGGCAATAAGGAGATCCTCGATAACCCACGTGGTAAGGTGTATTCCAAAACCTCCCACACGCACCTCCTACGTAAATTCTGTTAGGGCTGACGTGATGGACGACGCTAAGTAACGGGCCGAAATTCTTCTGAAAGGACAGCCTGACATACCAATTTTATGCCTGACTATCTTGCCGTCCTTTGAACTCTCATTCTGTCAGCGCTCGTTTCAGCAAAACTTCCAATGATTCGCCGGCCAACTACGTCACCGCCGGCTTTCGCCGACACGAAGCCCCGCAGATGTTGAGATAGCCGTTGACGAAACCGAAGGAGTTCGACGGACAACACGCGCCGCCCAGCGGGCCGGCTCGTGGAGAAAGGTCGTGCCACCCGAGTTTTGAGTGATTGCAGGTCCCAATCGGGGCCGCGCGGATCTCACGTCCGCACAGCGGCGCGGACGCCCGGCCCATCTGGCATCGGGCTTGAGCCTTCGCTCAAGCGCACTAGCTCGCTAACAAGCCCGTGGCCAATCGATTCGTGCGACACGAGAGAACGACAGAGAGTGAAAGTTCACCACAATCGTCTGCATTGTTTACAATGTACACAATAGGCACAATTGAGAACGGAAGCGAGGAGTTTGCAATGTCTCAGACGACCAGCCTGCGCCTGCCGGATGAACTGGTAAGCCGCCTGGACCGTTTCGCCCGGATGCTTGGCAATGGCATGACCCGCACCCGCGCCAGGGTTTTGCTGCTGGACGAGGCGCTGCGAGAGGAAGAATTCGCAGGGATCGAGTTCCGCAACACATTCATAGGTCGACAGCCGTTTGTTAAGCAGTCGGGCATGGCGGCATGGGAGTTCGTCATGGTAGCCAGAGGTTTCGATCTGGACGCCGGGCGCACCGCGGCCTACTTGCAATGTCCGGTCGAAAACGTGATCGTGGCCCTGAACTACTACCAGGCGTTCCCAGAGGAGATAGACCAGGCGCTCTCAGAAAACGATATCGGCGAAGAGCGGCTAAGACGGATGTTTCCCAACCTGCGTGTGATTACGTTGCGCAGCGCGGTAAACTGAATCTCGGGCTGATTTGCGCCGGCAGGCTTCAATCTATCCGCGCCAGCACCTGCTCCAGGGCCGAAAAGAACTGCGGCCAACCGCCCCTGGCGCCCTGGTAAAACCACTCCTGATCCGGCCGGAAGCCCGACTGCTCCATGCGCAGGTGGGTCCCTGTGCTCGTGGGGGTGAGGGTCCATCTTACCACGCTCTCGAGGCCATGCGCATCCCACGTGTAAGACAGCGTCTCATTTGGCTGGACTTCCAGGACCCTGCAGTCGACTGCGCCCCAGTCCGCGCTAAGTTTGAATTGGTGGTCTACGACGGGCTCGAATTCGTTCTTCATGAGCCACTCCTCGATCAGGTGTGGCTGAGTGAGCGCGCGCCAGACCTTCTCCGGCGGATACGGTATTTCCGGTTCGATGACAACAGAGCGCGTGGTGGTGTCATTTTGGCTCATTGTTCCATCCTGTATCTCATTCAAAAGGGCGATCGAAACGGTCGCGCCAGAAAGCGCCGTATAGGCTCATCCAGTCAATCAGGGGCGCCCCTCGCGTCGGATTAAGCGCCCTCGCCGGGACCTTCGCTGATGATCCGGACCTACCGGAACTCGTGAAGAACGCTTACGCCGCTCGCGACCGGGATCCGAGCGATACTGGTGGATTCGTTGTTCACACCGAGAGGGGAATGCGCGCCGCTCGCGATAGGGATCCGAGTGATAGTCTTTGACACCGATGCGCTCAGTCAGATCCTTCGCGGGACCGCGGAATTTGTGAAGAGAGTAGCGGCAATTCCGGCCGACGAGCAGGCCATCACTGCGGTGACGGCCGAAGAGCTGCTCCGTGGTCGCCTGGACAAGATCCGAGCAGCCCAGGGACGCGGCGATGCCAGAGCCATTGTGAGCGCCTATGGTTGGTTCGTGGAGACGATCGAGAGTCTCTCTCGCGTCCACATTCTGCGCGACAGCGACGCCGCCGAAACGCAGTTTAGCGACTGGCAATCCGCGAAGCTCAAAGGTGGCGCAAACGATCTGCGCATCGCGTCCATCGTGAAAGCTGCCAACGCCACTCTTGTCACCTGCAATCGCCGCCACTTCGATCAGTTACCCGGACTACGTGTGGAGTCCTGGTCGTAACGCTCAGATTGACTGTGAAAGACCGCCTTGGTCCGGGATCGTACCGAGGCGCGCCCAGGTATTCGCCGGACGCGCCACAGGGTCAATCAGGCGGGGTTTTGAACGCGCGGCAGCCAGTCGGGCCGGCGTGATTCGTAGGAGGTGATAGCGGCCTCGTGCTGAAGCGTCAACTCGATGTCGTCCAGGCCGTTCAGGAGACAGTGCCGCCGGAATGGCTCAACCTCGAACGACGCTCTGAAACCGGAGTCGTCGGTGATCTCCTGGTTTTCGAGCGAGACGTCGAGGCGATATCCGGGATGCGTTTTGGCGTTTTCGAGCAGCCGGGTGACTTCTGAATCAGGGAGCGTGACCGGAAGAATTCCGTTCTTGAAGCAGTTGTTGTAGAAGATGTCGGCGTACGAGGGCGCGATAATCACACGGAATCCGTAGTCAAGAAGCGCCCATGGCGCGTGCTCGCGGGAGGACCCACAGCCAAAGTTCTTTCCGGCTATGAGAATCGCTGCGCCCTCGTAACCGGGCCGGTTCAGCTCGAAGCCGGGATCC
Source organism: Armatimonadota bacterium (assembly GCA_035686845.1). Classification (GTDB taxonomy): domain Bacteria; phylum Armatimonadota; class DASRZA01; order DASRZA01; family DASRZA01; genus DASRZA01. Next base: position 18,559 of record DASRZA010000214.1, on the reverse strand, counting down.
GGGCCGCCACTCTGAAGGTATCTCCAGTCGAAGAAGAGATACTTTCCAAACCCGGTCCGCTCAATCCGCTTGAGAAACTGCTTGGGGATGATCTGGTCGGTGTCGACGTTGTCTCGGTCGAGCGGAGCGGCTATCCCGCTGATTTCGGTCAGTTTCTGCATGTTCTTCTCTCATTCAGTGATTGGTTCTGTTCGAAGACGACCCGGCCGCCTCAATTACCCTTCGTCCACTCCCGGATATCCACCAGTCGGCCGGCAATGGCGGCTGCGGCGGCCATGGCGGGACTCACAAGATGGGTGCGGCCGCCTTTTCCCTGGCGGCCCTCAAAGTTGCGGTTGGACGTGGATGCGCAACGCTCCCCGGGCTGAAGGATATCGGGGTTCATGCCCAGGCACATCGAGCAGCCGGCTTCTCGCCAATCGAAACCCGCTGCCTTGAATACCTCGGAAAGACCCTCTTTTTCGGCCTGTAACTTGACCTGGTTTGAACCGGGTACCACCATCGCCCGGAGTCCCTCGTGAACTTTGCGGCCGCGAACGATCTGGGCGGCTTCTCGGAGATCCTCAATCCGCGCGTTCGTACAGGATCCGATGAAGACGGTATCGAGCTGAATATCCTGCATCGGCGCCCCGGGCTGCAGCCCCATGTACTCGAGCGCCCGTTCGGCGGCCTTGCGCTCGCCCTCGGTTGCAAAAGATGCGGGATCGGGAACCGCGCCGCTGACCGGCGCCACCATGCCCGGACTGGTGCCCCAGGTCACAAACGGTTCCAGCCGGCTTCCATCTACCTCAACCACGCGGTCGAACTGTGCGCCGGGATCACTCGGTAGTGAGAGCCACGACTCGGCCGCTATTTCAAAGTCCTTCCCCTGCGGCGCAAATGGCCTTCCCCTTAGATATTCCACGGTCTTCTCATCCGGCGCCACCATCCCAGCGCGGGCGCCGGCCTCGATCGACATATTGCAAACGGTCATCCGACCTTCCATAGAAAGGGACCGAATTACGGCGCCCGTGTATTCGATGGCGCAGCCGGTGGCGCCGTCCGTACCGATCTTGCCGATGATACCGAGGATGACGTCCTTGGCCGTCACACCCGGCGGAAGCTGGCCATTCACCCGGATTTCGAGAGACCGCGGACTGTACTGCTGGAGACATTGGGTCGCCAGCACGTGCTCCACTTCGGATGTGCCAATACCGAAGGCGAGCGCCCCGAATGCGCCATGGGTCGCCGTGTGGCTGTCGCCACAGACGATGGTGAGTCCCGGCTGAGTGAGACCGAGCTCAGGACCGATGATGTGAACGATCCCCTGCCGGGCGCTGTGCAGATCGTATAGAGTAATCCCGAATTCGGCGCAATTGCGCGCCAGTGTCTCCATTTGCTGCTTTGCAATCTCGTCCGTGATAGGGAGCAGCCGTGACCAGGTCGGCACATTGTGGTCCATCGTTGCAAATGTCTGATCCGGCCGCCGCACCCGGCGGCCGGCGAGTCGAAGTCCCTCGAACGCCTGTGGAGACGTGACTTCGTGAACCAGGTGGAGATCGACATAGAGCACGGCCGGCTTGCCCGCCTCCTGATTCACCACGTGGCTTTCCCAGATCTTTTCCAGCATTGTCCTTGGCACGTTTCTCACTCCTCGCCGAATGGCTGCGCCGCGGTTGTTTTCCGGGCGCTGCCGGGTAACGTCGTTACCGCTATTATTATCGCAGAGGAAGAGGCCGATGGTTTATGCATAATTATTGAAGATGTGATAATCTGGTGACATCAAAGGCGCCGGAGGATGCACGAGCCATCCGGACCACGGGCTGCTGCTCCAATTATTTTCAAATGGAATCCGGCGCCTGCGCCGGCTATAAGCTCGCCGGTAATTCGGCTGCTGGAGCTGCGACGCGCGATTGTTGTCGCAAAGGTTGACGCATGATCGAAACTCATGATCTGCAGTTGATGCTTACCATCGTAAAGGCGAGAACGATGCGCCGGGCGAGTGAAGAGGCGCATCTTTCGCAGCCGGCGATCAGCCGTCGGATTCAGGCCTTGGAAAAGCGGATGGGGACGCCGCTGTTCGAGAGGTCGGGCCGCCGGCTGCAGTTGACGCAAGCGGGAGAAGAGTTTCTGAGACGAGCGCAAGAGATCCTGGACCGGGTTGAGGACCTTGAGACCGAAATGGGGGCGTTTGGGCGGGGCCAGCGCGGCGTGCTCCGGATCGGAGCGACCGCGACGGTATGCCTCTACCTCCTCCCGCCGGTGCTGCGCGAGATGCGGCGGCGCCACCCGGAATACGAGTTGACCCTATCGAATGAGACGTCGAGACGGATGCCCGATCTGGTCCGTGAAGGCGTCGTGGACGTGGGCATCGGGTCCGCCCCGGAGCGATTGCCGGGTCTGCAGAGCCTGGAGTGGCGGCAGCTTCACCTGGGGCTTCTCTGCCAGGGACCGGCGATAGCGGCGCCCCGTTCGATCCGGGCCCTGGATGCGGCGCCTCTCGTGATCAGTTCGCCCGGGTCGCTCCGGTCGGCGGTGGATCGGGCGTTCCAGCATTACGGCGTAGCCCCGCGGATTGTGGCGCAGGCCGACAGTCTCGAAGTGATTCGAATGCTCGTGGCGGCGGGTTTTGGCAGCGCGGTTGTGCCTCTAGAGGTGATGACGGAGGACGCCGCCCGGGTTGGTCTCCAACTCTGTCCGTTCCAGGAACCCGTTGAGCCGCTTCCCGTCGCGTGCTTCTATCGCCGGATGCTTCCGCCACTCGAGGCTTTCTTAAGCCTGCTGAGCCTCAACCGCGCATCTCGGCGGGGCGCTGACTGATGGGGAACGGCGCCGGCAGCGGCAAAACCGAGCTGTTATCAGAAGCGTTACCCGCGGCAATTTGCCGTGGTCCGGGAGATGGGAGCATCTTCAGCCCTTCCGTAAGGCCGATGACGGCGCCGGATCCGGTGGCGACGGCGATCCAATCGGACGCAGAGAGAGGAGTCGTGCCGAGCAGGAGGCGGAGGGGCGGGAGCAGCGTCGTAAGAGCCTGGGCTGCGGCGGATATGCCAAGACAACTGAGCAAGTAGCGATTGCCCTGTCCACCCGCGCCCGCGATTCCGGGACGTTCGGATCGGCAGGCCAGCGCGTAGAGAATCTGCGACATCGTGATCGTGTTGAATGCCACAGTACGCGACCGGGCGCCAGCGCCGTAACGGCTCAGACTCCAGGCGTAGGTTCCATAAGTCGCGGCGGCGATGACCGCGGCCTCACGACCCACAAGCCGCCAGAGTGATCGGGTCAGCAGGGGCTCGCCCGGCGGCCGGGGGGGGCGCAGCATCACGTCCGGCTCCGGGTGCTCGAGCGCAAGCGCGATGGCGGGAAAAACGTCGGTAACCAGGTTCATCCAGAGAAGATGCAGCGCAGTCAGAGGAAACGGGGATCGAAGCAGGAGCGACGCGCCGACGAGCCCGATGTCCGACAGGTTTGAGGCGAGCAGGAACCGCAGCGACTTCCGGATATTATCAAAGATCGTGCGTCCCTGGCTGACCGCAACCGGAATGTTGCCAAGGTTATCATCCAGCAGAATAACGTCGGCGAGGTCTCGGGCCACCTGTGTGCTGCGCGCGCCCATCGCCACACCAACATCGGCGGCCTTGAGGGCAGGGGCGTCGTTGATCCCGTCCCCCGTCATCATCACAACATGGCCGCGGTCCTGCAGCAGCCTGACAATCGTATACTTCTGATCCGGCGAAACCCTGGCAAGGACGTCGGGGAGGGGCTGTCCACTTGCCAGGCTCTCCTGGATGGCCGCCGCATTGGCCACTCGCGCCGCAGACCCATTCCCCAGACCGATCGCGCGGCCCACCGAAGCAGCGGTGATTCGCTGATCACCGGTCAGCATGATGGTGCGGATCCCGGCGCGCGCCAACTGCTCGACAGCCTCGCGCGCGCCGCCGCGCACCGGGTCATCCAGACCCACCAGTCCAACGAAGGCGAGCCGGCGATGGGATCCATTCCAGACCTCCCCTGGCTGCAGGACGGTCCTGGCGAGTCCCAGCACCCGCAAGCCTCGCCCGGCGAGACGCTCGTTCCATTCCAGGAGTTGGATCTGTCGACGAGGCGAGAGTTCGCCCATTCCATCCGGCGAAACCTCCGCCGAGCAGAGCGCGATCACTTCCTCCGGCGCACCCTTTACCAGCAGTTCAGTTCCGCCATCGAGCCGGTCGTGCAGCGAAATCATGTAATTGCGGCCGGGAGATCGTTCCTGTATCTCATGGGTCTGCATCTCGGTGCGGAACCGCGGCACGTCAACCCCGGCCCGAATCGCGGTGAGCAGCAGAGCCTGCTCAGTGGAGCTGCCTATGGCGTCCCATCCACCGTCGCGCCCGGGCGTCAATTCCGCCTCGGTGCAGAGCGCCCCAACTTGCATGGCGGAGAGGAGGGCGGGGTCGTCCTGTGGCGAAATGTACTGCCCGTGTCGAACGCAGCGGACGTTGTCGGCCGTCTCGGCGATCTCCGTCTCGGCATCGTTCAGAACGAAGCATCGGACGCTCATCCGATTCTCCGTGAGCGTGCCGGTCTTATCAACACAGAGAACCGTGGCGCTGCCGAGAGCGGCGGCGGCCGGCAGACGACGAATCACCACGTTGCTTTCTCTGAGACGCTTCATTCCCAACGCCAGGGTTGTGGTAGCGACGGTTGGTAGTCCTTCGGGAATGGCTGAGACCGCCAGTGAAGCCATGACCGCCAGGACCTGCACGGGCGGGAGGCCGAACAGGATGCCAAGGGCGCCAAACCCGGCGCAAACGCCCACCGAAAGCATCGCCAGCGTGCTGCCGAGCCGCTGCAATTCTCGCGACATCGGTGGTGGAGTGTCAGGCGATTCGCGAATCAGCGTCCTGATCCTGCCGAGCTCAGTGTGCAGCCCCGTCGCTGTTACAACAGCGGCCCCGCGCCCGGATGATACAGCCGATCCGGCGTAAATCATGTTGGCTCGATCGGCAATGGGGAGTTCCGGCTGATCGATTGACGAGACTGTTTTCGGCTGTCCGACGCTCTCGCCCGTGAGCAGTGACTCATCCATCACCAGCTTTTCCACACGGATCAGGCGTCCGTCCGCCGCCGCCACGTGTCCCGGTTCCAGAATCAGGATATCGCCGGGCGCCACCTCTTCGATAGGGATCCGGCTGCGTCGGCCATCGCGTAAGATACGCGCTTGCGCGGCGCCCACCTGGCGGAGGGACTGAATCGTTCGTTCTGCATAATCCTCAGTGAAGAAACCGAGCGCGACGTTGCCAACCAGAGCGCCGCTGATGAAGAGAGCATCGGTGACGGCGCCCGTGATCATCGAGAATACCGCGGCCGCTGAGAGCATGACGCCTGGCGCCGATATTAGCTGATCCGTGAGGATCGCGCCCCGGGGCCGCCGGGGGATATCGGGAACTTCGTTGCGCCCGTACCGGCCCAAACGTCGTGAGGCCTGGCTCGAGGTGAGGCCGCGGAACAGGCTGGTCTTCAGTTTAGCCGCGACAAGATCCGCGCTCATCCGGTGCCAGGGTTCGCTATCCTGGTTCGCGTCGCGTCCTTTTCGCCGCCTCGCCGTCTTGGAGGCGCCTGTGCCGGATTGACGCGGCGGCGCACCCTGCGCCCACGGCGCCGAGTCGACAAGGGCGCCGATAAAACTGAGGAGAATCGCCGAACCGGTGACGGCCGGATCATACCGGACGAGGAGACTACCCGTGAGCGGATTGGCGGTAACTTCTAAGACGCCCGGAAAGAGCAGAGTTTGCTCTTCGAGCACGCGAGCAAGCGCCGGAGCGGACCGCATGGCTTCTACTCGAAACCGGGTACGTCCGGCCGCCGCGTCGTGCACGAGCGTGACCGCCGACAAACCTGTCTCCTCTCAAACAACGACGGGCAGAAGACCGTTCAAAGCGCTCAGGCCGCGCTTGGCAGGACCAGCTCGAAAATATTGTCAAGCCCGGTGACGTTCAAGAGTTTGATGAGGCGGGGGCTGCATCCCACAAGCCGCACCCGTCCGTGGTCCGGCATCCGCCGGACCGCCCAAACTAATTCGGATAGCCCGGTTGAGTCGAAATAGCTCACTCCCTCACAATCGATGGTGAGCTGATTATGGCCGCGTTCAACCAGCCGACTTAACTGCTCATGCAGCTTTTCGGCGACGGCGACATCGACATCGCCTTTAAGTGAAAGTATCGGCGGCTTGACGTTTTCGTTAACCACAATCTCGAAGGGCGTCTTGCCGGGCCGCCGCTTGACACTCGCCTGTGATACCTCGTCGGGCGACATAGCTCCATCCTCTCGTGGTTGGTGTCAAAACTCCCTGTTCGTGATCATTTCCCTCATCATACGGTGTTCAATCGACGCAAGCCAGTTTTGCAAATAAATAAAGCCGATCGATTTTTGAATTATTGCTGCCGGCTTGAGATTTGTACCCGCGGATAGGCCGCCAGGCGGGCGTCCTGCAGCAATCCTGACGGGTCCATTCTACCGAGGAGCGCGTTGGCGCAGTTGTTCCGGATGATGAGCCCGATCTTCGCGGATTTACCGGGCGTAACCAGTGACGTGATGTCGACGCGGAAAGGCTCCCAGGGAAGAACCAGACTCTTCTCATTGACGCTAGCGTGAACAACGGCCGCCGCGCTGCCGATTTCAATGAAAATCTGCGCGTCTTCATATTCTGCGGGAATGTTCACCTCTTGTTCGTAAAGCATGCCACCCGAGTAGTGGGGATAGCCGAAATCGGTCCAGGATCCGGTGGCGGCCTCGCGCGGCTCTCGCGCCGTGAGAGCGAGTCCGCGCGGGCGCTCGATCACCGCAAACTCTCCGACGAGACGAGCACGTCCAGGAACCAGATCGACTGGAATGCGCGCGCGATTATCGGGGGTCGTGACGAGAGTCTCGCGATAGTCAGCCAGGAGAGTTACAACGTGATGACCGGTTTCCGCCACCGCGCTGAGATCGATCCAGGAGAGCATGGGATCTTGCAGCGCGGCGCCGCGAACTACGGACGGAATCGCTGATGCCGGCTGCGGCGTCAGCTCGTCGCCATTCACCCAGCATCGGTAGGGAGCGTCTATCGCGTCCAGGGCGATCCAGAGCGGTCTGCCCTGCTGCCATTCCTGAACGCTGAAACCGGTCTGGTACCAGGCGTACGAGGGGCGATTTCGCTCGATGGGTTCCAATTCTGGAAACCAGCCAAGAGTCTGACGAGGGGGAACGAGATCCCAGTCCGGATGCGGCCGGCGCTGCCACATCAGAATCCAGCCCCGGCCGCGCTCATCGGCGTGCCAGCGCCATTCATCTAACACGAGTACGTTCGGATCCAGTCTGCGAAGCGCCCAACCACTTCGCAGGTTGAGAATCGGCGGCGCGGGAACCGCCGGCGCCGCCAGCGTGATCGGTTCGGCGCCTCGCTTCCAGATCACCTGCGGCGGACCATTGAGGGACGCTACCGGCTTGAGCGCCCTTGCGGGATCGTCCCATCCACGAATCTCAACGCCGGGCCAATTGGACGATCTCCGGGCTGCCGTGGAAGGAGACTTATTCTCGTCCGCTGGCAGCAAGTTGACCGCGTCCGGAACGAAGTTCGCCGCTTCCACGTGCGGCTCTTCCTCTAATGGGACCGCTACCAGAACGCCTTCACCGGGCGCAAGGCGAAGCGAGACGACGGACTGATCCGTGCCCACCCAAATATATTGCCAGATCGGCTCCCGGGCGCCGGAAACGCTGTTCCAGATCTCCGGCGCGCCGTGGCTGCGCAAGCCAACCCGGGCGTCGATTGTTTCATCGGCGGTAGAGACTACCCAGTAGAGGTCGAGACCCCCGAGCGAGCGCCGTCGGCAGCGGATTCTTGCATCGCGGCAGTCAAAGTCGGGCGGAAAGAGGGCGTGCAGAGTCTGACGCGCTTCGCCTCGCGCAAACTCCGGATCCAGGCTCAGCGCCGCCTGGATAGCCGAGAGCCGGCCGCCATCAGGATTCTTACGAGTGAAGGTGTAAACCTCCTGCCCACCAACCCCCATCTTTGCCCTCAAAAGATAAGCCTGGCGCACGAGATCCACTTCAATCGCGGCCAGTTTCAGGATCTGCCGCGCCAGCTCCTCGCTCGGGCCATCCTCAAAAGCGTCGGGCATCATGCCCAGACAAAAAACACGGCCGCCCTGCTCGAAAAACTCGATGATTCGCTCCCACGCCGCTCGGGCAATAGTCGTAACCGACGGGAGGACGAGAATAGGAAAATCGCAGCTTCCAATCCGGATCCGATTTCCTATCAATTCCGCAGCGGCGAGCGCCGTTTCATCAACGATCTCATATTCGTACTGCAGCTCGTCCAGCAGCGTCGTCACGTAATGAAAATCATCCTCCAGCGCCTGCGACATTCCTCGTTCGGATCTCGAAAATCCATCGTCATCGGGCGCCCGCCAGGCGGACCGGAGGGGGTAGAAGAGCGCAATCCGCGGCGTTGCCCGGCCCTGCGTCATAATCCAGCAGATTCGACGCACGTGATCCGCGAAAGATGGATAATCGACGCCGAACGGCTCACGCAGAAACTCCGACGGCGGATTCTCAAGCTTTCGCTTGCCGGCGGAGCTGTAAAATAGACCGTGCGGGATTAGCCGCGTGGCGCCCCGGACGGCCAGGAGGTCAAAATTCCGCCGGCGCCCTTTCAGATCGAGTCCCCATCCGGACCCGCCGAAAGCTTCTACGGCGGCCGGCCGATCACTCTGCCGCGCGATCGAGCAGACCAGGTTGACTTCATTCCCGGGTGGCGCCAGCCGGAGATTATCGACCGCCGGAAGATCAAAATACCGGATCATCCGGCCCAGGTCGGCCTGGCTGTGCGCCTGCTCGATCAAAGGCTCCTCAAAAAGAAAATGCCCTCCCCAGAGCAGCCCCCGCTCATCCAGCCAGAGCCTTACGGGCTGAAAAAAGTGGCTTTCGCAGCGATCCGCGAGGGCCTCGTAGTACCGCTGTCTGCGTCGCGCGGAGTCGAACGTCTCCAGAGCGAGTGGGAGGAGGGCCGGGAGCAGACCGTCGTCGTCATCAAGGGCAATGGATTGCGCCAACGCCGGAGTCCAGGGTAGGGCGTGCTCATCCGGCAGATTCCAGATGCTCAGGAGTGCGATTTCGTCAGAATAGAAGCCGGTGATTCCCGCCGATTTCAGATCGCCGAGCGCAGCCTCGTAAACCGAGTGAGTGGAGGCTAAAAGCCGTTCTCCGGCGCCATCGGCCATCAGATCGGCGTGGGCGTAGCGGAAGGCGCTAAAGATGACCACCTCCCAGGATCGCCCATCCGGTGGGGTCCATTCCAGCCGGGACCCCTGCGCTTGCGACGTCAGGTCCAAAAGATCGGCCGGATCAGAGATCTGCGTTTGATCACCGGGTCGCAGAAAGGCGCACGCCGCCAGTGTGGCGCCAAGCGTATGGAAGACATGGGGTGTCTCTCCCGCGGCATTCTGGCGGGCGATCTTAAGATACCACGCGTCGTTCGCGCCCGCTGGTGTTCCGCCAGGCCAGTTTTCCGAGTCGGCGATCCAGAGCGCCAGGCCAAGCTTCCTTGACTTCGCTGCGACAACCCCGACCAGCCGGATCCATTCGTCCGAGAGATAACGGGTGCGCAGTCCGTGCCGCGGATAGATGATGGCGCCCGCGCATCCGGCGGCATTGATCTGTCCGAGCTGATGCAGAAGCTCGTTTTCATCCAGTCGACCGTTCCAGAACCAGTACGGGAGCGGGCCACAGTCCCGGGGAGGCGTCAGAAACCCCGCGTGAACGTCGGCCGCGCGTGAGGGACGAGATTGGGCTGTGCCCGGGGCGGACAATTGGTTGGATTCTGCTGCGTTCATGCGGGCTGTTTGAGATCTCCTGGAAGCGCCACGCGGAGCGCGGATGGCACGACCTTTACGTGAAGCGGTGTTCTGTGAATGACTTCGCCATCCACCGTGACCGGAACCGGCGGATCAGAGAATACGCTGATCTGCCGCCCACGGCGCATGAGGACCGCCGGATGAGTGACGTGGCGGCCGCGGTAGACTCTTCCCGCCGCCGCGAGAAAACTGAGTCGCGGCGCCGCCATTACGCAGCAGACGTCGAGATGGCCATCGAAAAGGCTGGCGCCGGGCGCGATCTTCATGCCGCCGCCGTAACCGCTCGCGTTGGCAATCACGGCGAAGTATCCTTCAAACTCTTCGACAATCCCATCCACCTCGACCTGCATCTGCGTGGGCGAATAGCCCCAAAGTGTCCGGATAGTGGCAATTGCAAAGGCGGCCGAGCCGCGCATCAGCCCCGATCCGCGATTTACGGCTTCGGCCACGGCGGCGTCGAAACCTGCGCCGGCCGCCACGATAAAAGGTGTTTCGTTCGCTAATCCCATATCAATCTTTATGATCCGGAATCGCCTCAGTGCGTGGATTGTTGACTCGGGATCAATCGGCAGTCCCAGATGGCGCGCCAGATCGTTGCCGGTGCCAGCGGGTATGATTGCAATCGCGGTCGACAGACCAACAAGAGAGCCGGCCACCTCCGATATCGTCCCATCGCCCCCGGCGACCCCGATCAGCGGCGCGCCGGCAGACGCCAACGTCGCTGCGCGCTCCCCGGCGTCTCCCGGGCCCATCGTGCAGAGAATCTCGATTGGCAGAGATAGCGATTCCGCAAGGCGCTCCAACCGGGGGATCAACCGCCGGCCCGCGCCACGGCCGGCGGCCGGATTAACAATGATCGGGATCGTTGATTCGATCATTCTATCGATCGGTCAGCTCGATAAAATGTTGATCCGGATCTTCAAAAAAATACGATCGCCTTCCCGTCCCAAAATTCATCGGTCCCTGCACCGAAACACCGGCAGCTATCAGAGACTGCGCACGCTCGTCGAGAGCGTCGGGCGCCACTTTGAAGCCGACATGGTACACCGATCCACGGGGTCCGCCATATCGCCGCAGGTATTCCTGTGAAACGGGAGTGTTCCCTTCGATGACCGGTGCGAAGAGCGCCAGCACGACATCCCCCGAGCGTAGAAAGGCGTTGACTCCCTCGGTGTAATCGAAGAGCGTGAATCCGAGGCGATCCCGGTAAAACGCGACCGACCGGCCCAGGTCATTCACCCAGAGCGCCAGTTCCGAAATCCCCTGCACGAACCCTGATTCTGCAGGGGCCGAACCCCCGTCTATCGATGCCATTATCGATCTCCTCTCCTGATCTAGCGGTTCGGCGTTGGGAGAGGTTGTCCCTGCTGGGGAGCCGTGTGAGGAAGAACCTCATGAACGGTTCGGGAGGGTTCGTCGGAAACAGGGCGCCCACCCACCAAGTGCACCGCGCACCTCTGGTCTGGCATTGTGTGATACTGCGCCGACGGCCCACTCTACAGGATGAATCGCAAACGCTGAGGCTATAGACTCCTCTTCCCGTTTCGGGGAGAGGCCGGGAGAGAGGTTGAAACGCTGGAGTTACAGGCTCCTCTTCCCGTTTCGGGGAGAGGCCGGGAGAGAGGTTGAAACGCTGAGGCTATAGGCTCCTCTTCCCGTTTCGGGGAGAGGCCGGGAGAGAGGTTGAAACGCTGGAGTTATAGGCCCCTCTTCCCGTTTCGGGGAGAGGCCGGGAGAGAGGTCCGGGATGCGGAGGATTGCGTTCATGAAGATATCCAGAACACCGACGTTGGGGGGAGTGGTCGGATTGGTTGGCGGAGCAGGCATCAGTTCCGCTCTCTTCCGCTCCTCGTGGGGGAATGACTGGGGTTACGTGGCCCTGACGGCGCTGGCGACCTGTGGAGGAGAGGCTCTCGCGGCGGAGCTGACCGAAAGAATCGTCACCGTGCTACCGCGTGACATGAGACGCGGGTCACGGATGCTGATGGGGGCGCTCACATGCGCAGGACAGGGTGTTCCTCTAAACGGATTCTGTGGCGGCGTATTAGGATTCGTTACGGTGGCAATCCTCTGCCCGGGGGACGGGCAGGCGATCTTTTTACCGATGATTGTAGGCGCTCTGGCCGGCGGCATCGGCGGGATTCTGGGTCTGCCGCTGGGCGCCTATCTGGTATCACTCAATATCGCCGTCCGGCCCGATCGACACATATTGTGAGATGAATTATGGATTGAGAATTAGATCTTCCCGCGACGTTCCATACACAAATGAGAAAGCCCGGGGTAATGTCTTTTCTCGGTCTAAAACGAACCCTTGCCAAATCACCACGGAACAGAGTAGAGTGATGCTGAAGGGATGACTTATGCTCAAAGCCGTCAAAGCGGATTACAAAAAGGGCCGGATTGAACCAGTAGAACCGCTCAGACTTAAGAGAGGGGGCAGAAATCGAAGTGACTATCTCGGTGTCACAGCCTACGCAGCGAGTTTCTGACCCCACCGGGTCTACTGCCGGCGTCTGGGGAGCCCTTCTTGACTGTGAGGAATTTGAAGAGGAGGTATACGGGAATCGCTCGCTGGAAACGCACCCTGACATTATCTTGTGAGCCTGACCCATCCGCTCGATACCAGTTTCTTTGGACCGCGCTTGAGACATTCGGGACCTAAAGTTGGAAACTCTCCGCTAAGAGGGGACTGATAGTTGATCTTCGCGATGGCTGTTCCCCGTCGTCCACCATCGAGCAACAAGAATAGAAACGCGAGTTTCCAGGCCAATCTGGCTGCCGATGCGAGGACGCTCATTCGCGAGGCGCCGATGCTCGATGGTCCGCTTTACATCCGTCTCGCGTGGTTTCACAACCGCCCAACGAAGCAGGATGTAGATGGCATCTTTAAGAACGTTTTGGACGCGCTCAAGGGTGTCGTTTTTCTCGACGATATTCTGATCACGCAGTGTCTCGGCTCTCGGATAGACATGAACGCTGGATATGAGATTGTCGAGGCGTACGCTCCCTCCGAGGCCCTGAGCGTTCTTTACCAATTGCTCGACGAGAACCATAACGACATCCTTTACGTGGAAGTGGGACCTGCAGCCGTATGTCGGGTGACGTTCGGCCCGATTGACGCATAACGCACGAAGAGGTGGGTGTTGAGTATCAGATCTTCATTGGATTATCTTGAACAAGCGAAAGTCGAAGAGCTTGCTGATTCGTATCGCGAGCAGGGCTATGACGTTAGGGTTGAAGGGGACGAACACGACCGTGCCTTCGATCTGGTAGCTCGCAAAGGCGGTCGAACCATCGCTGTTGAGGTTAAAGCGCAGGCGCGGCTGAAGGATTTCGCCGGCCAACTGGCCCGGTTGAGAAAAATTGCAAAAGATCGAGGTTATTCCGAATTTCGGGTCAACGTCGTAAATCCTCCACACCAGGTCAGCGTCGAAATCCAGGACCTGGCGCGGCAGTTGAAGGAGTATCTTGCTCAGCACTTTCCCGTGGATTCAGGCCGCGGCGCCATTACCGGGGTCTTCGGCATCCAGTTTGATGAACTGGAAATCCGCCGCGCGGGAATTCAGGCTCGCGGCTCTGGTGTGATTCTCCTGACTCTCTCCTCAGATCCCGGGAAAGATGCCGACACAATCAGCGGAGAGGCCGAGGTCTCATTTCAGTTCGACGTACTGCTCGATCACGAGCTTCGGATACAAGAAGTTCGATCGATCCGGCTCGATGCGCCGGATTTGTTCAACGAACAACTCGCCACCAACTGAAAAACCTGGCTGCTTCAATTGCCCGCCGCGAGGCGAATCGGCGGAGCGGCGTGGCGGGGTGGATCCACGCCAGAGGGGATACCACAGCCCTCTGCGAAGAATCGGGGCGGCGAGATTCGAACTCGCGACTTCTTGCTCCCAAAGCAAGCGTGCTGCCAGGCTGCACCACACCCCGTAAAGCTACACTATACTATACTCTTGCAGTGGATCAGCGTCAAGGGTGATTTACCGGGCGCTTTTATTAGACGCCCGGGGCCCGTAAAGGAGTTCAGCATGGCAATTCAGTTTCGTGAGAATCAGGTTTTTGCGGTTGGACCCGAGGTTTTTGTTCGGGAGGCGGTGGATAACTGCGCCTGGGCTGACCTCGGCGATGGCGTTGTGGTGATCGACGCGCAGGAGGATACGGCGATGTGTCCCCTGATAGGCCAGGCGATTGCCGAAACGGTTGGAAAGCCTCTCAAGTGGGTCGTCAATACCCACTGGCACAGCGATCATATTGCCTGCAACCCATCATGGGCCGCGCTCGGCGCCACGGTCATCGCCCATGAATCGTGTGCGCCGGCGACGACGGCTCATGATGGAAAGCCGGACATCACCTTCAAAGATCGATATACCTTGAAAGGCGCCGAACGGAATGTGGACCTGGAATGGCTCGGCGGCACGCATACGCCGGCTGATACGGTTGTTCACTTTCCGTGGGCGCGCGTGCTGCACATCGCGGATCTGTTCGGGTGGGGGCTCTTCCCGATGCAGCGATTGACCCAGCCGACGGCCGGCCGGATGCGCGAGATTATCGAGCGGATTCTAACTTACGATGTTGACACGTTGATATGTGGTCATGGACCGCTGCTGACGCCCGATCATCTACGCCGGTGGCTCGCCTACTTCAACGATATGCTGGAACAGGCACCCCGGTGGCAGGAGCAGGGACTCGACAAAGAATCGCTCCTGAAGGTGGCGCCGCCTCCGGCCGATATGGAAGATTGGTGGCGGTTTTTCGCCTGGAAGCACGCTCGTAACCTGGAGATGGTCGCGGGGGCCCAGGTCTGATCGATCGGTTCCGGAGGGTTCCTTTTTTGACGCCGTGCGGCGCCGGCGGCCCGAGGTGGGGTATATAATCCCACCAGCGTGACAACGTGCAGAATAAATAGTATCTGGTGAGAGGGAAGCCCTCGGCGCCGGCCATCGCGGCTAACGATCGGCCGGCGCCGGCTTATGCCTGATTGACACCCCCCGGGCCGCGTGGTAAGATAGCCACGTTCGGCCCGTGCCGCTGGCGGCGGGTTTCCCTCTGCGATTGTTTGTCGTACGATTCATCCCAGGCGCGAGAGGTATAAACGCCGGGGCGTGGGATGACCGGAATTGCAGAGGATTTCATGTCGAATTTACTCAAGCTGATTATTGACAGCAACGAGCGAGAGGTCGCCCGGCTTCGCTCCACGGTTACGCGCGTGAACGCGCTCGAGCCGCGATACAAAGAATACTCCGACGAGCAGCTCAAGCAGACGACGGCGAACCTGCGCGACCGACTTGACAATGGTGAGTCGCTCGACTCGCTGATTCCCGACGCTTTCGCCGCCGTCCGGGAGGCGTCGGTCCGCACTCTTGGAATGCGGCATTTCGACGTGCAGATCATGGGTGGCGTCGTTCTCCACCAGGGCCGTATCGCTGAAATGAAGACGGGCGAAGGTAAGACGCTCGTCGCCACCTGCCCGCTCTTTGTCAATGCCCTCACGCGTAAGGGCGCCCACCTCGTCACCGTCAATCCATACCTGGCAAAGCGAGACGCCACCTGGATGGGCCAGGTTTTCCACGCGCTCGGTATGACGGTCGGCATTCTGCAGCATGAATCCTCGCTGCAGTTCGACCCCGATTTCGAGAGCGGCGATCCTAACTGGCCGCATGTCCGTCCGATTACCCGCAAAGAAGCTTACGAATGTGACATTACGTATGGCATGAACTCGGAGTTCGCCTTTGATTATCTCCGGGACAATATGGTCTGGTCAATCGACGATTGCGTACAGCGGGAGCACCATTTCGCGATTGTCGATGAGGTCGACAGCATTCTGATCGACGAAGCGCGAACGCCCCATATTATTTCCGGGGAAGGGGTAGGAGAAGTCGATCTCTATCACCGCGTGGACCAGGTCGTCGCCCGCCTCCGGGAGGAAGAAGACTTCACGGTTGAGGAGAAGCACAAGACGGCGATGCTCACGGAAGAGGGGACCCATCATGCTGAGAAGCTACTTGGTGTCGATAACCTGACGGAGCTTGAAAACCATGAAATGATGCATCACGTCCAGGCGTCTCTGAAAGCCCGGTATTGCTTCCGACGCGACATCGATTATGTGGTCCAGAACGGCGAAGTGATCATCGTTGATGAGTTTACCGGTCGCATGATGCCCGGCAGGCGATGGGGTGATGGTCTGCACCAGGCGGTGGAGGCGAAGGAAGGCGTCAACATTCAGCAGGAAAACCAGACAGTCGCCACTATCACCATTCAGAATTTCTTCCGGCTCTATGCCAAACTGGCTGGTATGACCGGCACCGCAAAAACGGAAGAGGGTGAGTTCCGAAAGATCTACGGACTCGACGTGGTGAAGATTCCTACGAACGTCCCTGTGGTTCGCGCAGATCATCCCGATACGGTCTTCAAGTCGGAGGATATGAAGTTCCGCGGCGTCACCGAGGAGATCGTGCGCTACCACGCCCGGAGGCAGCCGGTGCTGGTTGGGACCCGCTCGATCGAGATTTCGGAGCGCCTTCACCGCCGCCTCGCGCCGGACCGGCTGCAGCTTCTGGCGGGAATCCACCTTCTGCGCAACCGGATTGAAAACGATAAGATGCTCTCCGGTGAGCAGCGGCAGGAGATGCATCAGTTCCTGAACCGCCGGTTCCACGACCCGCTGGATGACCTGCTGGCCGGACAGGCTCTGACAGATGAGAGTCCGGACGGGTCCGAAGCTCCGGTCGATACCGGACCTCGATTACGCGGCTTGCGAGACCTGGCGGCGATCGCCTCTAAAGTTACCCCGCGGCTCAACCTGAATCTATTAGAACCCGAAAACGTGCGAGAGCTGGCGGCGACCTGGAGTATTCCGGAGCTTCAGGATCGGCTGGCGGAGATTCTCGCCGATGGCGTGAAAGCCGAAGTGCTGAACGCCAAGTACCATGAGCGTGAGGCGGAGATCATCGCTGAAGCCGGCCGCCTCGACGCAGTCACGATTGCGACGAACATGGCCGGCCGCGGCGTGGACATCTTGCTGGGTGGAAAGAGTCATCCTGACGCCGTCGAAGTGGGCCGCGAGGTGCGCACTCTTGGTGGGCTGCACATCGTTGGAACGGAACGGCATGAAAGCCGGCGTATCGACAACCAGCTTCGGGGTCGGGCCGGCCGCCAGGGTGATCCCGGATCGACCCGCTACTTTGTTTCGCTGGAAGACGAGCTCTGGCGGCTGTTCGGGGACCGCACAAAATCGTTTGGAATGAACCTCTGGGACGAATGGCTTCCGATCAATTCCAAACTGGTCTCGGCAATGATCGAGCGGACGCAGAAAAAGGTGGAGATGCACCACTTCGATATCCGCAAGCATACCCTGCAATACGACGAGGTGCTGAACGATCAGCGGACCATTATCTACAAGGAGCGCCGAAAGATCCTGGAAGGCGCGGACCTTAAGGATAATATTGAGACGTACCTGGGAGAACTGGTCAATCAGGAACTCGACCTCTACTGCTCTGCGGAAGTAGAACCGGATAGCTGGGATCGAAAGGCGCTCTGGAACGCGCTCAACGAATACTACCCCCTCGTGTTTCACGCCGGCAGCGTTCAGGCCCTGGAAGGCAAGGGCCGCGCGGATCTCCAGGAGTTTCTGCTTGAAGCGGCGCTTACCGAGTATCACACCAAGGAAGAGGAAATCAGCTCCGAGACAATGCGTGAGGTGGAGCGTTATTTTGCGCTGCAGATCCTGACCAGCAAATGGATGGAGCACCTCGACGCGATGGATTACCTCCGCGAGGGAATCGGGCTTCGAGGCTACGCACAGTTCGACCCGGTGCTCGCCTACCGGCAGGAGGGCGCGAACTACTTCGACCAGATGGTGAACAGTTGGAAGCGTGATCTCATCGCCTCGGTCTTCAAGGTGCAGATAGAGCCGCAGAAGCCCGAGCCACCGCGCGCGGCGCCGAGGCCGATGCGGATGGTGGAGAACACTCCGGGCGCGGATGGCTACGACCCGATCACGGAAATGGCCCGCGGCGCTGGACCGGTGACGGACCCGGATGAGTCACAGTTGGCCCTTGCCTCAGCCTCGAGAGGCGCCGCAGTTCAGACCCGGCCAATCAGCGCTCCGGTAGTAAACGCCGAAAAGGTTGGTCGTAATGATCCGTGCCCGTGCGGCAGCGGCAAGAAGTACAAAAAATGCTGCTTGTTAACGGAGAATTAGTGTCCCTTTTTGCCACCTCGAGGCGTTGTCTGAATAGGTTCGCGTAGAAGAGAGCAGGTGTTTAAGAGACGTGTTATTGAACGAACTGAAGCGAGAATGCGAGGCTTTGCAGCGGAGGGCCGATCAACTCGGTCACCATCTTTGACCTTGCAGCAAAGAAGCAGGAGATTGTGGCGCTCGAAGAGCGTACCGGTGACCCGGACCTCTGGAGCGATCCTCAGAACGCGCAGGACCTGCTCCAACAGCTTTCTGCGCTAAAAGCCGATATCGCGCCGGCGCTCGATCTGGTATCTCGCTCTGAAGATTTAGCCGGCATGATGGAGATGGCCGAGGCTGAGCAGGACACCTCGATGCAGCAGGATTTCGAGGCTGAGCTGCACGAGCTGCAGCAGGCGATTGATAAGCTCGAAACGGCGACACTGCTGAGCGGAGAATACGATTCCGCGAACGCGATTCTCTCGATTAACGCCGGAGCGGGCGGCACCGAAAGCTGTGATTGGGCTTC
>DASRZA010000213.1:0-10575 GCA_035686845.1 Armatimonadota bacterium | reverse complement strand
GCGATGCGGATCTCGCCAGAAGACGCAGAAATGGATCGCCGCCTGAAGTACGAGCCTGATAACATTGCTTCAATCAGCGCCGACCCTGAGCCTGTTCGGACGATCCCGGCGCCGCCGGCGCCGCTCCTCTTCAATCTGAGCCAGGATCCGCGTGAGCAGCGCGACCTGGCGAGTGTGGAGGTGGACCGGGTGGAGAGAATGCAGCGCGATCTCGATCGATGGTTCGAGGAGGTGACCACGGAACGCTCAGCGGGGGATTGAGCGTCTCCTCTCCGAGATCCGAACCCATCCAACAATCCGGTATAATATCATCCGGGCGGGTGATGTTTCGCCCCGACGATCGACACATGAAAGAGCATCCAATGGCGTTACCGGCACAGAATCTGGAGTACTCACTACTGCAGAAGGATGAGCATACCGAAGAGGAGTACTTCGCCTGGGAAGATTTCTCGCCGGACCGATGGGAATGGATTCCGGAAGGGATACTGAATGACGAGGGCCGGCGGCTGGGTGTCATCCGGGCGATGAGCGGGGGAACGGTAGACCATGGCGGAACGCAGGCGAATATCATCCGGGCTCTTGGGAACGCCTTGAGAGCGTCCGGTCGTCGGAGATGTCGGGTATTCACATCTGATGTTAAGGTTCACTGTCCGAATGGCCGCAATACCTATCCGGATGCCAGTGTAGTGTGCGGGCCTCCACAGCTTTATGGCGGCCGAAACGACATCGTTCTCAACCCGACGCTGCTGGTTGAGGTGCTCTCGCCCTCGACGGAGGGGGATGACCGCGGAGCGAAGTGGCAGAGCTACCAGCGTATTCCGACGCTGCAGCATTATCTCCTCGTTTCGCCGGACGGGCCTCGCGTAGAGGTGTACTCACGGGAGAACTCGGGGTGGCATTTTGCGGCGTCGGAAGGATTGGACGCTGAAATTCCGCTGCCGGCGCTGGGCGTTACGCTGCCGCTCTCTGAGATATATTATGAGGAGGAAGTTCCGGTCGAGGATGCGGATTCTGCGGCTTTAGAGTGATGAGAATTGATAGGATTGTATGAGGCGCCCCGGCCGCACTCTCACCGATCCTTCGGGCCAGGTCCATCCCGAGAACGCCAGTCTGCCCCGGTGCAATTGAACGGGGCCGCTCCAAATCGTCGAACGCGCCGCAGCGCCGGATGCAGGGAGCCATGATGAAAAGAGACAACCCCGCAATGCCTCCAATCGTGGATCGAGGCGTGTTTCAAGCGCAGTTGGATGCGCTGCGAGATCGAGAGAAGGCGCACACCAGGGAAGGCGACGCGATCGCGGCGGCCCGACGACGCCTGCCGATGGTCGAAGTTGACGCCACACCCGCGCTGATCGGGCCCCACGGGCCGCTCACCCTGCTCGAAGCGTTCGAAGGTCGCCGGCAGCTCATCGCCTACTACTTCATGTGGCACGCCGGGCGCCCCGCGGCCGAGCAGTGCGAAGGGTGCACCTGGGTCACGACCCAGATCGCGGAGCTCTCCTACCTTCATTCTCGCGACATCACCTTCGCGGTTTTCTGTCAGGGTCCCTACGACGAAAGCATTCGCTACCGCGACTTCATGGGCTGGAACATGCCATGGTACTCGGCGCAGGACTCGCTCAACCAGCTCCTCGTCGGCCGCGAAATAGGCCTGTTCCACATCGTGTGCTACCTGCGAGACGGCGACCGCGTCTTCGAAACCTACTGGACGAAGCGTCGCGGCGCAGAGGCAATGGATTACAGCTACGCGCTCATGGACCTCACCGTGTACGGACGCCAGGAGAACTGGGAGGACTCGCCCGCCGGATGGCCGCAGCACTGCTCCTACCAGAGGACTGACGCGGGCTCGCCCGATTGGCCGCCGGTACCAGTGTGGCCGGGCGGACGCCCCATCGCCCAGTGGCCGCGAATCGACGCCGGGCGCTCCGACAAACTCAGCGACCCACAACCTCCGGAGTCAACGGAGGCCGGTGGGTTGGCAGCGAGGCCGGCGCAGCAAGATCCGTCGCAGCGGGAAGTAGGTCGGGAACTGGATCGGATGCACGGGACCGGCATGACTATTAACCATCTATGGTGGCGCGGTGATGAGGCGGCGTGGAGGAGCCGCCTGGATGTCTACTGGTCGCTGCTGCGCCCGGAACTGCTGGGCTTGGAGCGGGAAATGGAGGCGCTGGATCCATCGGCAGTCTGGCGGATGGGCCCGGACGAGTGGTACCAGTTCCTTCTCGATAAGTACTTCCGGTGGAAGTACACGGCGCCCAACCGGTACGCGACCACCACCAGACAATTGAAGAAGTACGGCGAGACCGGCGCCCTGGATGAGCTTCATCGGATCAAGGCAGATCTCTTCACCATTGGGAACTCGGATATAGCCTCCAAACTCAGTGCTGCCACACGAATCCGCGGGCTTGGCCCGGCCGGCGCGTCCGGTCTGCTGAGCCTGCTGTTCCCTGGCGAATTTGGTACCGTAGACCAGTTTGTGGTCAAGGCGCTTCAGCAGGTGGAAGGTCTCCCGCAGTCCCGCCAGCTCAGCCGCATGGTTCCGGAGGGTCTAACGATCAACGATAGCGTTTTGCTGATCGGCATCATGCGCGCGAAGGCCGAGGATCTCGGCAAGAAGTTTGGAGCCGACTTCTGGACTCCCAGGCGTGTTGACATGGCGCTGTGGACCTACGGGCGGTGATGGGTCTCCGAATCTTCCGGGGCCCGCGCGGGAGTGGGCAGGAGAACTACGGCGAAGACCCGTTCCTGACCGGGTGGAGTCCGGAAGGTCATCGTAGATGAGCTTTTTCGTCGCTACAATATGAACAGAGAGACGAATCAGCACGCGGTCTGACGCTGGCCCGCCAGGGGTGAGCTCGGCGTCGGGCCGTTTGGAACGGAAAGGAGATGCACCGCCGTGGCGGATAAAGAAATGACTAAAAGCGTCAGCGAAAGCGAGAACCCAGCGATCCCCTCCCCGACTCCCAAGAGGACTCGGCCGAGGACGAACCGGGACTGGTGGCCCAATCAGCTCGACCTCTCGATTCTCCACCGGCGCCCGCCCGGGTCCAATCCGTTGGGCGAGGACTTCAATTACGCAAAGCAGTTCAAGTCCCTTGACATCGACGCGCTGAAGCGAGATCTCATCGAGTTGATGACCTCGTCCCAGGACTGGTGGCCGGCGGATTACGGCCATTATGGGCCGCTCTTCATCCGGATGAGCTGGCACGCCGCCGGCACCTACCGCATTGCCGACGGCCGGGGCGGAGGCGGTGAGGGCGCTCAGCGCTTTGCCCCCCTCGACAGTTGGCCGGACAACGCGAGCCTCGACAAAGCGCGCCGGCTGCTTTGGCCGATCAAGAAGAAGTTCGGGCAGAAGATCTCCTGGGCCGATCTGATCGTCCTCGCGGGCAATGTGGCCCTGGAATCGATGGGGTTCAAGACGTTCGGCTTCGGCTTTGGACGACCCGATATCTGGGAGCCCGACGAGATCTTCTGGGGCCCTGAGGATACGTGGCTAGGAGACGAGCGCCACAGCACGGAGGGGGATATCCGGGGGCCTTTCGGCGCCGATCACATGGGCCTGATCTACGTGAATCCGGAAGGGCCGGGCGGCAATCCCGACCCACGCGCCGCCGGGAAGTTCATTCGGGAGACGTTTAAACGCATGGCGATGAACGACGAGGAGACACTTGCGCTCATCGTCGGCGGCCACACCTTCGGCAAGACCCATGGCGCCGCCCCGGCGGTTGAGTACGTGGGTCCGGATCCGGAGGGCGCTCCCATTGAGGAGCAGGGCCTGGGCTGGAAAAACAAGTTCGGCAGCGGCAAGGGCGACGACGCGATCACCAGCGGCCTCGAAGGCGCCTGGACCAATAATCCGACGCAGTGGGATAATGGATTCCTCGAAAACCTGTTCAACTACGAATGGGAGCTGACGACGAGCCCCACCGGCGCCAAGCAGTGGAAGCCGAAGAATCCCGAGGCCAACGGGACCGTGCCGGATGCGCACGATCCCAACAAGCGGCACCCGCCGATGATGTTGACGACGGACCTGGCGCTGAAGGAGGATCCAATCTACGCGCCGATCGCGAAGCGCTTCCACGAGAATCCGGATCAACTCGCCGACGCGTTCGCCAGGGCGTGGTACAAGCTCCTGCACCGCGATATGGGACCCCTCTCGCGCTATCTCGGGCCGTGGGTTGCGGCGCCGCAGTTGTGGCAGGACCCCGTTCCCCCGGTGAATCATGAGTTGATCGGCGAGCAGGACATCACCGCTCTCAAACGCAAGATCCTCGACTCGGGATTATCCATCTCACGGCTCGTGTACACCGCCTGGTCGGCCGCGGCGACTTTCCGAGGCACCGACAAACGCGGCGGCGCCAATGGAGCGCGGCTCCGGCTCGCGCCGCAAAAGGGCTGGGATGTGAACGATCCCGCCGAGTTGGCCGGGGCGCTGCGGACCCTCGAGCGAATCCAGCAGGAGTTCAACAGCTCGCAGTCCGGCGGGAAGAAGGTCTCGGTGGCCGATCTCATCGTGCTGGGTGGATGCGCCGCTGTCGAGCAGGCCGCCAGAGCCGCCGGTTACAACGTCAGCGTCCCATTTACCCCGGGTCGCACCGACGCCTCGCAGGATCAGACGGACGTGGAGTCGTTTGCCGTGCTCGAACCGGCCTTCGACGGGTTCCGCAACTACCTCCAATCCGGACAGGATCTGCCACCACAGGAACTCCTGTTGGAACGGGCATTCATGCTGAATCTGACCGCGCCGGAGATGACCGTGCTCGTTGGCGGCATGCGCGCCCTGAACGCCAACTTCGGGCAATCGAAGCACGGCGTCTTCACCAACCGGCCGGGGACCCTGACCAACGACTTCTTCGTCAACCTGATCGACATGAGCACGGCGTGGAGGCCATCGACCGCGGCCGAGAACATTTACGAGGGCCGCGATCGCGCCACCGGCGAGATCAGGTGGACCGCCACGGCCGTTGACCTCGTGTTCGGCGCCAACTCTCAACTTCGAGCGGTGGCGGAGGTCTACGCCAGTGACGACGCGAAAGAGAAATTCGTTCGTGACTTCGCAGCAGCGTGGAGCAAGGTGATGAACCTCGACCGGTATGACCTTCTCGCACAGGCCCGGGACGGGCGTCAGGGTGCCACGGCCAGCCGCTGAGTCGGTCACGAGTAACGGTGCAGCAGGTGCGGGCGATCCTCGGGGGGTCGCTCGCATTTTGCTGCGGTTCGTCTTGCGACATCAAATCGGGATGCAGGGGTTCACCTTCTGGTCGAAGTCGCGCGTCGCCTCGCGACCGAGTCATACTCTGTGAACCAGCCCGCTTCACCAGCCAGAGCTGAATCTGGAACTCACCGAAGGCCGTTAATGGCACATCGATGGCTTTCGAGTTGCGGAGTGTCGAGTCGGTGTACGTTGGGTGGCCGTAATTGGAAGAGGCAGGCCTCTTCGCTGCGCTCGCGCGTCTCCGAATATCGGAAAACCGCATTAGTCCCACACAGCGTGATGCAAGAGCAATCGGGAGTCTTCAAATGAGTATGTCTCCTATCCGACGGACCAGTCACCTGGATGAAACGCTCTATCTCTAGGAGGTGATTGACGCGGTGAAGACGGAAATCCAACAACTGGCTGCTCCTACACCTCCAAACCCGCAGGGAGACGACTGGAGTGGTCAGGTGGTACAAAGTTATGTTAAGGATTCACGAGCTCTACGATTGAAGTCGCTCCGGAATGTACTGCCGGCTCCTTACTTCGGAAGGATTGATTTCGCTTCAGACCAATCTACAGACGTCACGGTCGCGTATATTGGCAGGTCGCACATTGGCGTTGAGCCGCCCGTCTGCGACTGGCGAGCGCCAATCGGCAGCGTTTTCTACCGCTTCCACAGCCCCGGACCCGCATCATACATGGCGCCTAATGGCAGAGTCTCGGGCGAGCTCTTGCTCAAGCGCACATACGAGATTTTGAGGGGCAAGCTGTTCTCAGTCCACGACGTCTCCGGTGAGGCGATTGCCGGCCCCAGCATCGATGTCGATCCAATGCTGTTGGTGCTGCTCGGTCGCCAAGCCACCGCGCGGCTGCGCGAAATCGTCCGCTCCATCCAGGCGGAGCAAGATGCAGTTATCCGGGACGAAGGGGCGGTATTGGTCGTTGAAGGCCCGGCGGGCAGTGGCAAGTCCGTAGTGGCGCTGCATCGAGCGGCCTACACTTTGTACCGTCTTCGCAATGTCTCTGGAAGCTCTCTTAGCGCTCAACAGATGCTCGTAGTGTCCCCAAACCGGATCTTTTCACGATATATATCAAGAGTGCTGCCCGATTTGGGCGAGCATAGTATTCGCCGAGCTGTACCGGAGAACATATTCAACCGTCAGCTTGAAAATCGCCTGCGGAAGGACGACAAGGCTGGCCGCCGCGCGTGGAACGTCGAGCAGCGTCAGGACTTCCACGAGTTCCTTCTGCAGACCGGGGAGGCCGATTCCGCAGACGTCAGGCTCAAGTGCGTTGAACTTAAATGGTCCGTGGAGTTGTGCGATGCCCTACGGCGTTACAGTGAATATATCCAGGGTGGGGTCGCTTCGCAGCTAAAAGACATATCTGTCGATGGTGACACGACAGTGGTTAGCCGATCGGACCTCCTTCGATCCCTCGGGGGTGAGGTAGACAGGCCGCTAGATGAGCGGTTGCGTTCTCTGCTCGCCCTATTCAAGGACCGTGGGAAGCGGCTTCTTTCGCGGACAGACCTGTCCTCACAACAGCGGAGCCAGACGGAGAGGCGGAAGAAGCAACTTAGCGATCACTTCGGGGAATTGAGCCGCCTGGTAAAACGCTACAGTGGGATGTCACTGCTTGACCTCTATAAGGATTTCTGGGCGTGGTCGCCGGGTGCCTTAAGCAGCTCGACCAGCCCCGTTGATTGGATCTCAATAGCTAACTGGACGTTAGATGCGCTCCGACGATCTACAGTATGCCACGAGGACATCGCCCCGATGCTTATTCTTGGGGGCCTGTTTTACGGATTTCCGAGAGAGCAGACCGTGCACGCCATTCTTGATGAGGTACAGGACTATTCTCGGGCAGAGATAGAATACATCATGCGCTGCCTTCCTCAAGGGTGTCACATGACGGTGGTCGGGGATCCGAGGCAGACGCTGAACCCCATCACCCGCCTTCAGAGCCTTTCCGCGTTGACCAGCGCGTTCGGTCCACAGGCAAAGTACATCAGGTTGAATCGCGGATACCGTTCCAGCGGGGAGATTCTTGAGTTCGCACAACGAGTCTGCCCCGACGTTAACGCGATTGAGGCCGTGCGATACACGGGAGATAAGCCGACCGTGAGCAGCATTGGCGACGAGGAAGCGCTCGCCGGAAAGCTAACCGAAACGGCGCGTTTACTCCTGTCGTCGCCCTTTAAGACGGTCGCGATCATTTGCAAGACCCGGGAAGAAGCGGACCGGCGTTACCGTCAGTTGCGTGAGAACCTGGGCGCATCGATAGCGTTGAGCGATCGCGACGAGTTCTCTCAAGGGCTGCTTGTGCTGCCTGTCTTCCTGGCGAAGGGGCTGGAGTTTGACGCGGTCATCATACCGGATGCCAGCGCAACAACCTATTCCAGCGCGGGTGACCGCCAGTTGCTCTATGTCGCATGCACACGCGCCCTCCATCAGCTCCATCTGTTCTGCCGAGGGGAGGTACCGGATTACCTGTGTGGGTAGTTCGCTCACACCGAAAAACTCCGTTATGGCCGTGCGCGCGGCGAATGCGGCGCCCGACTACCCACGGCCATCGGACCTCCGCGGCGCCCCGCCCATCCTCACCGAACATCCGGCTGGGAGAGCTTCAATATCCTGATTCCAGGGCAGGGAGGACGAGGTCGAGTTTAGAGACCCTCAGGAAATGTACCGCTCCTGAAGATCCGTCACAAACCAATCGTCACCGATCTTCTTGAGGGTTGCTTCAATTCCATCACCGTCCCGCCCACCGGAATACCGACTGATGATTGTCCAGGCCGTAGTGCGATCTGCGCCGTACTCAATGACCGATCCATTTGTCGGGGCTTTGGTGGACGGATATTCAAAGCTGAGCATGTTGACACCACCACCATAGAAGCGGTCGAGTGGACCTGGCTTGCCCGTTTGTTGCCAGAGCACGGGCGAGGAGTAACCATAGAGTTCAAACGGCTTCACCGTTTTTACGGAGAGAACGGCCGGAACGCCCCAGTCCTGAGAGAAGAAGCGTGCGTCAATACAGGCGGCAATCACCTTCTCATCATCTTGAAGGGGACGCGGCGCGGCGTTGGGACAGGGGTCGACCGCGTCGGGAATGCCGTCGCCATCCGTATCGGCGCGATGAGGATCCGTGCCCAGTCGGGCCTCCACAAGATCGGTGAGTCCGTCCCCATCTGAATCCCGGCGCAGCGAAGCGTCGTCCGGGAAGAGCTTGATCCACTCGCCGGCGACGAGACGAGGCATCGGGATTCCGCGAAACCGCCGGGGCGCATTCTTATACCACGGCCAGCCGGTCCAGGCGCCGGTGAACAGAGGCCTGCCCCACCCGTTTGCCCGTTTCTCCACAATAAAGAGATCGCTTGCGTTCCCCAAAATGGGGCTGTGGAAGAGAATCCATGTGCGGCCCCTTGCGTCGGTCCTTGCACTGAGCTTCTGCCACGAGGACAAATGGTCGAGGTCGATCCGGTCATACCAGGGCTTGAGTCTCTGGCTTCTGGAACGCGCCTGCTTCACGGCCTCAACCCCGGCAGGCCCTCCTGTGCCGGCGAGGTGGCAGAAAGCTGCCGCGCGCCAGTCGGGTGAGGCGCTAGGATCACGCAGCGCTTCAAGCATCAGAGCTACTGCCGCCGGGTGACTGGAATGCGATACCGCGGACAGGGCCGCGGATTCGGTGCGATCTTTGAGCGGCAGCGCCCGGAGCTGGCGCACCAGTTCGGGAATGTAGCCGGTTTGGTCGCCTTTCTCTTGAAGAATCTTTTCCAGCGGGCCCTTCCATTCACTGTGCGGGCCCAACCTTCTACAGGCCGCTACGAGGACCGCGGTATCTTGCTTCTGGCAGGTCGCTGTGAGCAGGGGCTGTGAGTCGATCAACAGGTTGTAGGTGGCAAGCCCGGTGTCTACTTTCTTATCCGACCGCTCTGCCCACTCGACATACCGTGCCAGCAGCGGTCGAAAACTGTAAGGGGTAAGCCGCTGTAACTGCCGGCGCTCCGCGGTGTCGAGCTTCTCGAACTGCGCCGCAAGACTCGCGGCGAGCCTCCGCCGCGCCGAGGCATCCGCCGGCAGCGGCGCCAAACGGCCCATTCGGTATCCCAGGATTTGCGCGATGTCGGTGGTCACCAACCAGGTGCTGTCAGCGTACGCCGGAGTTCCGGTGAAAGCATCCTTCGCGTGCCAGAGCAAGGCGCCGGTTCGGCTGACGCCAACGACCGAGTCCTGGGCCATCCACGTGCGGTCCGCATCGCTGATCCTGTAAAGCGCAGCTTGATCCCATTCAACGCTGCAGGCGCCGAACGAGAAGGGAATTGCCCAGCAGATGTGTCCGTCCGCGATTGATACTCCCACCAACCCCGGTGCGCCTCGCGCTGACGCGGCGCCGGGCTTACGCGGCAGCGCATTGGCGGTATAGATGAACCTGTTCTTGACAGCTACACCGTCGCCCATAGACTCCACGGCGGTCCAGACCACCCTGCCGGTATGGAGGTTGATCCGTTCCACATCCTCGCCCTGCGTGATCACGTCGGCGCCAATAGCACAGGCCGGATAGATCGTTGGGTATCGCTTCCGGCGGGACCAGAGCACTCGCCCCCGGACCGGTTCGATCCCGGCTTCCATTCCAACCGCAGCGTCGCGTGCGTTGTCCACTGCGACGTACAGATCGCGTGTCGTTGCGACAAGCTGCGACATCCCGAGGGGATCGTGGTGGCCCGGCGCCAGAGGGCGCGCCCACTTTAGTGATCCGGATCGCTCGTTATAAGCTCGAAGAGTTTCCCCATCGTCCAGGGTGTAGACCTGTCCCCCTGAAACAGCCAGGTGTTCGGCTTTGACCGGGATGCTGGCGAGAACTCGCATCCGGCGAGACGCCAGATCGACCGCTTCCAGAAACCCCGCGCCGCTTTGGGCCGAAACAGTCGCATATACCGTCTGCCCGTGAAGTACCGCGGCCACTGGCCGAACTGTGGGTAAGAGCCAGCGCTGCTGGCCGCTCGCCAGATCGATAGCGCCCAGGCCCTCGGGACCATAGTAATACACGGAACCGTTCCGCACAGCGACGATATGGGGCACGTCGCTGGACAACACCGTCCATCGCCGGACGAAGGGCGGCCGAGCCAGACCCGAACGCGGCATGTGCAGGCGGGGGATGACCAGGATGGCAGTGAGCGCAGCCGCAGGAACAAGCCAGAGCGAGAGCTTCATGGATCTATCTCCGATTCTGTTACCTCATTACCATCCATCGCCGTGGATCATCCGTCCTCCCAGGCTTCGTGGAAAGCGGGCCCGCCGGTCGTATCCTGCCCTGAGGTTCGCTGAGTGCGCTGGCATCTCCTCTGTCCTGACACAGGCCGGTGTGGATAG
>DASRZA010000212.1:0-3029 GCA_035686845.1 Armatimonadota bacterium | reverse complement strand
GGCCTGTGCGGGCTACGGCACCGCGCTCGGCGTGGTTCGTGCGGCAGTCGAGCAGGGGAAACGGATCCGCGTACTGGCCGATGAGACCCGCCCGAGGCTCCAGGGCGCGCAGCTAACCTGCTGGGAGCTGCAGGAAGATGGAATTCCGGTGACACTCATCCCGGATAACGCCGCCGGGTCGCTCATGCGCCGTGGGGAAATAGACCTCGTGGTAGTTGGCGCCGATCGCATTGCCGCCAATGGCGACGTCGCCAATAAAATTGGCACCTATCCGGTCGCCGTGCTGGCGAAGGAGAACGGAATAGCGTTCTACGTGGCCGCTCCCACGTCCACGATAGACCTTTCGCTTCCCACCGGCGAGGAGATCCCGATCGAACAGCGGGATTCGGCGGAGGTGACTTCTGTGGGTGTTCAATCCATCGGCCCGGCCGGCATCGCAGCCCTCAATCCCGCGTTCGACGTCACCCCGGCCCGCTACGTCCAGGCTATTATCACAGAGAAGGGAGTCGCAAGGCCGCCGTACGAGGAAAATCTGCGGAGAGTGTGTGAGTCTGTACGGTCATAATGGACACTGATCGTGATGGCGCGATGACCACCCAATATGGAAACACGAGCCTGTTCTGGCTCCGGCCGCTCCTGCTCGCGATCCTCGCCCTGCTTCTGGTCGTCCCCAACCACGCCCAGGCCAGGCATTCCAGACGGATCTCCGCGCCAACCGGAGCACGGCGCACTGTTTCAAACCACCCGGAGCGCAAGGCTTTGAACCTGACGTTTTGCTGCACGTCCGATAATGATCTTTTTCGCGCGCTGGCGAAAGACGGGCATCGTTTTGCGCGATACGAATCCGCATCAGAGGCCGTGAACCGGGCCGCCCCCGGATCGGGTGTGCTGATCCTGGCCGGCTTCTATCCATTGCGTCCGACAGCGGTGGATCCGAGGGTTCTTGACAGCGCCCGGGCAAAGCGTCTTTCAGTCTATCTGGAGTATCCTGCCAGCGTACCCGGACTGAATCTCGGGCCGCCGCGCCGGGCGGAGTGGGAGCGGGTCGTCGTCACCACGCATTCTTTTGGACCGCGGCTGCCCCAGTTGAAGATCCTTTCGGCGCACCATGCGTGGTATCTGCCCGTTGGAGCGCTGCCTGCGAGCGCGGATCCGCTCCTGAGCCTGGCGCGGGTCGCCGGATACGGAACTGCGGTGTTTGGCCTGCCTCACCAGGCGTTTCCGCTGCTTCTGAACATTCATCGATCACACGTCGGGGGATCGTCCGGCGACGGATCACCCGATCCGGTACTTTTGGTGGCGACTTCGGGTCTGAGCAACTTTCTGCGCGGCCGCTATGCGCCGCCTGGCGCGTGGATTGATGTCTGGGACCAGGTCCTCTCGATGCTTGATCCAGCGGCCGGGCCGGTCTCTTTGCGAGCCGAGCCCTCGGTGCAGCCGGCGTATGGACGCGAGGATCGGCTGCCGGCCGACGCCGAGCGCCGCGCCCTCGCCGCCGGCGCTCATTGGTACCGGTCTTCCCGGCTGCTGGTCACGGCGGATCGTGACGCCGAGATCCACCGGATGCTCACCGCGGGCGTCGAGACGGCGCCGATTCCGCCGGCCTCACCGGCCGTAGGAATCGGAGACGGGACACTCGGGATATTGGAAGGTTACGCCTCCGGCATCGCGCCCGATGGCACGCAGCGGCAGCGCATTGTGCTGCGCGCCGATTGTAACGCTGAGTCGGCTGCCGCGCTCGCGATCGCCGGGTTACTACTGCACGATTCTCGCGACCGGCAGATCGCCAAAAACCTGCTTGACTTCGTCTATTTTCGATCGGGGATGCAGGGCGGGGCGCGCGGCAATCCGGACGATCCTGCCTATGGGCTTGTGGCGTGGGGAGCGGTGTCGCCCGCGTGGGAAGTCGCCAACTACGGAGATGATAATGCCCGTATGCTGCTGGCGACGATGGCATCCGGCGCGCTGCTGAAAGATGGCCGGTGGGATAATCCAATGCTCAGGTGCCTGATGGCGAATTTTCGCACCACCGGCGCTCTCGGCTTCCGTGGCGACCGGATTGATATGCCAGACCTGGAGCGGCGGGGATGGCAGGCTTATTATCATGGCGAGCCGGTAAACACTTCACCCCATTTCGAATCCTATCTCTGGGCCTGCTACTTGCGGGCGTTCGCATGGACAGGCTACCGGCCGTTTCTGGACCGGACCCTCACCGGTATCCGGCGAATGATGGCAGCGTATCCCACCGGATGGCGCCTGGGACTCAATCTCGAGCGAGCGCGGATGCTGCTCTGTCTGAGCTGGCTCGTGCGGGTGGACGATTCTAAAGAGACTCGCGGGTGGCTGCATGAGATCGCCGCGGACCTCCTCGCCGGGCAGCAGCCATGCGGCGCGATCCTGGAGTCGCTCAGCGAACGACCGGGCGGAAGTTTCCATGGCGCGCCGACATCGAACGAGAGCTATGGAACCGAAGAAACCTCGCTCATCCAGGAAAATGGGGACCCGGCCAGCGATCAATTGTACACATCGGGGTTCGCCTTGCTGGGTCTTCACGAGGCCGCTGCCGCAACCGGCAACCCGCTCTACCGGAAGGCTGAGGATCGGCTGGCGGCATATCTCTGCCGCATTCAGATCCGATCCACGGCTCATCCCTGGCTGAATGGCGCCTGGTTCCGAGCGTTTGACACCCGAGATTGGGACTACTGGTCCAGTTCCGCCGACGCCGGCTGGGGCGCCTGGAGCGTGGAGACTGGTTGGGGAACGGCCTGGACCCTCACGGTGCTGGGACTCCGCCTGAGAGGTGAATCGCTCTGGGATCTCACTTCCAACCCGACCATCGCGGAGCGCTTCAAGGTTGAGCGAACTGTTATGGGGCTTTCGTGAGGGACGGAGGAGGAGACGGTGAGTCTGCGGGACGGTGGGAGTGTGGGATGGTGAGTGTGTGGGATGGTGAGTGTGTGGGATGGTGAGTGTGTGGGACGGTGAGTGTGTGGGATGGTGAGTGTGTGGGATGGTGAGTGTGTGGGACG
>DASRZA010000211.1:0-5307 GCA_035686845.1 Armatimonadota bacterium | reverse complement strand
TTTCGGCAGCTTGATTTGCAGCGGTACCAGGTCTTGTTTTTCCGGCGCGGCGGCCTTCACGGGAGTCATCGAACCCGTGATTCCGACCACGAGCGCCGTAAGAATTACCAGCGGCAAACCCGAGTATTTTGTCCTGGCCGCAGGTGTTATACGCATAAAACTTAGAAGCCGACTCAAAACAGTTCTCCTCATCGTGTGGCGCCGCACGTCTGTTTGCCGTCAGCGGCGCGTCATCTATATTCTCGCCCGCCAGGTGAAAATCCGGCGGCCGGCAGCATCGAATCTATTGTGGCAGGCAATCGTACTCTTCGATCTGCCTTCGACGCGGGGCTATTGTATACCTGCCAGCGTCGACAATTCGGCAAGACCACTGAAGGATTCCCCATGAGGCTTCCCGAATCAAACGATTGAGCTAGCCAATGTTGTCGCACGGAGAGAGATTTTCGCATGCGCTCCAATTACGAACATTTCAGAGCCTTCACAATCTGCACTTTCGCGTTTGTCGTCATGCCGGCAGCGCATGGCGCGCGCCCACCGGACCCGGTTCACGCTCCCGCGGGATCGCACGACCTCACGCCCATCTTTGAGAACGCCGGTCTCAAAGTGCGCCGCCAGGGCGCCCGCGGTACCTGCTCTGTCTTTGCCGTTGTCGGAGCGCTGGAATATGCAGTCGCAAGGAAGACTGGAGTCGCCGATCCGCTCAGCGTGGAGTTCCTGAACTGGGCGGCGCACAAGGCGGTGAATCGGACCTCCGATGGTGGGTTCTTCTCCGATCTGTGGAAAGGGTTCGAGGCATACGGAATCTGTCCCGAATATGACTGCCCGTACGCCGCCACTTTCGATGTCGATTTGCATCCGAGTGACGAAGCGATCAAGGCGGCCGCCGCCGAACGAAAACTCGGTCTTCAAATCCACTGGATTAAAGATTGGGATGTTCACAGCGGTCTCACGTCGGCGCAGTTGGATGCCATCAAACAGACCATCTCAAGTGGGTGGCCGGTTTGCGGCGGATTTCGCTGGCCCAAGCAGCCACGTTGGGACGGTTCGCTCCTCCGAATGTGCGGGGCCGGCGACGTGTTTGATGGGCACAGTGTTCTCCTGGTGGGCTGGCATGACGATCCAGCTCAGCCTGGCGGCGGCTCATTCCGTATCCGAAATTCGGGCGGCGGAAGCGGCCCCGACGGGTCGATGTCCTACGAATATGTCTCGGCCTACATGAACGACGCTTGCTGGATCGACAGTCCATGATGAACTCTTTCGGTCACGGTCTCCTGGACGCCCTCGCGTTGCCTCAGATCGGACGCAGTCGCCGAATTTCCAGCAATGAACAGCCAAACTGGAACGATGGCAACTTCGATATGACCGTCCTGCTTCCCGGACAGGAGCTGGAGCTTCCGGTGCTCCAGGGTCCCGGCTGCATCCGCCACATCTGGATGACGAGCCACGCCGGAGGGGTCGCAGAACTCGACTCGGTCAACCTCCGCATCTACTGGGATGGCCGTTCCGAACCCGGCGTAGAAGTTCCACTGGGAGATTTTTTTGCGGTGGGGCAGGGGACGCCCGCCGTCGTCGAAAGCGTACCGGTTCAGGTTTCTCCCACGGGCAGTCTGACCTGTTTCTGGACGATGCCGTTCAAAGAATCAGCACGCATCGTCGTTCGGAACGATAATGCAGACCGAACCACCGGACTCTACTGGCAGGTAGATTGGACTCAACTCAGCGGCATACCGGACGATACCCCCTACTTCCATGCTCGCTATCGCCAGGAATACCCGGCCCGATCCGGCCGCGACTACGTGATTGCCGACATCGCCGGCCGGGGTCAATACGTCGGCACGGTAATGTCGATCACCCTTTCACAGGACGGCTGGTTTGGCGAAGGAGACGACTTCTTTTACATTGATGGCGAAGAAGTCCCGAGCCTTCAGGGGACCGGAAGCGAAGACTACTTCAATGACGCGTGGGGCTTTCGGACTCGCACCGGTCACTGGTTTGGTCAGCCGCGCTGGCAGGGCGACCGCGCTGGCGATAGCGGGGTCTGCTACCGGTGGCACATCCTCGATCCAGTCATTTTCGAGCGGTCGCTCCGAGTCGCGATTGAGCATAAGGGCAACCGCGCGGAGTCGGAGGATAGTTGGTACGTCGAACGCCCGGACTTCATCAGCAGTGTGGCGTTCTGGTATCAGACGGGCGAACCCGCTCCGCACGAGCGAATGCCGGAATGGCCGGCGCGTCGGCCGCCATGGGAGAACCATCATCTTGTCCGCGCATTCCGACAGGCGCGTACGACGGATGGATCCCGCGTGGCGGTATCCACGGAGGGCTTCTTCGGCGGCCGCCCGGTCCTCGTCTGGTCGGGCAGCAGGGGCAGTCTCGCCATCCCATTCACCCTCGGCGCGCCTGGCCGCAGAGCGATGCGCCTCTCAGGATTCACCAGCGAGAAGGGCGGCCGCTTCGATATTTACATCGACGGCGCGACGGCTGACTCTAACGTGAATTTCCGGACGTCCGAATGGGAGGATCTCGACCTGCAGCTCGGGACCCACGATCTGGACGTCGGCGTTCATACGCTTGAGCTGCGGCTGGTCGGCGGCAGTGAGGACGAGTTCTCACTTGCGGTGGAGGCTCTTCGGGCGCTTCCTTTGCCACCGGAGGCAGTGCGGTCGCCGAAGAATAACAACGAGGCGCATTTCATTCGCCTCGGCATCGGTCGAGCCGCCTACGCTTACCGACTCGCGAATGGCGAGCTGCCCGAGACATTGGAGGCTCTCGCCGCGTCCGGAATTATGCCGAAGCGCTATCTGCAAGATGAGAACCATCGTTCGCTTCGTTCCTGGCGAGAGGGCGAATACCTCGTCGCGGAGAGCACCGCCGTGCACGGCTGGAAGCACCGATGGCTTGGTCTCGACGCCCGGCGTTAGTGGCGGCCATCATCCGCCTCAATGGTCATCGAGGCGCCTCGGCGCGCAGATGCAGTACCGCCCTCCCCAATCCCGGCGCGGTCGCCGACAATACGATCGGGCCAGTGCGCTCGGCCGAGCCAACGAGAACCATGCATCGGCCATGGAACGCATGCCGGTAGCTGGCGCCATCGGGAGTATGGTCACTGGGATTACCGTTGCCGACACCCACGACTCGACCGGCGCCTGTCACCCGGAAGTTTACCAGGCTGCTGTCAGTCGGTACGATCCGTCCATGCGAATCCACGACGTCCACCTCGACACGAATCAGGTCCTCACCATCCGCCGACAGGCTCGTCCGATCGGTCACGAGGCGGATTCCAGCGGGTGGACCGGTGGTTTCGACTTTATCTTCCGCTGCGAGCTTACCGCCGTCGTAGCCGCGCGCCATAAGCGTCCCCGGCGTATAAGGAACTTGCCACTCCAGATCGCCAAAGCGAGGCATCACTTTGGCGCCAAGACTGCGCCCGTTCAGAAAGAGCTCCACCCGATCGCAGTTGCTGAAAGCCAGCACGCGTATATCCTGGCCCTCCTTTCCCGCCCAGTTCCAGTGGGGTACGACGTGAACCGAGGGCTTCGATCCCCACCAGGCATGGAAGTAGTAATACTTGGCCTTGGGGAAGCCGCAGACGTCCATCAGACCCGTATTGCTGTTGATGTCTGGCCAGCCCCAGGGGTTCGGCTCACCCTTGTAGTCATACCCCGTCCAGACGAAGCTGCCAGTCATAAACGGGCGCGAAGCCACCGCGGACCATGCAGCTTGCGGCAGGTTATAGCTGGTGACCCAGCCATTCGCCCGGTCATCGGCGTAATTGCCGCGTGTGGATTTGGAATTGGCGGTTTCGCTGCCGAACATCGGCATGTGAGGATATTCGTGGTGAAACCGGTCGTAGATCGCGGTGTTATAGTTGATACCCATCACGTCCTCAACCGTCCTGAACCCGGGGAGAAACCAACCGGCATTCATGGCGCAGGTGATCGGCCGGGTGGTGTCGTACCGGTGGACGACAGCCATCATCTCGCGGAAGATGCGGGCGCCCTCAGCCGTTCGCTGCAGCCCCTCCTCATTACACATCGACCAGAGAATAATGCTGGGATGGTTCCGATCTCGTAGGATCATCGACGCCAGATCCGAAGGGTCCGAGAAACGGGTTCCTCGAGGACTATGAGTCTCATAGGTATTCCCGAGATGCCGGTTCTCGTCCATGACCAGCATTCCCAGCCGGTCACATGCATCCAGGACGGCGGGCGAGGGCGGATTGTGCGCCGTTCGCCAGGCGTTGCACCCCATGTCCTTCAATCTCTTCACGCGCCAGAACTCAAGGCTGTCAGGGACCGCATTCCCCACTCCGCCGAAATCCTGGTGGTTAGCGACACCCTGGATCTCGATATGTGTGCCGTTGAGAAAGAAGCCCTTATTGGGATCGAAGCGAATGGTGCGGATACCAAAGACGGTGCTGGTGTCATCAAGTATACCGGCCCCGTGCCTGAACTCCTGCTGAACCCGGTAAAGACGCGGCGCATTCAGCGACCAGAGGCGCGGATGATGAACGATGACGCGCTGTGCGAGAGTGATGCGCCGCCCGGCCGGTACGAATGTCGGGCTGCTGGCCCGGGCGACAACCTTTCCCCGGTCATCGAGCACCGTGGACACGAGTCGAACAGCAGTCCCGGCGCCGGCGTTCGCCAGCGTAGTGCGAATGTTCACCGTGGCCGGCGGGACGGGTGCGCCTGCTTTCGGTTCGGGCAGCGACGCCGTGACCTGGACGCCCCACGGCGCGACGTGCAGGGCGCCGCGAACTATCAGCCACACGTGACGGTAGATTCCGCCACCTTCGTACCACCATCCCTCGAAGTGCCGTGGATCCACGTGGACCGCCAGTACGTTTTGACCGCCGCAGCGCGCTGACTTACTGATGTCGTATCGAAAACTGGTGTACCCGCTCTGGTGCTCACCGAGTTCTTTCCCGTTCAGGTAGACCCGGGCGTCTCGATAGACCCCCTCGAAGTAGATTTCCAGGGTCTTGCCCTGGTCCGAAGCGGGGAGTTCAAACGTCCGGCGGTACCATGCCTCCGGGGTGGGAAGGGACGCATGATTCGCAACCGCAGTATGCGTGTACTTCTGCCGCAAAACATAGTCGTCGGGCAAATGAACGGTGCGCCACTTCGAGTCATTGAAGGCCGGTTGGGACGGGTCTTCCGTGGAGGAATGCGCCTCAGTACCAAGCGCCGCGGGCCGGGTGATGCCGCCCGGACCGTTGGTATTTTGCACCAGTACAGCCAGCGTATTCGGCCCGCCTGGTTTCCAGGCCCGGTCCAGGGAGACGTCGAAGGGCGCCGCGAAATC
>DASRZA010000210.1:0-3942 GCA_035686845.1 Armatimonadota bacterium | reverse complement strand
TTGGGGCGGGCATCCTCGGGATGGACGTGCTGGAGCACTACACCGTGCTGCTCGACTTCGCCGGCGGCCGGCTTGTGCTTTACCGCGGCGGCCTCAGCGACGCTGGCGCGGCCTCGCTGGGGTTTTCGAAGGCTCATGCGTCTGACATGCAGTCTCTGCCTCGAACGTCGCGATCGGCGCACAGTTTCACCATGGACGCCCCCTTCGACACGGGAGCGCAGATGTCCAGGATCGCGTCGTCCCTCGCCGACATCCTGGGGACGCGGGACGATGGCAAAACCTTCACCTTGTATGGAACGGCGCGGGCCAGGGCCGTCGATCTTCCGTCGAGCGATATCGCCGGATGGAAGCTGCAGGGCCCCCTGACGTTCGATGCGCCTTACGCCGGTTCTCCGCCGAATCCAGCTATGGCGCCCGCGATCGGGATGGATATCCTGAGCCGTTTCTCACGCGTGCTGCTGGACATCCCGCACAACCGTGCCTGGTTCGGGCCGCCCCTCCCGGCCGCGGCTCAGAACGCCGCCGCGCCGGCCAACAGCGAGTCTGCCGCGCCGCCGCCTTCGTGCCCGCCAGGTCAGTTATGGTATTCAATGAACCTCAACAATGGTGAGAAGGCATCGGGCGGCAGGGGGACTGATGAAATGATGACGGTCTGTGATGGCGTCCCATTTGCAGGGCCAGCCAGTGTGTTTGTGTCGTTGGGCGGTTTCGGCGCCGCCGCGCATCCCATCCCCAGCCAGATCGGCCAGACCCGGACCCGGCCGAAAGATGGCGCGGTGATGGTGGCTGTGCCGGCCGGCGAGTTCACCATGGGCGCCGATGACTGCGGGGACGACGCCAAACCGCCCCACAAGGTCTATCTGGACGCCTACTGGATCGATAAGAACGACGTGACGGTCGCCCAATACCGTAAGTTCTGCAAAGCGACGGGCCGGCAGATGCCTTCTGCGCCGGACTGGGGCTGGCAGGACGATGATCCTATGGTGAATGTGACATGGGACGACGCAAAGGCTTACTGCGATTGGGCAGGCGCCGCACTGCCGACCGAGGCGCAGTGGGAGAAGGCGGCGCAGGGCATAGATGGGCGCACGTATCCGTGGGGGAACACGTGGGACAGCAGCAAGCTATGGTGTTCGGTGAACTCGAAGCGGAGCGGCCCCGATCCGGTCGGGAGCTTTCCGGCGGGCGCCAGCCCCTATGGCTGCCTGGACATGGCAGGCAACGTCTGTCAGTGGTGCGCCGATTGGTTCGGCGCAGACGACTACCGCGCCGCCGCAGCGCGCAATCCAACTGGCTCCGCGAACGGGCGGGTACGGGTGATGCGTGGCGGCTCGTGGGGCAGCGACCAGTCTCTCTACCGCTGCGCTTATCGCTTTGCCGACGATCCTGGTCTCAGGGGCAACTTCGTCGGGTTCCGCTGTGTGGCGCCTGCGGGCTCGCCACTCCTCCGGTAGCGCCGGAGTCCGGTTTGACAACGCTCCCTTCCTCGGGTAGACTAAGAAGGTTTGTAGAGGCGCGGTCGCGGCACGCGCTCGCGGCCCACCGGGACCCGGGCGCCGGCGCCCCGGCGACGCCTGAATACGCTTCTGAAGTCGTTTATTTGAAGACTGTATCCATCAATGTTTGAATCACTCACCGAAAAACTGCAGAAGGCGCTGGGCGATCTTCGTCGGAAAGGACGCCTCACCGAACAGGATGTAAACGACGCGCTCAAGCAGATCCGACTGGTGCTGCTGGAAGCCGACGTCAATTTCAAGGTGGTCAAAGAGTTCGTCGCAAAGGTCAAGGAGCGCGCCACAGGCGCCGACATTCTGGAGACTCTGAGCGCCGCGCAGCAGGTCGTTAAAATCGTCAATGAGGAGTTGAAGGCGCTCCTCAGTGGGGGCGGTGAAGAGGGCGAGGAACAGCGACTGCTCCTCTCGCCAACCGGGCCGACGATTATTATGTTGGCCGGACTCCAGGGAGCCGGCAAGACGACCTTTGCCGCTAAACTGGCCCTTCAGCTTCGAAAGAGCGGGCATCATCCGCTCCTCGTCGCCGCCGATATCTATCGCCCGGCCGCTATCAAACAGCTTCAAGTAGTGGGCGGGCAGGTTGAGGTTCCTGTTTTTACGCTGGGGGATAAGCAGGACCCGGTTCAAATCGTTCGTTCCGCGCTGGCTGCCGCAAAAGAGGGCGGGAACGACATCATCATCGTGGATACCGCCGGTCGACTCCATATTGATACGCAGATGATGGAGGAGCTCCGCAAGGTAAAGAGTGTTCTCTCGCCCCAGGAAATTCTGTTGGTGTTGGACGCCATGACCGG
Source organism: Armatimonadota bacterium (assembly GCA_035686845.1). Classification (GTDB taxonomy): domain Bacteria; phylum Armatimonadota; class DASRZA01; order DASRZA01; family DASRZA01; genus DASRZA01. Next base: position 1,634 of record DASRZA010000210.1, on the reverse strand, counting down.
GCAGGACGCCGTCAACGTTGCCCAGCAGTTTAATGAGCAGCTTGGTGTCACCGGTTTTGTGATGACCAAGATGGACGGCGACACCCGGGGCGGCGCCGCGCTTTCCATCCGTTCGGTCACCGGTCTGCCCATCAAATACGTTGGCACCGGCGAAAAACTGGATGCCATGGAACCGTTCTTCCCTGAACGGATGGCCTCCCGCATACTCGGGATGGGCGATATCTTATCGCTCATCGAGAAGGCCGAGCAGAACCTGGACGCTAAGAAAGCTGAAGAACTGGAGCGCAAGCTCCGGCAATCTCAGCTTGACTTTGAGGATTACCTGGAACAGCTTCGGCAGCTCAAAAAGATGGGTCCGCTCGATCAATTGATGGGGATGCTGCCCGGCATGGGCGCCATGAAGGGCAAATTACAGGCGCCCGGTGAAAAGGACACCGCCCACATGGAGGCGATGATTCTTGCCATGACGCTGCAGGAACGCCGGCGCCCGGAGATTATTAACGGAAGCCGCCGGCGCCGGATTGCGAAGGGCAGCGGAATGACGGTGCAGGATGTCAATAACCTCATCAACAACTTCATGCAGGTTCGCAAGATGATGAAGCAGATTACCGAGGCGACATCCGGCGGTAAGCGGGGGCGAATGCCGCGCATTCCCGGATTTGGCTAAAACGGGACCGTTGTTCGGAACAAGCGGCGCCACGTAAATGCAATTGTAGGAGCCGAATCCCTTCGGCGATTTACGAGCGACGATCACCGGGCCGATTGTAGGAGCCGAATCCCTTCGGCGATTTACGAGGCGGCGATTACAATATACATATATGTCAGGAGTTTAGGATTGAGGAGAGAAATGAATGGCCGTTAAGCTGCGATTGCGCCGCATGGGCGCCCGTCACCAGCCGAAGTATCGTATTATCGTCGCCGACGCGCGAAGCCCGCGAGATGGCCGCTTTATCGAGACGCTGGGTCATTATAACCCGCTGACCGACCCGGAAACCGTGGTGGTCGACGTTGACCGCGCGCGCCACTGGCTGCAGCATGGGGCGCAGCCGACCGAAGCGGTCCGCCGGCTGCTTCACGCGCAAGGCGTTGAGACATCGAAGATCCGCCCGGAGAATGCCGCCGGGTCGGCAGCCGCGTGACGATCAGGATAGATTCCATGGTGCGAGATGTTGTAGAGCTGCTGGTACGCAGGCTGGTGAGCCAGCCCGACCAGGCCTATGTTGAAGAGCAGGACTCGGGTCAGAATATCCACATCCAGGTGAGGGTCGACGCCTCCGATCGCGGCAAAATCATTGGACGCCGCGGGCGAGTAATCAATGCCATCCGTTCGGTGGCGGGTGTCGCCGCAGTCAAGGCGGGACAGCGCGTCACCATCGATGTTCCCGACGACTAACCCATCTATTGTGGCCCGGTCGCGTTGATCGGGTCCGGCGTTGGTAGCCCCCATTTTAGAGGGATTCAGGGGCCAGCGACCAACTCCGGTGGACTTCCGTCGAATGGTAGCTGGAATGTGAAGTGAGAGCGCTCGCGCCTTCAAACTTCACAGAACGATGAGATTCACCAGGGTTTAATTGAGCGTGCTCGAACTTCCATAGAAGAGCGAAGCATTTAGAAAAGGCAGCCGGATGAATTCG
>DASRZA010000209.1:0-24763 GCA_035686845.1 Armatimonadota bacterium | reverse complement strand
TCTCTGTCCGACACCATTGCGACCACCCGTTTGTGCTGGATGAGATTATAGACAGCGTCAACGTCCTGGTGCGCGCGCAGTCGGATCTGGCGATGGACGTTGTGAATCTCAAAATCAGCAAACTCGGTGGACTGACCCGGGCCAAACAGGCGAGAGATCTGTGCGTGTCCATGGGAATCGCCATGACCATCGAGGACAGTTGGGGAGGTGACATTGCCACTGCCGCTATCGCTCACCTGGCGCACAGCACCCCAACCGAGTTCCTGTTCACCACCACTGACTTCAACAGCTATGTGACGGTGAGCACTGCGGACGGGGCGCCCCGGCGAATCAACGGCCGTATGGCGGCAAGCGTCCACCCCGGTCTTGGCATCACTCCGAAACCGGAAGCGCTGGGAAAAGTCGTCGTTGATATAGCGTGAACTGTCGATGCGGAACCGAACATTGGCGTTAGGCGGAGCAGCGAATGAAGAACCAGTTTGTCAGCGAACAAGGGGCATTAAAACACGGGAGGATGATGACGTACTTTATGCTGGTTCTCGCGCTTGCCACTTCAGCGTCCGCGGCGACAGCGGCGATCAAGGACTATGGGCTCAAGAATTACATTTCTATGTCCATGAATCTGCCGCACTCCGAAGCGCAGCCGTGGCGGCTCGTCTGCGAGATGCCGTATAACTGCCAATTTCAACCATGGATCGAAGTGGAAGCGCCGGCGGGCAAAGAGATCCGTTTCAACTCCAGCAATCCGCTGGTGCTGTATCTGACAAAAACGGAAACCTACACGACGAGCGCCGGCGTTCAGACCGTCGAGGCGAAGAAATGGATCAGCGGTGAGGGCTGCATCTACACCATTCCCCCCGGCGTCACCGTGCGCGCAGTGAAGTATCGAGAGACGGGCTTCGATACCACGTTCGCGGGATCATTCGAGTGCAATGACAACGATTACAATGTGCTCTGGAAGAAGGCAGCCCGCACGGCCTATATCTGCATGAGAGATCATTTCTACGACTGCCCCGATCGCGAGCGGGTCGGGTTCTGGGGCGACGGGACGCCGGAACTGGATCAATGCTTTTACATCTTCGATTCGAAATCGCATCAGCTCTGCAAAGATCTTGTTCTCCGGAAACTTGACCCGAAGTTTTATCCGGGCCAGCAGTTGGAGTTTCTCGGCGATTACGGGCTCTGGTTTTACTATCTCCAGACCGGCGATCTGGAATCGATGAGGGCGATCTACGAACCAACGAAGACGTTTCTCTTCGACACCTACAAGTTCGGAAACAAAAACACGTGGTTCGACTGGGGAAAAGAGAACAAGGACACCGCGGTGATCGAGACTTGTTTCTATTTCAACTGTCTCGGCACGCTGAAGAAGATCGCGCTCATCACGGGGCACGAAGCTGATGTCCCCGTCATCGACCAGAAACTCGACGCGATCCGCCGTTCGTTCGACAAGCGGTATTGGAAGGGATCGTATTATATGTCGTGGCAGGTGACGGAGCCGGACGACCGCGCGAACGCGATGGCGATCAACGTCGGCCTGGCAGACCCGACGAAATGGAAGGCAATCTACGACAACGTACTGTCGCTGAAGACGGACGCGAGCTGCTTCTTTGATCGCTGGGTGTTCGAGGCGCTCTGCAAAATGGGCAAGCAGGACAGCGCTCTGCTGCGCATGCACGAACGTTACAAGACAATGATCCCTTGCAGATTCACGACGCTCTGGGAACATTACGATCGCTGGTGGGCCTCGCGCATAAACGCATTCGATGCGGCCTCGTCGCTCAATCATGGATGGAACCCTCCGGCGCTGCTTCTCTCGCAGACCATCGCGGGTATTTCGCCCGTTGCGCCAGGCTGGAGCACGTATCAGGTGCTGCCAAAGGAAGCGTTTCTCAAAGCGATCAAAGTGGTGGTTCCATCGATCAAGGGTAATGTGACCGTAGATTTGAAGAAGACCGCGTCCGACTATTCGCTCAAGCTCGCTTCGCCCGCCGGCACGGAGGCCGTCGTGGGTATTCCGCGACGATCGTTCACGTCGCTGCGAGAGATCCGCGTCAACAACGCCCCGATCTGGAGGGGTAAATTCATCGGTGCGCCGGCCGGCGTCAGTTGGGTTGGCGAAGATGCCGATTACGTGAAGTTCAAGGTGGCGCCTGGCGCCTGGAAATTCGTCGGGCGGGGTGTTCTGCCGACCGAGTCGCCAAAACCGCCCGCGCGAGCGGCCGCAAAACCGCGAGCGCTCGACAAGAAAGGTTGGACCGCCGCGGCATCAGTGCCTGATGGGACATTCGAGTTCAGCGGCGCCAAAATCCCCATCGATGTCTCTGCTGCGAACGCAATCGACGGCGATCACTGGACGGGCTGGCGCGACATGACGAAGAACCAATATCCCGGCCAATGGTTTCAGATCGACATGAAGAAAGCGCGGAACTTCAACATGATCGTGCTCGATAACACGTGGGCGCTCTGGGATTCGCCGGACAAATATTCCGTTTCGGTTTCCAATGATGGAACGAACTGGAGCGATCCGATCGCAGCCGGATCCGGACAGCTCGGGATCACCACGATCCGATTCCCGAGTCAGCACGCTCGTTTCATCCGGATCACGCAGACAGGTACGAGCGCGAAATACCACTGGTCAATTTATGAGATCGATATTTGCAGGAGCCGTCAATTAGCGACGCGACAACCTCAATGAATGGGAATAACGGGAGCCATCGGAGCGGGCAATACACAGCTTCACCGTGTGGTTGGGAAGATCGAAGTGGCTGATTGATTCGTAATCTTCGGAATTGCACCCGCGGATACGGTGAAGGATTTCCACCTGCACGTGGGGCTGAAGGTGTTCAACACAGAGCAGATTAACCAGGCGGTCTTTGCGTTCCAACGCTGAGAGGATGCGTCGCTATGCATCGGGCGGCCGGCTGCGGGGATCGCCCCTGAACCGGGGCATTAAGTCAAAGGAGATTCGGGAGTGATCACTGGCAGCTGCCACTGCGGCGCGGTCAAGTATGAGATACATGGGCAATTCCTGATGTTTGCATATTGCCACTGCCCGGATTGCAGGAAATACTCGGGCTCGGCATTCTCTTCGATCCTGGGCACAGAATCCGCGGGCTTCAAGATTGTCGTGGGGGAAGATCGCCTCATCGAATACCAGTCATCACCGGGAAAGCATCGCTTTTTCTGCGGAACCTGCGGTTGTCGGATATACCTGCGTGCGGAACACCGGCCCGGGATGGTCTTCGTCCGCGCTGGCTCACTGGACGACGACCCACACATAAAACCCCAGGCGCACTATTGGACCAGCGCCAGGGCCCCATGGCACGACATCACGGATTCGCTCCCACAGTACCCGGAAGGATTGCCATCACAGGGCTCGGCCCCGAAAGCGGAGGCCCAACAAACGGCTGGTGGCGACGGGGAACCCGCGCCGCAGCCGTGACGCTGGACCCTGGCGCCGTGAAGACACGTGCGGAAGGAAGAAACGCGATGAGAAGCACGAGACAGGGCATGAAGTGTTTGGTGGGCGCCGCGGTTCTCAGCCTGATGTTAGGAGGTGGCGGCCCGGCCTGGGCCAGGCCGCTTAAGGTCTTCATCCTGGCCGGCCAGTCGAACATGCAGGGGCATGTCAACATATCGACATTCGATTCCATGGCCGGTGATCCGAGGACGGCGCCGCTGCTCAAGGAGATGCGCAATGCCGACGGCACACCCGTGGTGTGCCAGAACGTCTGGATTTCCTCAATTGGCTGCGCCGGTGACGATACGACCGAGCAGACAGGGCATCTGACAGCGGGCTTTGGGGCCTCACCCAACGAGATAGGGCCGGAATTCACGTTTGGCATCACCATGGAGAAGCTGCTTCATGAGCCCATTCTGATCATCAAGACGTCATGGGGCGGCAAGTCGCTTAACACCGATTTCCGTCCGCCGAGCGCGGGCCCGTATCCGTTTAGTGAGGCGCAGCTTGCTGACTTCAAGAGACGCGGCGCCGACATCGAGAAGATCAAGGCGGACAAGGCAAAAGAGACCGGAGTTTATTACCGACTGATGATAGAGCATGTCCACAGGGTGCTCAAAGATATCAAAAGAGTCTGCCCGGTCTATGACGAGAAGGCGGGGTACGAACTGGCCGGTTTTGTCTGGTTCCAGGGCTGGAATGATATGGTGGATGGAGACACCTATCCCGACCGGGACAAGCCAGGCGGGTACGATACGTACTCCGATCTTCTGGCCACGTTCATCCGCGATGTTCGCAAAGACCTCAACGCGCCCAGGATGCCATTCGTGATCGGCGTGCTGGGTGTCGGTGGCGTGAATGATCAGGTGATCTTCCGCAAGGCCATGGCGGCGCCCGCCGCCCTGCCGGAGTTCAAAGGCAGCGTCGCCGCTGTTGAGACCGCCCCATTCTGGGATAATGCCATGGCGGCCGCACAACCCAAGCAGGCCGAGTATAACCGGATCATCGACACGGCGCACGCGTTGAACAAAGACGGCGCCATCGACAAACACTCAAAATGGGAAGCATTCTGGAAGCCGATTGGCCAGCCGCTGCCGCAAGACCGGACCTGGCGCTACATGTCGATTGATCCCCGGGAAGAGAAGGACAGGCTGCGCGAATACACCGACAGGCGGTTCCGGGATATTACGCTTCCCGCCGAGCTGGAGCAGTGGTCCATGCCCAACTTCGATGACAGCCGATGGAAGCAGGGCAAAGCCCCCATAGGAAAGGGCGTCTGGAATAATAGCGGCATCACCCTCGAAAAATACCCATCCGCATGGGGCGCCGGCGAATTCCTATTGATGCGCACAACCTTTGAAGTCAAGGAGCTCAACTACGCGGCGTATCGAATCGCCATCCTCGCCAGACAGGGCTTCAACGTTTACTTAAACGGACACAAGATTCAGACCTACATCTGGTGGAATGACCGGCCGTACTACCGGGCGATCGTCCTCGGAAATGAAGAGACCCGGTATTTGAAGACGGGGGTGAACGTGTTGGCGGCCTATGCCAATGACCAGTACGGCAAGGGATCGACAGAACATTATGGCGCGACCGATCTCTGGCTGGAGGGGATCACCCGGCCCGAGAAGGAAAAGCTCGACAGCGCTTTGGAAGAGGTCCTACCGCTCAAAGACAGGGAGATTCTGAAAGGCGCATCCAATGGCGATTACCACTATATGGGCGCCGCAAAGATCATGGCGCCGATCGGCCAAGCCTTCGCCGAAGCGATGGCGAACTTCCAGCAGAGCCGGCGCCGGCGTTGATAGGGCGTAAATTTAGGTCACCCATCGCACCGGCCCATGAAACGGCTGCGCTCATTCTGCCTGTTCTCACCCGGCGACGATGTTCACCAGCTTGCGCGGCACCACGATAACTTTGCGGATGGTCTTCCCCTGCGTCAGACTGACGGCTCGATCACTGCTGATCGCCATCTCTTTCGCTTCTTCGTCGGTAGTCGAGGCGGGAAGGGTTATCCGGTCGATCAGCTTGCCGTTGAGCTGGATGACATAGGTAATCTCCTCGTCGACCGCGGCGGCGGCGTCAAAGACAGGCCAACTGGCGTGATAGGCGTAACCGGCGTGGCCGAGCTGTTCCCGCAGCTCATCGGCGAGATGGGGCGCGAGCGGCGCAATCAGCAAGGCGAGGTCATCGAGCGCTTCGCTCAGCGTAACATCGGCGTTCCGGCCGGAACCGGGGGCGCCGGGCCCCTGCACGTAAGCATACATCTCGTTGACCAACTCCATGAGCGCCGCAACCGCCGTGTTGAAACTGAATCCTTCAATATCCTGGCCGACCTTCTGAATGGTCTGATGCAGCTTGCGGCGCAGTTTCCGATCGGCCGGACTGAGGTCAGACGCGGCGATCTCGTCGGGCCAGCCGGGCGTGAAACGGACGAGCGAGTCCCGGTACAGACGCCAGACCCGGTGCAGGAAGCGAGAGGCGCCCTGGATGCCGCTGTCGGTCCACTGCACCGTCTCCTCAAACGGCGCTACAAACATTTCGTACACCCGAAGACTGTCGGCGCCGTACTGCTCGGCCATTTCATCGGGCGTGATGACGTTGCCGGATGACTTGCTCATCTTGGCCCAGCGCCAGACCCACTCGTCCTCCGGAACCTTCCCACGCTCCTCCGGTTTTAGAACGACCCAATCGATGACCGTCTCTTCGGATTCCTCGCCGCCGGCCTCGCCCGACGTGGGCCGCCGGCCGGGCGTCTCGATCAAGACCATACCCTGGTGACGCAGGGTTAAGAACGGCTCCTCAAAATCGAGCAGCCGGGCGTCGTACATCACCTTCGTCCAGAACCGGGCATAAAGCAGGTGCATGACAGCGTGCTCGGCCCCGCCCACGTAGAGATCCACTGGCAGCCAGGTCTTGAGAGCCTCCGGAGAGGCGAACACGTTGTCGTTGTGAGGATCCGCAAACCGGAGGAAATACCAGGATGAGCAGGCGAAGCCGGACATGGTATCGGTTTCGCGCCGGGCTGAGCCGCCACACTGCGGGCAGCGCGTATTCACAAACTCGGGCATCGCCGCCAGCGGTGACTCGCCCGTGCCGGTCGGCTCATAATGCTGCACGTCGGGCAGGAGCACCGGCAGCTTGTCCTCCGGAACGGGGACCTCGCCGCAGCGCTCGCAGTGGATCATTGGGATCGGCGCGCCCCAGTATCGCTGGCGGGAGATGAGCCAGTCCCGCAGCCGGGTCATGACCATACCCTTGCCCATCCCGGACGTTTCCAGCCATTTTACGAACGCGTGAACCGTATCGGAATTATTGGGAAGGCCATTGAACGGGCCCGAATTGATGACTACTCCGCCTTCCGGAAGCGCCTCTGTCATTTCATCCGGCGTACGCGGCCCATCCTTAATCTGGTAGACCAACCGGATTGGGATGTCGTATTTGCGAGCGAACTCAAAATCGCGCTGGTCATGCGCCGGAACGGCCATGATCGCGCCTGTGCCGTACCCCATCAGCACGTAATCGGCGATCCAGACTGGAATGGCCTCGCCGTTGACGGGGTTGCGGGCGTAGGCGCCGGTAAAGACGCCCGTTTTGGTCCTCTCGGCGCTCAAACGGTCGATTTCGCTGGTTCGCTGCGACTGCTCGACGTAGGCCTCCACGTCGGCGCGGTCACTGGCGGTCGTGATCGTCTCAACCAGGGGATGTTCGGGCGCCAGCACCATAAAAGTAGCGCCAAAAAGCGTGTCCGGCCGGGTGGTGAAAACATGGATCGCGCCTTCACTCATCGACTCCGAGCTGACCGGCTCCCCCATGATCGGGAAGACCACTTCGGCGCCTTCGCTTCGCCCGATCCATTCTCGCTGCATCTTTTTCGTTGATTCGGGCCAGTCCAGCCGGTCCAGATCCGATAGCAGCCGGTCGGCATACTCGGTGATCTTGAAGAACCACTGCGGCATCGGCTTCTTCTCGATCAGCGTGCCGCATCGCCAGCACCGGCCCTCTTTCACTTCCTCCCGAGCCAGCCCGGTTTCGCAAGAAGGACACCAATTCGCCGACTGGTTGGTTCGGTAGGCCAGGCCGCGCTTGTAAAGCAGAAGGAAGAACCACTGCGTCCAGTGATAGAACTCGGGATCGCTCGAATTAATCTCCCGGGACCAATCGTAGGCGATGCCGCCCAGCTTTAGCTGCCGCCGGTAGTTCGCGGCGTACTCGCGCACCATCTCCCGAGGACTCCGCTGCTTCCGAATCGCCTCCCGCTCAGCGGGCAGTCCAAAGGCGTCCCAGCCCATTGGATGGAGCACGTTATAGCCGCGCATCGAGCGATACCGGCACGCAGCGTCCGAGGGAACATAATTGCGAAAGTGCCCCACCGAAAGCCCATCGCCCGAAGGGTAAGGGAAGAATTCCAGGCCATAGAAATTCGATTTACCCGCCTCAGCCTGCGCCCGGTGAACCTGATCCTTCTCCCACCGCGCCTGCCATTTCGCCTCCACCTCCCGGAAATCGTACTGGTCGCTCATCGATTATTCGCTCTCAACCTGGTCATCCAACGAGTTTCGTAATACGGGCCTGCAGGTTAATTATACCATCGGGCGCGGGTAACGAGGATGGTGGGTGTATGAGGGGGTGGGTGTCTGGGTGTGTGGGTGTGTGGGTGTGTGGGATGGTGAGTGTGTGGGACGGTGGGAGCGCGTGCATTTGGGCGCCCGCCCCCTCACATCTATCACCGAACACCCAATGCCTATCACCGAACACCCAATACCTATTACCTATTACTGCACCGATCGGACGTTGCGGATGAGGACGGCGCCGAGAAGGAGGAAAACGGCGGTGATCAGGAAGAGGGCGTCGTAACCGATGACCGAATAGTGGACGATGGGGCCGGAGGGGCCGGGCGAGAGATGATGCGGCAGGAGGGTGAGAACCAGGCCGGCCAGCGCGGGCGCGATGGATTGCGGGAGCGTCATCGAAATGTGCCAGACGCCCATGTCCTTGGCCGCATTGTGCTCCCGGTCGGGAAGCACGGCGCATCCGAGCGCCCAGTCGACGCTATAGTAAGCCCCGAGTCCCAGGCCAAAGAACATCCCGACGAGAAACGTATAGAGCAGCGAATGCCCGAAGCAGAACGCCACCATGGTGATGGCGATCATCGTATTGGCGATGTAGACGACCCGCTTGCGGCCCACCCGGTCGGAAACCAACCCGCCGATGAGACCGGTGATAGTGGCGCCTATCAGGATGACACCGAGCAGCATTCCCGACATCAATTGCGGATTCTTCACTCCCACCACGTCTTCGAGATAATATTGAATCTGCGGCTGGATTGTCCAGATTCCGAGGGTCACCAACGCCCGGGTGATCCAGACCCAGGCAAAATCGGGGTGTTCTCGGGGATCGATCCAGAAGCTCTTGAGAAGCTTGGAGAACGAGAACGGCGGAGGCGCGGCTCGGAGCGGCCGCTCATGCGTTCCCATCAGCGTCACGATGAGCGACAGAGCGAGCGTAATTCCAATGGCCGCGAAACTGGCGGCCACATACCCCCGGCCCATCAGGTACCCGGCGCCAAAGCCGCCGATTATATTGCCGATCTGGCTGAAAGCAGCGGTGTAACCGCTCGCCTCGCCGTACTGCGATTCGGGCACAATATCAGGGATGACTCCGCTGTAGGCCCCGCCGGCCGTTCCGTTCCCAAGCTGGATCACCAGGTAACCCAATAAGTACAGTGGCAGGCTTCGCTCAAAGCCGGCGTACCAGAGCGCCAGGAGGCCCACGATATTGACGGCGACCCCGGCGGCAAGATAAGGCCGGCGGCGTCCCCACCGGGACATACAGCGATCGCTGAGCGCCCCGGCGAAAGCCGGCACGATGGCCGCGAGGAGGGCGCCGACACCCAGAATGACACCGTTCGCCGCCGATTTCGACTGCGGCGCGATCTGCTCGATCTGGGCCGGCATAATCACCATCAACAGCGCCATCCAATGGAGATTCGTGCCAAGCCAGTAAGCGCTGATCGCCAGAAGCTGCCGCGTGCTCAGCCGGCCGGGCGACACCAGAGTTTCACGAGCGCCGTCCATATCCGGTCTGAGTAAAAGGCCGTCGGGGTCAACGGGTCTGGTGTCGGAGCACATAATCGTATTCCTCGGGTAGATCGATATCGAAGGCGAGCTCCGCCGGGGCGTTCTTTACGGCCGCGCCCCGAAGTCCGAGCAGATGCGATGCGCGCCGCTCGACGTGGGCCACGGTCAGCCGCCGGCACAGGAACCGCGCGGCGCAAGAGAATCCGAGCAGCCGCACCATTCCAACCTGGCTCTTGCGGGCCTTGAAGATTCGCTCGATATGGCGGCGATTATTGAGCACCGCTTGAGGCGTGAGCAGGAACGCGCCACCCAGCGTAAACTCGCCATCTAGAAGCCGGACAAAGACATTGCCCGACTCCGGAAAGAGGGTCTCAAACGCCTGACGAGTTATAATGGGAAGACTCAGTTCGGCGTCGGCGGGGCAGGCGTCCACAAATCTCTCAATCGCCGCAGCGGTCAGAAAGGGCATATCGGTTGTGACGACCAGCGTGCGCGAGGGGCGGGGCGGGTCTTGCGAAACCAGCCATTCCAGGCCGGCGCAGATATTATCCGGGCCGGTTGGTCCCTCGATCAGCGATCCGTCGGCGCCCGCCTCTAGCGCTTCCTTCAGAGTTTCCTGCGGTCCCACGACAACCACCCGACCGCAGCGCCCGGTCTCCCGCAGCGCCGCGATCGTGCGCCATAGAATCGTCTCGCCGTTCAGCCGAATCAGCGCCTTGATGTCCGTCCCCGCCGACTCTGCAAAGGCGCCTTTAATTCGCCCCCCGGCGGGAAGCACCGCGTCAAAAGAACACGTGGTGTCCAACCCGGTCGAGGGCAGCCCCTCAGCAATGGTTCTGGGATCTGACATGGGGCGCCTCCTGGATCGTTGGAGATGGGTCAATACCCACTCCTCCATCCGAATCATCATAACCCGAAGAGGGCCGGCCCGGCAATAGTAAGTTTATGGGGGATCGCGCGGTCGTTTCTAAATCTCAGTCCGGTTAAGGAATCTTCAGCAGTCGAACTTCGAGCGGCGCCAACGTAAACGAGCCGTGTACCCTCGCCCCGGTCAGCACATCGGTCGCGGCAGCGGGCTTACCGTGCATTTTGAGAGTCACCTGCACGGGCGTCTGCCGATAATTGCAGAGATTCACGACCGCCGCCTTCCCCTGCCGCGTCGACCGCCATTCCACGCCCCACGGCTGCGCGCCAGTTCCATCCCGCACGTCCACGCCCGGGATCACCTTCCAGTGGGCCAGCGCCGGTTCCAGCGCCCTGCGGATGGACCGCCAATCGCTCTTCCCATACGTAAACGGCAGCGTATCCGCCGTCAATCTCGCGTCTCGCGGCCGGTCGTACTCGTTCCGGGTCAGCAGCGGCGCCGCCCCGACATCCACCACCCGTCCGTGATAGCGCTGCAGAGCCGCAAACGCTTTGTCGGAGAGATGGGTGACGTTCGGGATGAAGAGCAGCGGCGCGGTTGGAATCTGCCCCTGTTCAAGCTGCCGCTCCTCCACAAAACCGATCTTCAGCCCCGTGAACGAGAGCGCCGTATACAGTTTGCTCATGCAGTCACCGTACCGCCCATCATCCCACACAGCGGCTGTCGGACTTTGAAGAATCAGCACGGCGGGCGCCGCCTTCTGAATCGAAGTGATCTCCGGCGCCGCCCGGTTCAGGTCTAAGTTCACGATTCCCACGGCCTCTGCGCACGCCGGGCGCTGCATGATGCTGCCGTAGAAGTCACTCCGGTGGTCGAACGTCCGCTCCCACACCCAGATCGCTGAGCCGCCCTGTCCATGAATAGCCTCCTGCCAGAGCGCCGCACGGATATGCGCGGGGGGAACCGGACGCGTGTCTCGATCCCGAATCAGGTGGTCCTCGCTGTTCAGGACAGGCGCATTCAGCACCGAACGCTGGAGATCATACGCCATCGCGTTGTTCTGCCAGCCCTGCGCGAAATCCCCTGTTCCGAAGTTATAATAATTCTCGCTGTCATTGCCATTGATGTCGCTGAACTGTCCGAAAAGATAGGCGTCTACCCCGAGTCGCACGGCGCCGTCCGACCAGAACGTCCAGCTCATCGGCTTCGCGTCGACCGGCAGACCCGGCGCAGCGGCACGGACGGCGTCGGCCATCATCCGGTGCCATCCGGCGAAGGCGTCCTGGTTAAACCGTATGTAATCCATCCACAACGGCCCCACCGCCGGTGTATGATAGGGGTCAGGAAGGGGAACCGCGTCGATGCTATCGTAATGGCTGCCCCATGCGGTGTTCAAAGCCTCGACGCTCCCATGAAGCGTCGTAAGCCACGCGTGCCAGGCGGCGGCCTGTTCCGGACCGGGCGCCTCAACATTCGTCGGCTCGTTCGAAAGGCAGATGCTCTGCAGCGCCGGCTTGTTCCTGATCGCCGGAATGAGCGTGGCGATGAATCGCTTCAGAAAGGCGCGGGCCTCCGGCGAATAGATGGAGTACTGAATGAACCCGTCGCGCTTTCTCTGCATGTCCGGGTATTTCTGCGGCATCCAGTCGGGCATATAGTGCGGGCTGATCAGCAGCGTCACGGCAACCCCGGCCTGCGACGCGCGGTCCAGCAGCCGGCTCATATCCTCGATCGGCTGCATATCCACGACGCCCTCTTTGGGGAAGACGCTGCTTGGTCCCAGCTCAATCTGGATCATATTCGTACCATAGCCGGGGAACTTCTCGATATCGTTTTGGACCTGGTTGAAATGTCCGTATCCATTGAAAAAGATCGGCCGATCTACCACCGGGCCGCCCGGCCCGATCCGCGCCGGACCGATGAATGACGCGCCCGCCACCCGCGGCCGGGCCACCCCGGTCCATCGCGGGACGACCGGCAAACGATGGCCTGTCTCAGCCCGATTGAGTCTCGTTTCCAGCCGCGCCTCGATTGCCTCCAGCGCGTCCAGTTCCTGAATCGCCCGGCGCGTTTCCGGTTTCGCTTTGCCTCCCGCCCCGGTCAGATCATCCTGAACGTACCCGACGAAATTCTTCAGCACGGTCATCGGGACCAGCAGGTACGACGGATCCTGCCCCCCAGCCGCGATCCGAGCGATGCGTCGCTCAAGACCAGGGAGCGCGTTCCGCAGGGCTGCGTCGCGCGCCTCAGCCCGGCTCGTGGAAAGAAACCGGACCGGCGCATTGGTACTGGCCAGGACTCGACCCAGGCTCTGAACCTGCACGGAAACAATCATAGGCGCATCCGAGACCGCGGAGGAAGAGCCATGAAGCGTGATGGTCCACGCGCCCGCAGCGAGCGGCCGCGTTTGCCTAAGTGCGCTGCCGTCCACCTTTCCCTCAACCACCGCATCGGGGATCGCTGATGGAAGCATCAGCGTAAACGGGAGTGAAAACGGACCATCACCCTCGATCTCCGCCGCGGCGCCCGGCGAATGCGAGGCCAATTCGCCCGCATCCAGCTCCAGGATCGGCGGCGCGGCGGCGACTGATGGGAGCACCACCGGCGTTGGATTCGTTCCTTCTTCCAGTTTTATGTCGTCGATCCAGAGGTCCTTAACGGGCGCTTCAACCGCGATCCGGAGCATAAAGTTCGGGTCATCCGGCGTGAAACTCATCGAAACACGGCGCCACTGCCCCTGCGTCGCGGGGATCCCGAGTCGAAACTGCCATCCCAACCCTCCGCCTATCCATGCCGCGCCGCCGCTGCTCGACCGCGCGTAGGCGCTCAGAGTGTACGTGCGGTCGGTACGCACGGGAATCGGCGCGGCGCGCGCCAGCATGGCGTAAACGTTCGCGCCGAACGGCGTCCCACTGCGGAAATGGATCGACCGGCGCCCGGTGTGAACCACCGTCGAATCAATGTTGAAAACGGCGTCTGTATTGCGCGCGCTCCAGTCCCAACCGGCCGGCGCCGCGCCCGCGACCTCTTCAAATCCGGGATTCGGAATGAGATTCGGATTCACCACCGCCGGCCGGATCCCGATCGATTCCAGCTTCAGGTTCGCGGCGAACGCGCCGGCGCCCGATACCGTTACCATCAGCAGAGCCGCCATCGCAGCCGCGGCAATCCGCAGCCGGCAGCGTAACAACCGCTCACCGATTTCCGGCAAGCCTCCCACCCATTCACAGGTCAAACCGCGAACTCCTCTCCATCGCTCAACGCCTGGTACCGTACCCGCTCTCGCCGAGATCTGATCCCTCGTCCTACTCCACGAATACAACTCGGCTCAAATCTGCCGTATCAATCCCCAATAATGGGGGCGACCAACACCGGCCCCTTCATCCCCAATAATGAGGGCGACCAACACCGGCCCCTTCATCCCCAATAATAGGGGCGACCAACGCTGGTCGACTTTCGTCCCATTCCACCAGGCGCCACTAACCATACGCGCCCGAAGGTAGGAACCCCAGCAGCCGTTTGAGCCGGGGATTGGCGTTCTGGTAGACACGCTCCGGCATCTGGTAATTCATAAACGGATAGAAGAAGTGGTTCACCATGCGCCGACCATAGCTAACCTGTGTGACATAACGCACTCGATCACTGTTGTTGGGAGCGCCCCGGTGCCACACCTGGTTATTGAACAAGGCGACGGTACCCGCCCGCCCCAGGCACGATTTGACCTTCCCCTCCCACTTCGTGCCCTCCATGACGGGCGGGGGCGCGGCGCCGTAGAGATGAGAACCGGGAACC
The DNA here is from genome assembly GCA_035686845.1 of Armatimonadota bacterium. Classification (GTDB taxonomy): domain Bacteria; phylum Armatimonadota; class DASRZA01; order DASRZA01; family DASRZA01; genus DASRZA01. Next base: position 10,560 of record DASRZA010000209.1, on the reverse strand, counting down.
GATTGGAACGGGCCATACGAAAGATCGGGGACGTCAGTGAGGTAATAGTTGCCCGTAAAGAGGAGAACCGGCAGCCGGACATTGGTCGGCGGATCGCCGTGAGTCACGAGATAATGGGGTGGGTCATCCTGGTGCCAGGTCGTTATCCCCTTCCCGACCGGAGTGCGAAAGGAGTTATTATGAACCACGTGCGCCGGCGTCGTGATCAGGCTTTCGGCCAGCGTTACGATCGGCTCCATGTCGAACAGCCGCAGATTGGCCGTGCTCCGCTCGAACATGCGGCAGTGCAGGTCAATCACCCCGCTGCCATTGTCCATACGTTCCGTCAGCGCATCATCCAGATCGGCGCGCAGCTCCGCCGCCATCTCCGGGGTCAGCACGTCCTGGATGAACAGACAGCCGTCCTGATGGAATTGATCCACCCACTGAGCGATCTGATCGTCGCTCGCCTTACGACCGGCCCAGTAAAACTCACTCATCGCGATAACCCTCGTACCGCCTCGCTCGCTGCAGATATGACAACGTTTGATCATGTTCCCCGGCGCTGCCGGTTCTCCTGCCCAACCAAAATACGAACACGAAGGACACGAAGGGATCACGAACGGCGCGAAGGAAAGGCCTAATGCAGAGGGTGACCGGTCTACTGTACGGCGACCTTCTCAGCGAAGGTCAGTAACGCGGGTAGTCCCTGCCGAATCCGCTGCCAGGTGTCCGACGGTGACAGCGTTGAATATGCGTGCGCGAGCGCCTTCCGGAATCCCGTTAGCTGAACCATCGAGCGTGTCAATTCCGAGTCGATAATTCTTGCGCGCTCCAACTCCGGGAAGATGTCGCGATACCGCGATGGCTCCGGTTTTCCAAGTTTTGCGACCAGGCTGTCGCCCAGATCGAGGCAGCATTGGATTGCAAGCTGCAGCCATCGCTGAGCGGACGCGTCCACCTCGCCGAAAGGCTCGATGCCCGCCGGATCAATCTCCTGGATGCGCCGGAGGTGATCGATGTACGTTCTGAGCAGCTGCAGCAGTTCCTGCTCTCGCCTCGTTAAGCTCATCGGCCATCACCTTAATCTGGGAACAGGCGCGTTCGAAGATCCGGTCGAGTCGCGGCTTCAGATCGCGGTATTCGTTCCGCGCCTGGTAGGCTACGCGATGCGCCTGTTCGTAGTCAACCGTATACAGGATAGTCTCCACGCAAAAGATGTCAAATAATAGCGATGGAGAGAGGTCCGGATGGATAATCACCACGTCCACAGGAATCTGAAGCCTATCTTCGAGAAAAGAACTTATCTCTTCCTGCTCATAAAGCCGATCGTCTGGTTGTTCGCGCAGAAGAACGGCGAAATCTAAGTCACTGCTCGGCCTGGTTGTGCCCCGGGCGCGAGATCCAAAAAGATAGATGGCGTCAACATCGGCGCGCGACGCCGCCAGCGCCTCGGCCGCGGCTTTCAGGGTCTCTAACGGCAGTTCCGGATAGTTTCCGCCGCGCCCTCTTTCGTTGTCATCGAGTCGCATGGTTGAGTCTTTTCACGTGGATATTCCAGCCGGAAACGGCTACGTCAGCGGCAGGTTATTCAGAGGCAAGTTGTAGTGATCGAACACCTCGTCAAGGATATACGATTCGGCTTCGTAGAGAGCTTTTGCCCGGTGATTGCCACGCTCGGTCGCGAGGGTTATTCGGGCCGCGCCATCCTCCGCGGCAAAATCCCGGGCGGCCCGCATGAGCCAGCGCCCTACCCCGCGTCCGCGGAACTCCTGCGCAACAAAAAGATCGTTCAGGATCCAGATCGGTTTCATTGAGACCGAAGAGAGCGATGGGTAAAGCTGCGTGAATCCCGCGGGTGCGGTTTCGGCGCCGGCCGAACAGAAGGCCAGAAAAACGACCGAGTCGCGGTTCTCGAGTCGGTCTCGCATAAAACTCCGGGCGCCTTCCAGGTCCTCCGACTGCCGGTAGAATTGCCGGTATGCGTCGAATAGCGGCGCGACCAGGTCCAGATCATCCAGGCCGGCTCGACGGATGGCCATCTCTTGATTCATGGGAGCGGTCTTCTCTCCTATCATTGGGGCGAGTTTCTCAGCCGGCGCGATTTGACGAAGCGAGTCCCTTGAACCAGCGGATGCCGAGTGGAATGCCCTGGCGGATCATCGATTCGTAATGATTTCCCGTTGGAACTCGCACGAAGGTGACGCGTCGATTTGTCCTCGCCACTTCGGCCGCGAAGCGCGCGACCCCCGCGGTCGGAACGTTTGAATCATCATCCGCGTGGAAGAGAAACAGCGGGCAGCGCAGCCGCTTCGGATTGAAATCGGGTGAGCTCTGCTGAATGAAGTTTTGATAGCCTGGATCGACCCGGTTCATTACGGAAATTAACCGTTCACCCACACGCGCCGGAACGTCGCACACCGGCGCATACGCGGCGCAGCCTTTGATCCGATTGTCGTGCTCCGCCACAAGCAATGCCAGCGTCGCCGCCGAGCTGTGCCCGGCCGTAAAAACCCGGTGGGAATCGATCTGCGGAAAGTGCGCGAGCACATAATCGAGAGCCGCTCGCTCGTCAGCAAGTCCGGCGTCGGCCTGCTTAAAGGCCTTGGCGGCATTGATGATGTCCATTCCGGTCGCGTGAGGCGGCAGAGCGCCATCCACCTCGTAGGCCACTACAGCAAAGCCCGCCCGGACATACGGCAAATGCTCGGGGCGATCCCCGTCTCCCAGCGTCATTCCATCGAACAGATGGCTGCCGGCCGGCGCGATAACGACGCAGGGGACCTTCTTTTGCGCCGTGCTTTGCTTTCCGTTTGCCGCGGGAAGATAAATCCAGACCTTGCTGGATTGCGAACCGCGGGGAAGTTGAACCTCCTGGAACCAGACGCCCGGAGCAATCACCCGCCCCGGCTCGGCAGCCGGCTGCGCGGCTTGCCCGGTGTTTATGCCATTGATTTCCTGGCTGGCGCAGCCTGCGAGTGCCACAAAGGCCAGAAGTCCGAACACAATGACCCACCGGCCGGGTTGCGATATCCCCAACGATAACACAGCCATTCCTCCGCGCGGGCGGCCAACGGACGAAAACTGTCTTCACCTGGCCGCTGAAACGGCCGGCTGAGGAGTTGATCGTCCCCACGCACTCTTGCCACGCCCCGGTTATTCTACCAAATTGACGCTCCGCCGTGGGGTCCATTAAAGCAGGCATGAGCCTGTCGTGCCCGGTTCACCGAACTGGCGCTGCACTCGGAAAAGTTTTGTTGACAGCCCGCATTCCCACCCTGGAGAGCTACGCTGCCGGCTGAAGTTCGCGGGTAAACACCGGCGCGCTGGCGGCGTTCAACCGTTCTCCCAGCGCATCCAGTAAACGATCACCCTGGCAGATGGCCGGCGGGGCGCCCGGAGACTGGAGTGTCGCCGGCCCATCATCGGCCGTGACGCCCATCAGAACTATCGGAGTCTTTCCGATGAATGGAGTCAGCGCAGCCGGGGGATCGGCAGAGGCTCTATTGCTATCCGAGAGACGAATATAGACGCTCTGGTCGCCTCGCCGCAGCTCCAGATGCGGGAGCCACGCGCCACCGTCGGCGGCCAGGATAAACGTCGATCGACGGATCAGCCATCCCGAATTCTGTTCCTGTTGATCCCGCTCGCGCCGCAGCCGGGCGGCCATCATCTCGATCCGTTGAGGGCAATCGAGAGTGAGAGGCGATCCACGCCCGACGCCCAGGTTGACGAGTGTTTCTCTCTGCCAGCGGAAACCGCACTCTCGCTCACGGATATTAACCCTGCCCGCCAGCTCAGAAACTTCAAGGTCCGGCAGCGCCATCAGCTCCAGCGCACATTGCTCCACCCGACGACCGTGACGCGTCCAGCATCCAAGCGCATCCGCACGTCCCTTCAGCGTGATAGAGGCGCCATCTATGCCATATTCCACGCCGAGTCCGCCGGCCCAGGTCCGGGCTGCTCTTTCCAAAACCGATCTCGGCGCCTGGCTGTGGAGCGTGATCTGAGCGGCGCAGCGAAGCAGCGTGGTATGAGCGCGGGCATTATAAGCCGCCATTACGTCCGCGGCCGCCGGTCTGGGCCCGGTACGCGCCAGAATCGCCTCTTCCGGCCGGTCCAGGATCATCATACGGGAGAGCATCTTCTGGTCAACGCCGAGACGCCGTGCCTGCCGCGCCCAGAACAAATCAGAAGCGACCGGGTCCAGAAACCCACCTCCCTCGCAATTGGCGGCGCCAAAGAGCCAGGCGCGCAGATCAACGGGGCCCGTAATCCCTTGAGAGGTGAGTCTGTCGTTGCCCCTGCCGCCTGAAATCTCGCTAAAACGGAGCGGCCGCACCCGGTACCACTGCGCCAGAGACGCGATCACCCCGCGGCCCAGCCGGGTATCGCCCAAAAAATCCACCAGCGCAGCCGGATCCAGACACCGGCGCGGCTGCCCCAGATGATCATCCATCTGCTGCAGCACAAATTCTATGCGAAAAAGGGGCCATCGTCCCTCCAGCCGGCCCACCGTCACCCGGTACCCCTCCCAGCTCTTCCGCACCGACTTCTTAAGATCCGCCAATCGAAAACTCATGATTCCCCCCAACCACCGAGACACAGAGCGCACGGAGAAAACCGATCACCGGACTACTCTCCCACCTTCTCACCTTCTCACACACTCACCTTCTCACACACCCACACCCTCGCACGCTCACCCACTCACACACTCACCGTCTTCCGCTCTCCGTCCGCGACCCGCCGCGCCTTCGATGCGCGCTCCTCAGCCGTGCCGCGGGCGATGATTTCGTAGAGGACCGCTTCTTCGGCCTTGGGACGGAGCACCCGGCCGAGGCGCTGGATCTGTTCCCGGGGCGTGGCGCTGCCGCTCACCACTACGGCGACGTTGGCGTCGGGGACGTCAACACCTTCGTTCAATACCCGGCCGGTGATGAGCTTGGTGTACTGACCGCTTCGAAACCGCTGCAGCGTCATCCGGCGCTCGACAGCGGGCGTCCGGTAGGTAACTGACGGCAGCAGCAGCCGCAGGCTCAGACTGTTGACCACTGAGGTATATTCGCAAAAGACGAGAACACGGTCATCCGCGTGCCGACGGAGCAGGCTTAAAACCTGATCGGCCTTCCCCTCGGCGTTCAAAGCGACCTGGCGGGCCCGCTGATGACACCGGAGCGCCTCTCGCGCGGCCGGATCAGAGGCCGCCCGGATCACAAGCTGTTCAAACCCCTGGCCCCGCAGCCGGTTGCGGGCCATAAACCATTGAAACCGGGACATCAACTGGTGATACTGAAGCTCTTCATGGTCGGTGAGATTGACAAAAATTCGCTCCTGCCGAAAACGGGCGATATGCCGGCTGCGCGAGAGATCAGCAGGCGACCTTCGATAGACCACCGGGCCCACCAGCGCGTCCAGGTCACTGTGGAGCAGATCATTCCGCTCCGGCGTCGCCGTGAGACCCAGTCGGAATGGCGCCGGAGATGACCGGGCGATCCGGCGATAAGAGGTGGAAGGGAGATGATGAACCTCGTCCAGAATAATCAACCCGAAAGACGTAAGATCTCGCGGCCGCCTCCACGCGGAGTCGTAAGTAATAACCGCAGCGGCGCGAAGCTCCCGCTTCCCGCCGCCGACCTGGCCCACGGACGTCGGCGGCAGACCAAGACCATGTTCTAACGCCTCCCGCCACTGTTTGAGGAGCTCAATGGTGGGAACCACAACGAGCGGCCGCACTTTGAGATGGGCCGCGGCCATCAAGGCGACCAGGGTCTTTCCAGCGCCGGTCGGCAGAACCACCACGCCGCGCCCGCCATTCTCCAGCCAGGCCGTCAGAGCCTCCTCCTGGTAAGGACGGGGCGTCAGCGTCAGCCGCGGCTCGGGCAACAATCGTTCGCACCGGGCGAGCGCGGCATGGCACCGATCCGGCAGCCCCACAATCTCACTGCCCGGTTCGGCGCTCCCGGTCGAAAGGGAATCACTTTCCGGATCGGAATCGTCGTCCGCCAGAAGATCGATGGCCTCGCCAGGATCTTCCTCGGGTTCGGCGTCTTCTACCCACTCTGTTCTATCCATTAACAAATCCGTCCCATTAAACCTCCACGCTCTATTATAGAACGAATGTTTGAATATTTGCGACAGTTTTAGCAAATATAAGTTCTATTTTTTTTGCTGCTGGACGGTGAATAGGAGCCGTTATGGAGGGCAGAGGAGCGGCAATCGCCATCCGGAGTGATTCCGCCGCTCCATGGAGGCGCACTTCTCGCACCAACTGTTGATGGGCGACCGATAGTGCGGGATCAGCGTAAATCATCCGGCATTTGTCGCTGGCCCCCTAACCCCCAATAATGGGGGCGACAACTGCCGGTATACTTGCGCCCGCGGTGCACTAGCTTAGCGAACCCCTCCCGCGCAAACGCTCCCAGATATTGATCTCCAAGATCGCGGCAGCGCGTCAAACACTCCACCACGTAGGCTTGCGGCGCCATCTCATCGCCCTGAGTCCCGGTGGCGCTTCCCAGGTTAGCCCGAGCGGCGGCGGCGCCCCATTGATCGCCAACTTCTCGATAGAACTGCAGGCTCTCCTCATAGTAGGAACGGGCTGCGGCGCTGCCGTTTTCGCCGACAGCCACCATACCAAGGCCGTTCAGCGCGGCGGCGATACCCCATCGGTCTTCCCGCGCTCGCATTAACTTCAGGCTCTCCTGAAGGACTGAATGGGCGGCCGCGTAAACTCCCTGTGTCGCCGTAGCGCTGCCCAGGTTCATCAGCGAATGTGCAATGGCGCTCGTTTCACCGATCTCTCGCCGCAGCGTCAGGCTTTGCTCGTACATCGAGCGTGCGGTGATGTAGTCGCCCTGCATATAGGCCAGCACACCAGCTCCATTGAAAGCACTGGCGCGCGGCGCTGTCCGCGAGAGCGTCCCGGGCCGCTGCGCCCGCTGCACGGCCGATTGATATATCATGGTGAGTCAAAATGGCTTCTTCGTCACATCCGACGGATGGATCAACCGTCCTCTCACGAAGCGTGAAGCCATAACGCCCGCGGAGGAATCCACCCTACAGCGACCCGACGCCAGAATCCATAATTACGCGTTAAAGGCCGGCCAAAAAGATCTCGCCTCCTGTCTGCTGTATCCTCTCGGGGGATCACGCCGCCCCTCCTGCGGTCAGGCGATTGATCTTGCGAAAGTCATCTTGCTGAGTTGAAGCCGCGGCGCGAGGCGCGAAGGAAAACGGAAACGCCGGATGGAATAAAGTGAGATGTCAGACCCGTTCGCGAAGCACGAGGGGAGATATCGATGTTTATCACGGTTGAATGTAAGGTAATGGGCCGGTCGAGGCCGATCACTCCGGATTGGTCAATTGGAGTTCCGCCGGAGTGGCAAGGGCTGGGCGGCCGACTGACGCTGCGAGATCTGATCCGCCGGGTGGTTCGCGAGGAAGTGAGCGGCTTTCAGGCGCGGCAGCAAGAGCGGCGCCTCATTCAGATCCTCACAGAGCGGCAGATCGAGCAGGCGGTGGCGCGGGGCAAGGTTATCTCGGGAGGCAGCGATTTAGATCAGACCGTGGACCAGGAAGCCGCGGTCGCCGCGGCGCTTCTTGCGTTCGTAGACGGCCTCTTTTTTGTGTTTCTGGACGACGAGCAGAAGACGGAGCTCGACAGCCCCATCTCGCTCAAATCCGACAGCCATCTTACTTTCCTCCGACTGGTGGCGCTGGTGGGAGGGTGAGTGTGTGAGTGGGTGGGAGAGTGAGTGGGTGAGTGGGTGGGAGGGTGAGTGTGTGAGTGGACGGGAGGGTGAGTGTGTGAGTGGGCGGGAGGGTGAGTGTGTGAGCGGCTGAGACGGTGGGTTGGTGAAAGCGCGAGGAAGCAATAATGTTAAATCCGGAACTGGCGGAAGAGCGCCTAAAAGAGTTCGCCGTTCCCGATCTGGAGGCGCGGCGGTTACAGCGTGCGGGAAAACTACAGCACTGGCTCCGGCCCGTAGCCTATGGTCTCTTACACTGCGATGGGCGAGGCAATCGACTAACGGATTATAAGCAGATCGCGGCCGTGTATTCGGAGGCGGCATCCCAACTGGACTCTCTACAAGCGCCCGATCGGACATTGGTCTTCCGGGTCATGTTCGGCCCAATAGCCCCGCAGGTGGAGGCTGGGTGGCAGTTCTTTTTGAGGCTTCCGTATCAGCCCGGCTGGAACCGAAGAGCGTTCCGGGCGCCGCACAGCCCGCGAACCGGCAAGCAGGTGCGTCAGGACTGGATCCTCAGTCTATCGATTTCTCTCGCCCGTTTCGAGCAGGACCTGGAGTGGCTGGCCGCGTGGGCCCCGTATATCTCAGAATGGGGCGCGGACGGCCTGGGTATTTTGTTCGCCGCGGCCATCGACGCGGGTGGTAAAGAGGGCGAAGCGGTCTTCGAAATTCTCTGCGCCTCGGCCCGGGGCGAGCATCCCGTTGGCGCCATGGGGCGGCATGTGAGCCGCGCCCTGCTGGCGGCATCTCGCCCCGAGGGTTGGGCACTGATGGAGCGAATGCTGATAGCGGCGCAGCGACAAGAGGGACTGCGGCAGGTCATCTTAGAAACCATTGATGAGGCGCATCCGGACGCCTATCGACGCATGCTCCGTCTGATTCTGGATCGGGATCTGCTTCGGTTCAGCGCCGCCGTGCGCGCCGCCGATACCTGGTTTGGCGCCGGCTGGTCGACGGCCGATATCGGCGCCATACGCCGCGCACTTGAAATGGTTCTCCGGTTTCTGGAACAGCCGCGCGCGCGCGAGGATGCGATCCATGGTCCGGATCCGGAGGCGCTTTACTTCGCGCTCTGGGCCGGGGCGTTTGAAGACGCCATCGCGGCGGGCAAGACTGCGGCCGCGCTGCTGGATGACGAAATTCCTGAGCGCCGGTTCGCTGCGGCGCACTTTCTTTCACAGTTGGGCCTCATCTCATCGAAAAAGTCGCTCCTTCCTGCCCTGAGCGATCCGGATCTGCATGTCGCAGTGAGCGCGATGCAGGCATTTCTCGTGGGCGCCCACGAGAAGATCGTCGACATGGATCTCTTCGAGCGCCTCGAGCAATTGATTCCGCGGCTGCCGGCGAAGGACGTGGATCTCAAGCCAGTGATCTGGCCCTGGTTGACGCTCAGGGCGGCCCGGTCAGCGGCGGCCGGTATGCTCCTGCGTTACCTGGGGAAAAGACCTCCACAGCGATTGCTCCCCTACCTCTCGATGATGGAGGTAGATGACCGTATACAGGTGGCTAAGAAGCTTTCGGAGCTGCCGGCGAAGGAAGATGGGGCGATCCGACAGAGCCTTTTTGCGCTTGTCGGAGATCCGGCGGCGCCGGTGCGGGAAGAAGCGCTCAACGGACTCGCACGCGCCACGGTGACAGAGGAGGAAGCGGTCTCTCTGGAACGGCTCCTGACGCGCAAGAGTGGAGATCTCCGGCGCGGCATTATCAAGCTGCTATTGAATGGCGATGATTCGGCGGCGCTGGCGAGCGCCGATCGTCTCGTGGCCTCCTCAATCGAGGCGCAGCGATCGGCCGGGCTGGAAACCCTGCGGGAGTTGGTGGATTCCGGCAGGGCAGTCGATGCGTGTCGTGAGCGGGCGCGAAAATGGCGCGCCGGCCGGCCGGCTCTCGATGAGGCGGAGGAGACCCTGCTGAGGACGCTGCTCGCCGAAGAGCGAGAGGCGCCCACGCTGGAAAACGCGCTGGGGCTGCTGGACCCGGCGCTCCAAACGAAACCTGTGCCGCCGCGCAAGATCACCGGGCGCAAAATGGTTACAGAACCGCCGCTGGCGTGCCTCAATTCGCTTGACGATCTGATTCACAAACACCGGGAAGAGCCATTGGAGTCGAAATTGGGGGATGGAGCGCAGATCGAGCTGCTGGGGAATGCAGAGTGGCGCTTTGCCCGTCCCAATCCACGTGTTCCCCTGGAAGAAGACCTGCCGCGACTGCCATTCCGGGAACTATGGGACGAGTGGTGGGCCGTGCGCGGTCGGGATCTGAGAGATCCCGACGGCCTGGAGTTGATCCGGGCGCTGCAGCCATTCCACGCGCCCCAGAGGTATCGTCCGGGGGTTGGATCGATGATACTGCCCGCGGGTCGATCCGATACCTTCATGGATCTGACTCGCGCGACGCTTCGCTATCGAAACGTTACTCATCAGGTTTTGAACTGGCTGGTGCGGATTCACCCTCCATCCGGCGCCGTGGATTTTCTCCTGGACGCGATCGAAACGACGTTTGCGAGCTACACGGCGGTACAGGAAAGGGCTGCAGCGCCGGCGTTCTCGCTGGCCGCGCTATCCCAGAAACTGATGGGATTCGTGACCGGAGGCGCGAGAGACTCGTTGGGGGACGCCCGCGCTGTCGAGCCCGGTTGGCAAACATCTGAGTGGGCGCTCTCGTGGCTTGAGCTAGCTCGGGAATTTCGGGAATTTCGGCCCGACGAGTGGCAGCCGGCGCAACACGCGCGGCTGTGGCGGCTGCTTCGGTGGCTGGAAGCGGGGGCGTCGTCGGGAACGCGGGAGGCGGAGCTGGATGAAATTCTGGCCGCGCACCGCTCTGGCGCCGC
>DASRZA010000208.1:0-4317 GCA_035686845.1 Armatimonadota bacterium | reverse complement strand
ATTCGGCAGGTTTTTGCTCCTTGCCCAAAGGGAGAAGCATCTGACCAGCGAGGAGTTTGCTCGAAAGGCGGATGTCGACCCGGCCGAGCTGCTGAAAATCGAAAACGATCCCGACTACGCGCCTTCGCCGCAGACGGTCTCCCGGATTGCCCGGTTTTTGGGGCGTCCGGAGAACGATCTGGACGAGCTTGCGCGCCTGCCGGCTTCGAGGGATGATGACGCCCGGCAGAAGAGAACCGAATCTATCCTTCATGCAACGTCTGGCGGCGCCTCTCGCCGCGGGGGATGAGGCGCCGGCCCCGGAACGCGGCTGAAGGCAGTCCGGGAGAGATGAAGCCGTAGCCTCCTTTGCCCGTGATTCGGCGCCAGCCCAAAATAACCGGGAACCGTCGCCATCCCTACGCCGTTATAATAATGGCAGGGGCGACACATTCGCGGCTGCCCACGTGACGCAGCGGCCGGCGTGGGAAGCGCTGCATGGAGAGAACAAATCATGCACTGGATTTCAGTGGCGGGATCGATAGTAATGGCGGTACTCGTTCTGGCTGGATACTACTGGTTCAGCCTCAAGTACGGCTGAGGGAGCTCTCATGGGGTGTGCGGGACACACCCTCGCTCCGAAGACAACGACCAGGATCAACAGGCGGACAAGACCCGGATCCGATAGGATTCCCGAATGCGCCAGCGACTCGCGCCGCTGGTGGATTTCTTCTGCGACCCGGGCATCGATCGCGCCTATGGTCGTTTCCCGGAGGGCCAGGTACGCTCTATGCTCTCCGCATATTATGGTCAGATCACTCTGCTGGACGCCCAGATTGGCCGCGTAATGGCATCCCTCGACGCGTCCGGGCGCCGCGAGAATACCATGATTGTTTTCACCTCGGACCATGGCGACTACCTGGGCAACAACTGGCCGTTCTACAGGTACGGCGCGCCGTATGATTCGCTGTCGCGCATGCCGTTCATCCTGAGTTGGCCCGGGCGTGTGGAGAGTGGAACAAGGCGCCACGCGCTTACTTCCCTGATCGACCTGGCGCCCACCTTTCTCCAGGCGGCAGGCGCCACGCCCGTCGATCCTGTGGATGGCGTGCCCTTACAGCCGCTGCTGGAGGGCGGAGATCATGACTGGCGAGAGGATCTTTTCGTGGGCGATGGGAATGTTCAGGCGCTGATCACGCCGGAGTGGCGGTACGTGCGCTGGAATGATGGCTTTGAGGCTCTACAACCGCCGGCGCGATCCCCATGATCTCTATAACCTCGCCGGTGTGGAGGGCAACCGGAGCGTCTGCCGGAAACTGCGACAGCCGCTGGCGACGTACGGCAGTAGCGCCTAGCGCCGCTGGTCACTCGCACGCTCCACCGCGCTCCGGGAGAGTGCCAGAGAGCGATGCCGAGGCGCCGCGACGGCGAACCGGGCGATAGGGACGCGCCCGGCGCCGTTCAATCTTCTGATGCCTCCTGAAGGGCCGGGATATAGGGGATAAAGCCCTTCTCGTACGCCTGAATCTGTAGTGCGAGAGGTGCGTCTCGTATATCGATCGGGAGGCCATCTACCAGGAGCATCCAGATCAGGGGATTGTCGGCGACTTTGCTCGGGAGGGTCCAATTCGGATCGAGTTGACGGATGCCCATCATCTGGCGAACCTCCCGGGACTTGTTCGAGCCTGTGCTCGGGGCAACTCCAAAGGCATCGCAAAGCTCGGTCGCGCTCAGATGTGGATCGTTGGATGGATCGAAGAGGAAGTTAGCAAATCCGAGCGCATAAACAATGGCGCACGCCCACGTTTTCAAATTCCCGCGCAGCAGCGGAGACGGTCGTTTGCGAGCCAGCGCCGCTGCCATCTGTCGGGAAAGCGCTTTGTATTCCTCGTTCAATCGCTCGTCACATACTGCGTCGGTCAGCGCAACAACCTCATCGTACGTTGTTTGCATGGCTTTCGGAACCGAGTCGCTTTTCTTTGTCGGCATCGAATCTCCTCACTGAGCAAATGGCGCTGCGTGGATTTCAGAGGTGGTATTCGACACGGACCGGTGACGATCCTCCCGCCGCGGTGGTGGTCCCGGCAGACCGGGCTTCATTTCGCGTGGTTGGTTGGTCCGGAGCCAGAATCGCCGGAGGCGCCAGGGCGTATGTGCGTTGGTTGCTCCACCGCGGGAATGTTATACTCTCCCTCAGCAAGGGTGGCGAGGCGCGGACGGCGCGTTGTTGAAAGAGCCGAATGGGTTTGGGAGGATCGGACTTTGTTTGAGTGGTGTATTCGTTTCACACGGCGGTTGATCGCTTCGTTCTTCTGTCTATTACTTGCGCATGGCGCCCGGGCGGCGACCTATTACGTGTCGCCGAATAGCGCTCACAATATCCTTTCGATAGCCGTGGGCGCCCCGGGATCGCTTGAGTACGCGGTGGGACATGCGCCGGCTGGCTCTACGATTATTCTGGAAAATGGGACCTACGATGGCGCGCCGGCGGGCTACACGGTCGGTTCTTCCCATATCACATTCCGGGCGCAGAGCTGGCACGGCGCCCGCATCACAAACTCGACGGGAGCGAATTTGTGGGGACCCACAAAACAGGCGGTCGATGACACGTGCCTCGGGGTTGTGTTTGGACCGTGTGTAACGCCCATGGCGGAAGGATGGTCGGGCGGGGGAGGGGACGGCTGGCAATTCCGAGACTGCGAGTTTACTCGGAACGACGGGATGGGGTTTGGAAGCCGCAGCCTGGCGCTGCACTGCCTGTTCACCGATCAGTGGTTCAATTCGTTCGACGTGAACCTGTGTCGCGGCTTTACCATGCGGAACAGTATCGTCCGGCGGGGAAACCGCGCGAACGCCGACGACGATTCGACAGGCAATAAGTGTGACCTCGCCACCGACGTGACCTTCGACGGGTTGATCGATTACGACAACGTTGGACCCGGCCTCTGGTTCGATACCGCCTGCAACAACTGGACGGTCGAGAACTCGACTTTCTTTGCCAACCACGGCGCGAAGAACTGGTTCCAGGTCTCGGCGCAGAGCGGGGTTAGCGCCTCTACATTCACGGCGACCGGGCAGGATGGCGAAGCCGTCCACGTCGGTACGCGGCTTCTGGCCATCGCGGGAACGGCGGCGAATCTGGGACATAAAACAACGGTTACGGCCGTTCACGGCTATAATCCCCAGACAATCACGGTGAGCCCGGAGATGCCTTCCACCCCGGCCGCCGGAGACGTGTTTGCCGGACAGCATGGTTCGGGCGGCTCGGCCGTTGGGGTCATGTCGGAGGCCAATCCGAACGGGACGTTCATCCACAACGTCACCTACAACAATACCGGGAGTGGCTTCTTCGACGCCGACAGCGGCGACGGGTATGGCGTGAACAAACCCGGTCTCACCATCGTGGGCAATCAGTTTAACTACGACGGCATTGCCTTCCGTGATATAAACGGCGGCGCCGGGAATCCCACGAGAGACCTGGGCCCGGCGACGATCCGGAATAACCGTTTTAAGATGGGGTCGATGACGGGGCGGAATGCCTTCCACCCCGGCGGCACAAACTACCTGCTGGGATATCCGGCGCAGCGCTACAAGATTGAATTTGACCACAACGTCTATGATCCCGATCCGGGTTATAAGGGATCCTGGGCCGACTGGTACCTGTGGGCCGGTGGGCCAAAGACGAATTATCACGCGTTCAGCCTGGCGGAACTCCAGAACCCCAAAACCTGGAACCAGGATCATCACAGCAGCGTGGGAAAAGTCGCGTTTCGTGGAAGCGCTGTCGCGAGCTTTGACTGGCCCACCGGCGGCGATACCGACTGGACGCACATCTTTCATCCCAATAATCGCTTCGGCGCCCGGCAGACGATCCACCAGGTGAAGGATGACGAGACACCCTATATCGAAGAAGCGATCGCCGGCCGGAGACCCGGCCAGACGGTGAAGCTGCGCGTATTCGGCCACACTCCAGTCCGGGGTAAAGGGCCGTATACCTGCGAGGTCTTCGATTATTCGGGTCGGTGGGTGCGGCTTACGCTGAAAAACGCTGCCACTGCGGCGGCCCTGGAGGCGCGGGTACCGGGATACGCCGTTCTGAATTCCTCGTCGATCACCGTCCGCCTAACGTCAACCGATCCCTATGACCTCGCGGCGAGCTACGTCACTCGCTGATAGTAGTTGATACGATGTCGCGCTTTTGTTCGTCTCTTTTTTGTCCTCCGGCGGAAAAGCGAACACGAAGGCCACGAAGGGATCACGAAGGGCGCGAGGGAAAAGCCCAATGGAAGGGAGCCCGGACGCATAACACTGTAGGGAACGCCGCCGCCACCTGCTTTC
>DASRZA010000207.1:0-8712 GCA_035686845.1 Armatimonadota bacterium | reverse complement strand
TAACCTGAAGCCGGCAGTCAGCCGCCCAATCCATCCACTCCCATGATACCGAAGATACGCTCCATGTCCAGGTTTTGCTCCAGCCAATCCGCCAGCCGGTCGAAGACTTCCAATGACGCCGGACCCGATACGTTTGCGCCGGACGAGGGCGGAAGTCCGAGGAAGCCCCTCAGCGCCGACCGAACTTCCGGCCGGTCGAAAAAACCGTGAAGATAGGTTCCGGCGATCATCCCGGCAGGATCTATCGCTCCGTCCAGACGATTTTCTTCACTGCCGTCCAGGCTTGAAAGCCCCAGGAGCGGCCGGGCCGATGGACCCCGCTCTGTTGATCCCTGGTGGATCTCGTAACCGGCGGTGGGCACGCCATCCATCCATCCGGCGCACCCGGTGGCTTCCACACGCTCCAGCGTCTTTTCGGCGCGGAAGGTGGTCTCCACGTCTAACAGGCCCAGACCTTCGGTGAGGCTGCACGCAGACTCCACGTGCTCCGGATCCAGGATTCGGCGGCCCAGCATCTGGTAACCGCCGCAGATCCCCATAATCCTGCCTCCGCTCGCGGCGTACCGGCAAAGCGCCTCAGCGAATCCCTGCTCCCTCAGCCACCGGAGATCATACGCCGTGTTCTTTGTACCTGGTAGAATCACGAGGTCCGGCCGACCCGAGTCAGCCAGTCGCTCAGCGTAGCGCAGATCGAATTCTTCTTCCGCCGCGAGCGCGTCAAAATCGGTGAAGTTGGAGAGGTGCGGCAGCCGGATGACCGCAATCAGTGCCTTCGGATTGCCGGTGGACGTCGCGTCAACGGGCCGATCCGGGGAAGTGGACCGATCCGGCAGACTTAACGAATCCTCTTCCTCCACCCGGAGATCCCGCAGGTACGGGAGCACTCCCAGGACCGGGACGCCGCATTCTCGCTCCAGAAACTCCAGCCCGGAGTTAAGCAAAGAGACATCGCCCCGGAACTTATTTATAATCAGGCCCGCGACTCGCTCCCGGTCTTCGGGAAGCAGGAGCGCAAGCGTACCGTAGAGGGAGGCAAAAACGCCGCCACGCTCGATGTCGCCCACCAGGATGACCGGAGCTTCGCCCATTCGCGCCGTCTTCATGTTGGCAATGTCCCGGTCGCGCAGATTGACCTCCGCGGGGCTGCCCGCCCCCTCCATCACTATCACGTCGAACGTTTCCCGCAGCCGCCGCAGGGATTCGCTGGCCGCATCTAACGCGATCGATTGGTAGGCGTGGTATTCCCGAACCTCCATCTGGCGAACGGGTTTGCCAAGCACAATCACCTGCGACCCATTTTCGGAACGGGGCTTCAAAAGCACCGGGTTCATCTCCGCCATCGGCTCCACGCCGGCGGCACGGGCCTGAAATGCCTGCGACCGACCAATCTCCCGGCCATCTGCAGTGACGTAGGAGTTGAGCGCCATGTTCTGAGATTTGAACGGCGACGTCCGGTATCCGCGGCGCGCGAAGAGGCGGCAAAAGCCGGCGACGACCACGCTCTTGCCCACGTGCGACGCGGTCCCCTGGATCATCAACGTCCGTGCGCTCATACTCGTCCTTGGAGGGAAGTCATGTCCTCGTCGCGGTCCGGGCAGATCAGGAATCCGAATAGTGTCGCCGTCAGCCCGGCCGGTACCAGGTTACCATGTCATAGAGGCTGATAAGATTCGTAGTCGAAAACTTTCTTTCCCTTGCGAAGGAGACGACTCTCAATATGTCGTCCACCGTGGGAGGCGCACATCCGACCCACCTGGTCGCCTATCCCCGAGATGGCGGGAAGCCGCTGCTGCGCGCGGCAGCCATCTTTGGGGCCAACGCTTCTGGAAAATCGAACCTGCTCAGAGCGATGCTCTTCGCACGGGATCGAATTCTGACAGCTACCCCGTCTGCCGTCACCATTCCGGTCCGACCTTTCCGCCTCTTTGCCTCGGCGCAAAATGACCGCCCGAGCAAGTTTCGCTTCGTGTTTTCGACCGGGGGAAGGACGTATGACTACGGCTTTGTGATGGATCGCGAGCGGATCCATGAAGAGTGGCTCTTTGGCGCCGACGACGCCAAACGCGCACGTGAACAACGGTACTTCGAACGGGTGACTTCGACCGACCTCAAGACCACGGTTGAGGTCGGCGCAGCCCTGAATGGTCGCTCCAGACGGCTGAGTCAGTGGATGGCGCTTATCTCAGAGTCGACCCGATACGACCAGCTATTTCTGACCGAAGGCATTCAGCGGGGCATCGCTCCTCTGGAACCAATCCGCGTCTGGTTTCGGGATGTGCTGCGCATTTTTCGGGCAGAAGACCGAGAGCCGCGGAGTCTTCCGCAGATGCAGATGTACAAGCCGTTTCGGGATTTCTCTGCGCGGATCTTGCGAGAAGCAGGCATGGGAATCGATAGGGTTAGCACCCGAGAGGAACCGTTTGACGTCCGGCGACATTTTCCCGCAGCGACACTGGAAATCGCCGCCGAACTTGAAGAGGCTATTGCGAACTTGCCACCGGGTAAAATGATATCGCTGGAATCGAATGCGCGGGAACAGCGGGTCATACTTTGCAATGCTGCCGGGGAGGCCCGAGTCCTTTCGTTTCAGATGGAACACCGGTCCGAACGGGCGCTTCGGAGTCATTCCATTCAGTGGTGAACCATCACGACTCGGTTCGGACCAACGCTGGCCGCAAACGCCGCCATGCGCCCGCTTATATCGTCTCGTTGAAAAGTTGCTGGTTCTATTGCCGCCGTAGACTTAATGGAGAAATCCGACTCATGTCACGTACCGCTCCAATCCCTTCATCCGCGAAAGCGCCGACTCCCCCTCGCCTTCCGGCGCCTGCGCGATCCGGCTTTTCCCTGGCGTACGTCTTGATCGCGGGGCTGATTATGACCGGCTCAAGCCTCACTCGAACCGCTGCCGCGACGCTCCCCAGCTTCGACTTTACGAAGCCCGAAATTGCGCGGGAATGGCAGCCAACTCACGATATCGCGGCGCTGCAGCCCACACCCGAGGGCATGCGGATCATTATTAACGGAAACGATCCATATACGATTGGACCGGCGCGGGATTACCCGGCCGGGCAGTCGCTCTGGATGCGCGTGCGGCTGAAATCGGATCAACAGGGCAGTGGGCAGTTTTTCTATTTTAATGACCATCCGACGGAGGAGAACTCGGTTCACTTCCCGGTGAAGGCCGGCGCCTGGGTTGAAGCCGTCGTTCCGATGCCGCCGCTCGGGCCGGGTTATCATCTCCGGTTCGATCCGCCTGGCACAGGCGGCGCGTGCATACTGCAATCGATCTCGTTTGCGACCCGGACCATTTTTCGACAACCGGCGTGGGCTGTTTCCCCGGCGCCGCATCTTGGCCGCCGGCTGTTCTCCATCCAATCGGGCGATTTGAAGCTGATCCGGAACCCGACTCAGCCAGGGGGATTCGCGCTGGAAGTGGCGGGAGAGCGGATGGCGGTGGGATGGACACGGCCACTGATCGGCTACCTCCACGGATCCGCGCCGCGGTGGATTGACCTCTCAAAAGCCGCCGTTCGCGTCCGTCGTGATGGCGACAGCCTGGTTGTCACTACCGCGGCGCACGATCCCGATGGTGGAACGTGGACGATCCGGCGGACATTCACGCCCACCAAAAAGCCCGGGGCCATTGACGCGGTGGTTCAGGTAACGGTGAACCGGAGGCGGTCGGTGATCTTTCTGCCGATGCTTGTGATTCTTCCCGGAGTCGGTTCCTTTGGCGAGCAGAAGGGGCAGGGATTATTCGCGGGGGTCGAATATCTGGACAATGAGCCGAGCAGCTCGACGGCGGATCTGACCGTACCGGCCCATAATCGCGAGGTCCCGGATGTTGAGAAGATTACCGCCCCTCTTATGGTAATTCAAGCTCACGACCGGTACGTGGGATTGATCTGGAAACCGGAATCATCGTTCAGCGCGCTCTTCGATTCTCCGGACCGGATCTTCAAATCGGGCGGGCACGTCATGGGGATTCTTTTCCCCGGATCCAATGGATTTAACCGGCCCGACGGGGGTTTACTGCCCTATAGCGGCGGGTCGCTCACCCCCGCGCATCCGTTAACGCTTCACGCCACGATCATCGGCGGCCGAGGAGCAAGCGTCGTCCCCGCGATTCAGCAATACGTGGTGATGAGAGGGCTGCCGCCGGTCCCGAAGCCAGGTGTCGATTTACAGGGTTATACGGAGTTGGCCGGGGCGGGATGGCTCGATTCCGGTGTCCGGGACGGCGCGCTTTACCGGCACGCCATCCCGGGTTCATTCGAGCCTCATCCTACTGCCGACGCCGCCGTGCTGATGGCCTGGCTCGCGGGTCGAACTCATGACCCGGCGCTTGCAGCCCGGCTGAACGCCGCCGCCACCGCCGCCATCCAGCAGGTCTCGCGGCGCGATGATAACTATGCCAGCGTCGCGCACATTGTTTATCCGCTCGCGGCCCTGGTCTACGGCGCCGCGGATGAGAACGCCGCGCACGCAGAGGAGGCGGGGAATGCGGCGCTGCAGCAGTTTCAGCCCGACGGATCGATTCAGTACCACCCGCAGCCTGGGGGAATCGATCTTGGCCGCACGAATCCAACGCGGGAGGCCAACGGCCTGACAGCGCAGGTGGTCCGGAACGTGCTGGAAGCGGCGGAGTTCACCGGAGACGCGCACTTGAAGCACGAGGGAATCCGCACTCTGAGAGCGCTGGAGAAGCTTGATCATACCGTGCCCCGGGGAGCGCAAACCTGGGAGGTCCCGCTGCACACACCCGATATCTTAGCGTCCGCCTACCTGGTGCGGGCGTTCACGCTCGGCTACGAGCTCACGGGGGAACGCCACTTTTTGGACGAGGCGATTTACTGGGCGTGGACAGGGGTTCCGTTCGTCTACCTGCGGAATCCCACAGGGCAGCCGGTCGGCCCGTACGCCACGATCCCGGTTCTGGGCGCAACTCATTTTGTGGCGCCGGTCTGGATTGGACTTCCGGTGCAGTGGTGCGGTCTGGTTTACGCCGATGCGGTGTTCCGGCTGGCGCGATATAATCCGGCCGGGCCGTGGAAGACGCTCGCCGATGGAATCACAGCGTCGGGAGTGCAGCAGACCTGGCCAAAAGGGAGCAATACGGAACGGCAGGGACTGCTGCCGGACTCATTTAACCTGGCCGGGCAGATCCGGAACGACCCCGCGATCAATCCGGGTACCGTCGAAACGAACGCGGTCCGGCTTTATGGCGGCCCGGCGCTCTACGACTTCCGGGTCTTCCATAAGAGCGGCATCATGGTCCACGCGCCCGGCGCCATAGCCAGCCCGGTGGATTCTGTCCACAGCGCTTCATTCCGTGTGGAGGGATGGCCCAACCGCCCGTATCAGGTCCTGGTCGTGGGTTTGAAGTCGGCGCCGCGAGTCCGGGTCGATGGCCGCGCTTTAACGCTGCGGGGCGCATCCCATTACGACGCGGGAACCGGCCGGCTGATATTGGAGCTGCGGGGAAAACCCGCCGTTACGATTGAGACGGGCGACGGAAAGTAAACTTGACGGTCCGCCGCAGGGCTCAGGCGCAGGTCGAACTTATGATAGTCTCAATGAAGACTGGCTCGTTTGAAGAGGCGCTCGCCGCTCTCGGAGTCACGTGCGACACTCTCACCGACGAGGAGCGGACGCGCCTGGACGAGCTGGGATTCCTGATTCTGCCGGGCGTCGTTGACTCCCCCTGGCTTGAGCAGATGCGGAGCGCCTTCGAGCAGCTCGCCACTCAGGATAGGCAGGAAGGCCGGCGCCAAGGCGGCACGCGACACGTGGAAGCGCTGCAATATCGGAGTCGGGACTTTGATCGGATTATGATCTATCCGAAACTCCTTGCCGCAGCCTATCACATTCTGCAAGCGCCATTCCGGTGCAATGGGCTGGACGGTCGAGATCCGCTCGGCGGCCACGGCCTCCAGGGGCTTCACTCCGATTCATGGGCGAGGTCTCCCGGCCAGCCGTTCCACATCATCAACTCGCTCTGGCTCCTTGACAACTTTATCTCGGAAAACGGAGCCACTCGAATCGTGCCGGGAAGTCATACGTGCACCGGCAAATTACCCAAAACTGCGGCCGATCCGAACCGCGCGTATCCGGGAGAAGTGATTGTAACGGCGCCGGCCGGATCGGCGCTCATCTTCAATGGCCATCTGCTTCACGGAGGGACACGCAACCAGAGCGGCCTATCCCGGCGCGTGGTGCGCTGTGGGTTTGAGCCGCGGGAGGCGCGTGGCAGCTTCGGCGCGGAATCATCCAGCGTTCCGGACGGAATCCCGACCGCGGCGCGCTTCCTCTTCGAGTAGCAGGTCGCCGCCGCTACCGGCGAGATCGGGGCAGTCCGTTAAGACGAGGCGCCGCGCCGAGGCCGTGGCGGTACAATTCCGTGCTATAATACACAGTACCGCCGCCGGCTTCAGTCCCTGCGACCCGGCCGCCGTGCAGGAACGTGATCATCCAATCGATTGCGGTATAAGCGGCGCCCCTGGCCGCTGCGACGGGCTCAGTTGAGAGGGGTTTTACCATGCTGAATCGTACCACTGCCCTGACATTTGCAATGGTTTGCGCTGCCATAGCGCCAGCCTTTGCCGGGGGCATTCCCTGGACCTCCGATTACAAGGCCGCCCTATCCACGGCCCAGCAATCCCACAAGATGTTGATGGTCGAATTCTACACGGATTGGTGAGAGTTTTGTAAAAAGCTGGACGCAGAGGTCTATCCGCAGGCCGGTGTGATCCAGACCGTGGAACAGTTTGTTCCCGTCCGACTCAACGCGGAAAAAGGTGGAGCGTCTGAGGCCAAACAGTTTGCTGTGAGCGGCTATCCGACTATCGTGTTCGTCGACAGCAGCGGCCGCAAGGTGGACACGATTGTTGGCTTCGAGCCTGCGCCCCAGTTCACCGCCGACCTCCATCGTATCCTGCTGGTCCACGGGCCGCTGCCGGGCCTCGAGAAGCAATACCGGGCGCATCCGACCGCCGATGAGGGGATTGTGCTGGCGAAGGATTACCTACAGGCGGGTGAACCGGAGCGCGCGAAGCCGATCCTGACCTCGCTCAGCGGCTCATCGCCAATGGCCGAACTCGCGCCCGTCTATCTATCGATGGGGGATCTTTACTTCTCCAAACAGGACGCGGAGCCGGCGATCGGGGCGTACCGGAAAGCTCTGCGGGCCGGTGTGTCCGGTAGCGGCGCCGAGCAGGGCCGTTTCAATCTTTCTCTCTGCTATCTGGAGGAGGGGAAGATGGCGGCGGGAACGTACCAACTGCGCGTGCTGCTGCGCCGCCCGGATCTCTCGCCGGCGCTCCGCCGTGATGCGCAGCGCGCGCTTCGAATTGCACAGGAGCGCGCGCGGGTGACGTCCCAACCGTGAAAAGAGCGCGCCCGGGCGTCTTTATCCTTACCGCGGTTCTGAGCGCCGCCGTATCTGCGCTGACGGCCATTGCCGCGCCCTCCCCGGATGGGGTTCTATACCGGGTGACGGCCATTGAAGCAGTCCCTGGTCTCGGCGGCGAAGTGACTGCGATCAATGACCGGGGCGACGTGGTGGGTCAGTACACGCTGCCGAGCCGCAAAACGCCGCACGCCTTTCTCTGGAGCAGAGGCCGTTTCATTGACCTCGGGACGCTCGGCGGCACGGATAGCATGGCGACCGGCGTCAACGACCGGCTCCAGGTTTGCGGCTTTTCTACAACCCCGAGCGGCGTGCAGCACGCGTTCCTCTGGTACCGCGGCCGTATGAAAGACCTCGGTACCCTCGGCGGTCGCAAAAGCCAGGCCTGGGCGATCAACCAGGCAGGAGACGTGGCGGGGAATTCCGACGTCTATCCAAACGAAAAGCTTCAAGATGCCTTCCTCTACCAACACGGGAAGATGACCGATCTCGGATCGCTCGCCCTCGGCGGCAGCGAGGAATTCGGGCTCAACAGCAGGGGCGAGGTAGTTGGGATCTCGAGCGACTGGTTCGGGAACGAGCATCCTTTTCTCTATCGCCGCGGCCACATGATGGACCTGGGAACCGCTGGCAAGAAATCGTGCGGTTCGGTGTACATCAACAACAGCGGCGAGATCGTCGGCGCGCTCGATGGTTCGAGCTCTCTCTACGAGCACGGGTCGTGGCGAGTTCTCAAGGTGCTTAAGGGGCCCTTTGGGCCAGGCTGGGCCACGGGGATCAACAATCGCGGCGTGATTTGGGGTACCGACATCGACAGCCACGGCAACCAGGTCTTCTTCCTCGACCACGGCCGCAATCGTCCCTTGCGCTATTTGCCCGGGTCCGGATGGGACGCGTTCATGCCCTGGGCGATGAACGACGCCGGCGAGGTGGTGGGCTGGGCGCACAAGAAGACTGGCTACTATCCGGTGGTTGGTACGCCAGTTGCCGCGAAACCGGACGACCATCAAGGACGGTGAAGCGCAGCGTCACCGGGCGACGGTTCAGCTCTCGCCCTCCGCGGTGGGATCGTGAGCGGCTGCGCCGGTCGAGGGCGACTCGCCACGACGGAGAGCTTCCCACTTCGCCACTTCGCTTGAAGGGATCGCCTTGTCGTGGGTTTTCATGAACACGCGCTGCATTTCCACTAACCCGCTGGTCGTGCGTGGTGGCCCGTCGTAGCGGTCGGCCAGCGACAGGAGGGAGTCCACGTCCTCCCAGTTGTAGGGCAGGCCGCGGAGCGCTTCCCGGCGCAGGCGCTC
>DASRZA010000206.1:0-4493 GCA_035686845.1 Armatimonadota bacterium | reverse complement strand
AATGCCGAGGACCCAACACCCAAGACCTAATACCCAAGACCTTTTCTTATGAAAACCCACGTACAAGCACGAATTAATGGCGAAGAGGTAGAGTTTCTGTGCGAGCCGAGCCAGAGCTTGCTGGAGGTTCTCCGCGACGTGCTGGGGTTGACCGGGGCGAAAGAGGGATGCAATAACGGCAACTGCGGCGCGTGCAACGTGATCTTAGATGGCCGGCTGGTCAACTCCTGCCTGGTGTTAGGAGTTGAGACGCAGGGCTCCGAGATCGCCACAGTTGAGGGAATGGCCGCGGACGGCCGGCTGCATCCTCTCCAGCAGCGGTTTCTGGAAGAGGCGGCGCTGCAGTGTGGAATCTGCACGCCCGGCTTTCTGGTTTCCGCCCGCGCGCTCCTCGACGTTCACCCCCACCCCACCGAGCAGCAGGCGCGCCAATGGCTCGCTGGCAACCTCTGCCGCTGCACCGGATATGATAAGATTGTGCGCGCGGTGATCGGGACCGCGGACGGAGGACGGTGAGTATGTGAGACGGTGAGTGTGTGAGAATTTGAGACGGTGCGACCGTGAGAGAGTCAGACGGCGTGATCCCCGCGCATCGCGCCCGCTTTCCCGGGAGTAAGACAGTGACTGATACAAAAACTCGCAAATACCAGGTGATCGGGACCCGGCCAATCCGGCATGATGGCGTGGATAAGGTGACCGGGCGGGCACGCTACGGCGCCGACATCCATCTGCCGGGAACGCTGTACGGCAAGGTGCTTCGAAGTCCGCACGCTCATGCGAGAATCCGCTCGATTGATACGAGTAAAGCGGAGGCGCTGCCGGGTGTGAAGGCCGTCGCTACGGCGAAGGATCAGCCCGCGTTGGCCGATAAGATTGCGGATCTGGGCGAGGCGGTAATGAATCTCCGGGACCTGGCGACCAATGTGCTCGCCGTGGGCAAAGTCCTGTACCACGGGCATGCCGTCGCCGCCGTCGCCGCGACCAGCCTCGAGATCGCCGAAGAGGCGATTGCGCTGATCGAAGTCGATTACGAAGTCCTGCCGCCCGTGTTATCGGTTGAGGCAGCGATGCAGCCGGACGCGCCGCTCCTCCACCCCACGCTTACCACCCGCTCACTCGGCCAGCAGTCAGAAACTCCCAGCAATATTGCCAGCCATTCGCAGATCAAGAAGGGAGACGTGGACGCGGGCTTCTCGCAGTCGGCGGTGATTGTAGAGCGGGAGTTTAAGACTTCTCCGGTCCACCAGGGCTATATCGAGCCGCACACCGTCACCGCGCAGTGGAGCGAAGATGGGTCTCTCACCCTCTGGCTAAGCACCCAGGGCGCGTTCAGCGTGCGCGACCAGATCGCCGAGCTGCTGAAGATCCCGGTTTCGCAGATCCGCGTCGTTCCGCTGGAAATTGGCGGCGGATTTGGCGGCAAGATCCAGGTTTATCTTGAACCGGTCGCCGCGGTCCTGGCCAAAAAGGCAGGCAGGCCCGTGAAAATGACGATGACCCGGGCCGAAGTTTTTATGGGGACCGGGCCAACGTCCGGATCGACCATTCGCCTGAAGATGGGCGCGTCGCAGGACGGCCGGCTGATGGCCGCGCAGGCGTATCTGGCCTATGAAGCCGGCGCTTATCCCGGATCGCCGGTGGGCGCCGGCTCCATGTGTATGTTGGCTCCCTATAATATCGAAAATGTTCAGATCGACGCCTACGACGTGGTGGTGAACAAGCCCAAGGCGGCCGCTTATCGCGCCCCGGGCGCTACCAACGCCGCGTTTGCCAGCGAGAGCGTGATCGACGAGATCTGCGAGCGATTGGAGATGGATCCGCTGGAGTTCCGGCTTAAGAATGGCGCCAAAGAGGGCGACCGGCGCGCCGACGGACCCGTCTTCCCGCGCATCGGCTATCTCGAGACGTTGGAGGCGGCGAAAGCCCATCCTCATTACTCGGCCCCCCTGACCCGAAGCGATGATTCGGATGGTAGGAAATACGGGCGTGGCGTGGCGTCGGGCTTCTGGATGAACTATGGCGGGCAGTCCACCGCGTACGCCAGTGTCAATTCCGATGGCACTATCAATCTTGTGGAGGGTTCCACCGACATCGGCGGGACACGCGCCTCTTCAGCGATGCAGTGCGCCGAGACGCTCGGTCTTGCGTCTGAGGATGTCAAGCCGGTGGTCGCGGACACCGGGTCTATTGGATATACCGAGGTGACAGGAGGCAGCCGCACCACGTTTGCGACCGGCTGGGCATGCTTTGAAGCCGCTCAGGACGTTAAGCGCCAGATGACGGAGCGGGCTGCGCGCCTGCTCAAGATTTCGCCGGACGATCTGGACCTGGCAGGCGGCGTCTTTACAAGCAAGAAAGATTCTGAGAAATCAATCGGGTTCAAGGAAGTAGCGGCCCGCCTCGGCGAAACGGGTGGACCGGTGGTTGGCCGCGCTACGGTGCAGCCGAAGGGCGTTGGTGTCGCCTTCGCCACACACGTCGTTGACGTGGCGGTGGATCCCGAGACCGGCAAGACCGACATTCTGCGCTACACGGCGGTCCAGGATGTCGGGCGGGCGATCCATCCCTCGTACGTGGAGGGGCAGATGCAGGGCGGCGTGGCTCAGGGCGTCGGCTGGGCGTTGAACGAGGAGTACTATTACGACGACGGCGGCCGCCTTCTCAATGCCAGCTTTCTGGACTACCGGATGCCAACCTGCCTCGACCTACCGATGATCGATACCGTAATTGTTGAAGTCCCGAACCCGGGCCATCCATTTGGCGTCCGCGGTGTCGGCGAGGTCCCGATTGTGCCGCCACCCGCGGCCATTGCGAACGCCATCTACCACGCCATCGGAACCCGGATGAACGTGCTGCCGATGTCGCCCCGCGAGGTGTTAGAAGCGACCGGGCAGCTTGATTAGCCGCCAGGCGCCGGTGAGAAGCGATCTCAATCCCGGGGAGTTATGGCTTCGGTTCACATTCCATCCTTGCTGCAGGATTTAACGGGTGGCGCTGACGAGGTCACCGCTCCGGGCGCGACCGTTGGCGAACTGATCGAGGCGCTGGAGGAGCGGTTCCCCGGCCTTCGCGACCGGCTCTGCGATGGCCGCCGGCTTCGTCCCGCCGTTGCCGTATGGGTGGATGGCGAACCGTCGCGGGAGGGGCTGCTTCAGGCGCTCACCGACCACAGCGACGTCCATTTTCTGCCGGCCATCAGCGGCGGATGATCCGTTTCTGATGATGTCCGCGGGATCATAGCGCGCCGGTTGAAGTGGCGCTACAGATGAGCCTGCATCCAACGGAGGCATTTGGCGTAGCCCACGCCATCCTTCGCCTCGGGCCCTTCATATTCCGCGCAGTAGACTCCCTGGTAGCCGGCCTTGCGGAGGCATTTCAGCGCATGCGCTAAGTCGACCTCGCCTTCGCCGAGCGCGGCGCCGCGGTAATTCTGCCGGCTGTCGAACCCATCCTTCAGATGCGTGTGCAGCGTATAGGGAGCGAGGGACTCATAGAACCGGTTGCAGGTGGCGATGTCGTGCCCGTACCAGCGATAGTTCATCGTGTCGAGATTGGTTCCGATCAACGGATGGTTCACCCGCTGGAGGAGGGCGTAGAGCAGATCTCCGTCGTTGGTGACAGTGCCATGATTATCAATGGCGATCCCAACCTTCATCTCGCTCACAAACGGCACACACCGGGTGAAGCAGGTGGACATTGCGTCGAGCCAGCGATCCTGCGGCACACTCGCCTTGGGCTGCCCTCCCTCACTCCGGATGACAGCTTCGTCATCGAGGAGACGAGCCAGGCGGCAGACGCGCTTCATCCGATCCACCTGCTGGCTTATCGCCTCTTCGTCCGCCTGCACAAAATCGTTATGAGCGGCAAGCGCCGAGACGCGCAGGCCATAAGAAGCCACTTCTTTACGGACTTTCTCCGCGTTCTGCTCCGGATTATCGATTTCTTTCCCCCATACATCCGGAAGTTGAAGCTCCACGAAGCCGTAACCGGTGTCAGCGGCGAATACGAGAAAATCCTGGAATGAGAAGTTGGGAAAGTTATAGTGGATGACACCAAGTTTTGCCATTATCGCTGTCCTGTCAACCCCCCTGCCCCCCGCATGCGGGGGGTTTGGGGGGTTATGCATTGATTATCAGGAGACACCTGAGAAGATGAAGCCGCGATTAGTCCCAACCGGCTGCCGCGTACGCCTCTGCGGCGATCTCGACGGCGCGAAGACCATCATAACCGGTGACCTGCAGGGGCGTGCGTCCAAGACACGCGTCCAGAAAATGCTGAATCTCAAGGGTGAAGCGGTCAGGACCGCTTTCATCGAGCGGCGCCCAATCGTTCATTCCGGTAGTTTTGTACCGGCTCTTCATACCATCCCAGTAATGGACGATCGCCGCGCCTCGGGTTCCGTAGACCTCAACGACATTGTAGCCGCCCTGTAAAGACCAGCACGCCTCCACCACACCCATCCTGTCATCAACGGTGGAAAGAAGCGCTATGGC
>DASRZA010000205.1:0-6165 GCA_035686845.1 Armatimonadota bacterium | reverse complement strand
GGGACGCATCCACCGCATCGCTCGCCATCGGCTGCAGTGGATAAACATACTCGCCCGGCAGCCCCAGGGTCCGGCGACTCGTAACCAGGAAGGCGACTCCGGGCGCGGCGTCTAAGATACCCTGCACAACCTCGGCGTGATCGCAGAGCCGCTCGAAGCAATCAAGAACGAGTAAAATCCGCCTCCACTTCAGCGTATGATGGAGCGCTCTGTCAGCAGGCGCGGCGCCCACTGGTTCCCCCAGAGCGTGGCAGATGGCGGCTGCAATGTCATCACGCTCCCGCAGCGCATCGAACTCGATGAACCAAACGCCATCCGGATAGTCATCCACCAGCTCCACGGCGGCCCGTGTCGCGAGCCGGCTCTTTCCGAGACCGCCTATGCCGGTGATCGTTACCAGTCGGGTTCGATGCTGGCGGAAGCTGCGGAGGATGTCGCTCAGCTCTTTCTTCCGCCCTATGAACCGGCTCTCATCACTGCCTGAATCAGTGGCGTTCGCGGAGAGCGCCCGCGGAGGCGCGGTGGATTGAGCGCAGCCCTCGATTTCCAGCCGTGCCAGGAGTGCCGGGGACGCCAGTTCTCGCAGCCGGTAGGTTCCCAACTCCTGGACGGTGGCGCCGGAAAGCTCCGAAAGCTGACCCCGGATCTCTTCGTAGGCGGCGTCGGAGAGAAGCGCCTGCGTTCCATGCGCAGCCTTCATCACCCGGGCGGCGCGCCACACGGTTGGGCCCTCATACTGGTCCCGATACATTTCCACAGGGCCGGTGTGAATACCGAGACGAACGCGAAGGCGCGGCAGCCCAGGATCCCAGTTGTCTCCGAGAAGCGTTCTCTGAACATCACACGCGCAGCGGGCTGCTGCAATCGTAGTGGGAAACGCCAGCAGGAATCCGTCGCCGGTATGATTGGCGTAGTATCCGCCGCAGCGATCCACGGCGGCGTGGGCTATATCCTGCAGCCGACGCAATGAATCACGGAAGGCGCCGCCGTACCGCTGCAGGCCCTCGCCACTCCCTTCAACATCGGCGAATAGAAGCGCAATCAGTTCTGATTGAGGCGGCTGAGACATTCGATGCCTCCTGAGAATGCAGCGCCCGGTCTGATTTGAGAAGTTAGTCGGTGTTCGCGTCGGTACAGTAGAGAGCTATATTATACTCCGTTTCGCGCCGGATCCAACCGATCCTGCCAGCGCAGATGAAATGAGCCATCGCCATCAATGTGAAATGGCAGCCATAAATAGCGCGAATCGGCGAGATCCCGCGGATTCCACTGGTCCGCGCCGAAGATAAACCGGCCCGGATCGGATCCCGGCGCTGGGATGACGAACGCGCTCTGCGAATGAAATGTGGTTTTCGCGTCCGGTCCGACGCAGGGATTCCCTTCGGTCTTCCACGGACCAAGAATATGGTCCGCCACAGAGACGCTGGCCGCATTCGGCGCCCAACCCGTGCAGCCGGAGGTGATCAAATAGTATCGATTCCCGTACTTAAACGGAGCCGGCGCCTCTCTCCACGCTTTCGGCAGCGCCCTGGCCCAGGTTTTACCCTCTACGAGCGGTGTCGCGGGCCCTGTATAGTCGTCGTTGAGGCGCACGGCGTACATCGAGGCGTTACCGTCGCCGGAGAAGAAGACGTACGCGGCGCCGTCGTCATCCACGAAGAGGTTCATATCACGGAACGTGCTGGAAGGAATCGGGCGAGCGGCGCCCATGAATCGAAATGGCCCCTCAGGTTGATCCGCGGTCGCCACACCGGCAGTGGAAACCGAGTAGTGGTTCGCGTCGAGGTGCATCCACATCACGTACTTGCCGGTCTTTTGGTTATAGATCACCTTCGGCCGTTCGCATACGCCGGTGTCCTGAAACTGCGCCGGCAGCGCCTCCTTGGGGAGCACGACCCCCACTCGGCGCCACGTACGCAGGTCCCGCGAGGAGTAGCACGAAACCCCGACTTTGTTATTATACCCCAGGGTGTGGTCTTCACCGTACCAGTAGTAAACGCCGTGCGACAGGAGAATTCCGCCGCCGTGCGCCTGGATCGGCTTCCCTTCCGTATCCTTCCAGACGGCGCCCGGCCCAATGTCTGCAGCCGGAGACCTTAAAACCGGCCTCAAGCTGAGAGTGGAATGAAGCGTGGAGAGCGATGGCGGCCGAAGCCGCGGAGCGGCGCCCCAGATACGATTGGGCTTCGCGCCAAGTTTGTATTCCATGTGTCCACCCCGGGTGATAACATACACCGGCGCCCAGGCACGGCCATACGACCGCCCATTGATCTTGAGCGATTCCACGTAGGGTGTCGTCAGGGAATTGTGCGGCGCCGTAACCGTGAACTCTCTTCCGCCGGTCTGTAGATGAACGACCGCTTTTGGGAAGAGCGGGCTCGTGAGCTCCATTGCCGGGCGTCCCGGATCGACCGCATAGAGTCCCAACGCAGAGAGAACGTACCAGGATGACATTGTGCCGCAGTCATCGTTTCCGGGAATCCCGCCGGGCGCCGGCGAGTAGGCGTCTCGCTGCAGCTCTCGAACACGCGACTGGGTCTTCCACGGTTCGCCGGAATAGTCGTAAAGAAACGGCGCCTGCAGATCCGGCTCGTTGTACGGATTATAATACTGGCCGGACCACGTCGGGCGAGGGTAGCTGAAGAAAGCGTCGAGTCGCTTGTTGAACACGGTGTCTCCGCCCATCCGCCGGATCAGTCCGGCCACATCCTGCGGCACGAGCCAGAGGTAATGCCAGGCCGTGCCTTCCACGTATCCATTCCCACTCGTCGGGTCAAACGGGGTCTTCCAGGTTCCATCCTTCTGGCGCGGCTGAAAGAAGCCGGTTGCCGGATTGTAGAGATTGAATACCTCTTCCGACCACGCCCTCAATTGCGCCGCGTCCCCCAGCCTCCCGAGCGAATCCGCTATGTAGCTGAGCGCAGCAATCGAATAGCAGTACTCCTCCATCGTGCTCACATTGCCGGCGTCGAATCCCTTTGCGCCCACGCTGCCCTTCATGTAGTTCGCTGCGGCGCGATACATGCCGGGATAGCTCGCCGCCATGTTGAAGTTCTTAATTCCGTAATCCCAGGTTGTGGCTTGAATCGAGGTTGTTGGCTCACCGTTCATGACGCCGGTCGGGGTATTGGCCATCGGCCACCGGTCGAACCGGCCCGACTGCTGGTATTCGTAGACCAGCGACTGCGCCATGTCCGCCAGCCGATCTGGCTCGATGATAGCGAGCAGAGGAACCTCGGTGCGATAGATGTCCCACCCGGAGAAGTTGGCGTAGATGGTCCGGCCTCGCGGCGCCTGCCGGACCTTCATGTCGAAACCGATAAAGCGATTGTCTTCATCGCTAAAAGTGTTCGGCATCAGCAGCGCGTGATAGAGCGCCGTGTAAAAATTGATTCGCTGCGTGAGTGTCCCACCGGTGACATCGATGACGTGGAGGATTTTGGTCCATGCCCGGTCAGCGTCGCGGCGCACGGCGTCGAACGATTCGCCGGAGATTTCACGATTTAGATTGTTGCGCGCTCCGGCGAGATCGACAAATGAAATCCCGATGTTAGCGGTGACCACCGTCGGCTTCCGGCCCACTGGATTGAACGTTGCGTAGGCCCCGATCTTCGTCTTGCGATCGTCCTGCCGCACTTCGCGAGAACCGGCTGTCACCACGTCGTTCATCCACGTCCCCGAGTGCGAGAACGGACGGTCGAACTGGATCACGTAATAGACCGTGTACGGCGTCCCGCCGCCGCAGAATCCCTGGCTGGTAACGGATCCCTCTATCTCCCGATTGTTGGGGATGAGCGCGTGGGCGGCGTTGGTGGTGACAAGCGTATGGCTGATCGGCAGAAGAAAGTTGCCCGCCTGGCCGGCGGGAAAGGTGAACCTCGCCGACCCGCATCGTGTCGCCGCCGTAAGCTCTACCAGAACGCCCGGCTTCTCGAGCTTCACCCGGTAATAGCCGGGCGATGCGGCCTCGCTTGCATGTGAGAATGGCGACCGGTAAGCGGTTTCCGCGGGCTGAACCGGTCCGGTGCTTGCCGTCATGAAAACATCACCGTAGTCCGCGCAGCCGACTCCGCTCATGTGGAGCATACTGAAGCCATCGATCATTTGTGCGCCGTAGTCGTAGCCAACACCGTTGTTCATCGTATCGGGGCTCAACTGCGTCATCCCAAAGGGGGTCGTGGCGCCTGGAAAAGTGTTGCCGCCGCCGGCCGTGCCGACGAACGGGTTCACGTAGCCGGTCAGCGGCCGCTGTTTTTCAGGAACCCGGATCTCTTCGGAAGCGTAATCTCGAGCGATCTCGTCACTGCTAAGCGCCCGGCTATAAACGCGAACATCCTGGACAAGGCCGGAGAAAAAGTTGGTTTGATCCGGACCGGTGGCCCCGCCCTTCCGGCCGATGGCGATGGCGCCCGTTTCGCCCGGCAGCGCGCTGTCCGCCGCCTGGTTCTCCTGATCGCCATCGACGTACATCTTATATGCGCCGGCGGTATACGTAACCGTTACGAAGTACCAGGCGCCTGGAAGCGCGACGGTCTGTGACTGCGCCACGTCGTGCCCGCCATGCCCGGTATAGAAATGGCCGCCCGGGTCGATCAGGATGCCCCAATCCCAGAAACCGGTCGGGTCTCCCCGAACGATGATCGCCTCGTAGCGCCCGATTTCCGCCGGTTTCACCCACGCGCTGAGCGTGAACGAATCATTGGCTGCAAAATCGAGCCCTTTTGTCGACGGAATCGAAACATACTCGCTCGTGCCGTTGAAATCAAACGCCTTCGCGCCATGCCCGGGCGCAAATCGAGCGCCGCCCTTAAGAACACCATTATTTCGACCGGTCGAATCCGCGGCCGTGCCATTTCCGGTCCATTCGCTGATCAGCCCCGAGGGCATGGGGCGGGGACGGGCGGCGGCGGCACACGCCGTGAGCGCAAGCGCAAGAGCCGCAGATAGAAGTCGGATAGAGGACGATGCTTTCATGAAGTCTCCAGGCGTAAACCGGGCGCGAAGAAGCGCGCCAATAGTATCGTGTTCGGCAGATCGGACGGGTGTCCTTCACGAGTCATTGCTGGAACTGGATTTCCCGCTTCCTCGCCAAATCCGTCAGGTGTTGGCACAGCCAGGCGGGCATGTTCTTGCGCGCCGGTCCGGTGACTTTCTCGCTGGGCCTTCTGGCCCCCCCGGACGCCGGGGATCCCAGGGCGTCGCATCGCGGCCCGGTTTCAGAGGCCTCTCTTTTTCCTCTTCGCTTCTCTTCGCGTCCTTCGCGAGATCTTCGTGCCTTTCGTGTTCGCTTTTAGTCGGACGAGGGATCGGAATACTCCACCGTCACGGCACGATCCTGCGCGACCGCCGGGTCGATATAGATCCAGCAGCCCACGAATGGTTCAAGCGTGCTTACCGCTGTGTACTTACGCTGCGTATCGTCCCAGGTCCAGATTGTTGTGCCGACCAGGCCGCTCGATTGCGCGGCCGCCAGGGATACCGGAGAGCTTCGCATCTTGACCGTGACGCCGCTGAAGGGAACCGGGTGCAGGAACGGATTTCCGATCAGGTTCCATCCGGGCAGCAGTACGGCATCGAACGGGGTCGTGACCCGGGCGCCCGTCCGGATCAGGGGCTGCGCGCTGGCCTCCAGGATCCAGTAGCCCTGCCCGGGAACCGTCTGCCTTCCATTGGCGCCTGGCAGTTTCGGATAGAGCAGATACTGCGCCGCCGCCGGATCGTAGGCTGCGATTGGCGTGATACCGTTGATAAGCGCGACGCCAAACATCGCCGCGGCGTCCACGTTGGTGGCGCTGTAATCAAATGGCACGCTGACCATCGCCAATCCCTTTCCAAAGGTTGCGAGCGGCGAGAGCGTGAAGTTAGCGGTCCCGGCGCCGCCCTGGACACTACCCGATAGAGTGAGCGTATCAGTCGGCGCGGTGGTCTGGTCCGGAGCGTCGAGGGTGACGGTGTAACTGCCGTCTTTAAGCCCGGTGGCTGAGTAGTGGCCGGTGGCGTCTGTCACGGCGGAAGCGGCGCCTTGCGTCCCTGGACGCCGGGGTTTAGACTCTGCTTCGACGAAAGCAGAAGCGTTCCTTCGAGGATCTCCCGCCGATTGAAGGAGCCGAATCCCTTTGGCGATTTACGCGGCGGCGCCCACACGGCCGGCTTCTGCGATTTACG
>DASRZA010000204.1:0-3375 GCA_035686845.1 Armatimonadota bacterium | reverse complement strand
GGCCGCGTACTTCCGTCATGCAGAGCACATCAACCGGGTCTCTCAGCGGGTGGTTCACTGGGTCCTGGACAGCCGGCTGGATCTCGGGAGCGGGCTGGCCTGCGTTCGCCGGCGTGTTGAATGCACCTCGCCGGAACTGTTCTTATCACAGCCTTCGAACCTGATCCGGGCGTTCTTCCTAGCTCAATCGCTGGGGATCGGTTTCTCGCCCGACCTGGAGACGCTGATAAGCGGCGCCAGTGAAGGACCGGGCGCTCTCCAGCCGGACGGAGAGTGCGGTCCCCTCTTGCTGCGGATCTTAGAGGCGCCGGAGCGGGTCGCCGTTTCGCTTACCATCATGGCGCAAATGGGCGTGCTGGGCTGGATACTACCAGAGTTCGCGCCGCTCATGACCTTAGCGCCGCGTAACTCCGCCCACGAATACACCGTTGGCTACCACTCCTTAGAGGTCGTGCGGCGGCTGGAGGGCATGCGGGAAGAGTCTTCCGCAAGCCTCTTCCGCGAAGTCTTCAGCCATCTGGACTATCCGGCGACGATCTTTCTGGCGGCTCTGCTGCATGATTCCGGCCGGGCGTTCGGCGGTTCCGGACACGCGGCGCAGGGCGCGGCGCAGGTACCGGCCATTGGTATCCGGCTCGACATGGAGCCGCAGCAGGCGCATAAGGCGCAGATCCTGGTGGAGCATCACCTGCTGATGTCCGAAATCTCGCGGTTTCGCGACATCAATCAGGAGGCTTCGATCAAAGAGCTGACTGCGGTGGCGCCGGATCAGGATCTACTTGACCATCTCTTTTTACTGACTTATGCGGACGGCGCCTCCGTTGGGAAAAGCGCCTGGTCGCCTCTTCAGGCGAGATTCCTGGAAGCGCTGTATG
Source organism: Armatimonadota bacterium (assembly GCA_035686845.1). Lineage (GTDB taxonomy): Bacteria > Armatimonadota > DASRZA01 > DASRZA01 > DASRZA01 > DASRZA01. Next base: position 2,500 of record DASRZA010000204.1, on the reverse strand, counting down.
ACCGTGCGGTCCGCATTCTTGCCCGGCCGGAGTCCGATATCGGCGAAATCGATCTCCGGCGTTACCAGCGAAAGGTGGCTCGCGCGCTCAGCGCCCATAACCTGGATCCGGAGCACGTGGCGCGGCACGTTGACCTGATGCCCGCGCCCTATCTGCTGAACACGCCGCCTCAAACGATGGCGCTGCATATCGAGATGGTGGAGAAACTGCAGGTTTTTGGGAAGCCGGTCGTGGAGTTTCGGGATGATCGAGACGGCCAGTTCACCGAATTGATCATTTGCGTCTACGACGAGCCGCGGCCCGGCCTGCTCAGCAAGATCGCCGGGTGCCTCTGGGCGCACGCAGTTTCAGTACACGCCGCCCAGGTTTTTACACGCGAAGCGGCGCCCAGAATCGCGCTCGATACCCTCTGGCTGGATCTCCACGGGCACACGCTCGATCCCTATGCCAAGCGGCGTCTGGAGATGGATCTGGCGCCTGTGCTCGCTGGCAACGTGTCCGTTCGGGAGCTTCTAATCGCGGCCGGCAAGGGCGACGTTCTGGATGCGCCGCTGCACGAACCGGAAGTCGCGGCCCACCGGACGGACGGCCATACGATATGCGAGGTGCGAGTGGGAGACCAGCGTGGTCTCCTCTATCGCATCACCCACGCCATCTCAGAGCTGGGATGGAATATCACCAGCGCCCGGATCAATAGCGATGGTACCCGGGCACGCGATGTCTTTTACGTGGCCGGCCTCACCGATGTCGCCACCGAGGAAGCCGCCCGGCTGCTGCGCGAACGCCTGGTGGCGCCGCGGTGAAGCCGTGGACGGAGGACGGAGGCGGCGAGTGTGTGGGTGTGAGAGGGTGAGTGTGTGAGTGTGTGAGTGTGTGAGGGTGTGAGTGGGTGAGTGTGTGGGTGGGTGAGTGTGTGAGACGAAGGGTGAAGGATGAATCAAGACTACGTATTGGCCGGCCGACGAAGTCCCGAAGGGAAGGCCGATCGTAGCGAAGGGCTTCAGCCCCGGCAATGCGCCCCCGTGTATTGGTCAACGCCGAAGTCCTGAAGGGAAGGCCGAGCTTTAGATCCGGCGGGCGAGGATTCTGCCATTAACGGGGCGTTCGTGGTGGCCCCTACAACGTTACTGGACAACCGGGCATGGGGGTTTTGCGGCGCGGGTCGTTTTACCAAAGAGCCGGTCCCATGAAAGTGGGCCAGGCCTCCGCGCCTGTGCGGCGAGGCGTGGGGCGGGGGCGCGAGGTGTAGGGAATCATGGTATGATAGGAGAACCATTACACCGCTGGGAGCGCCGCGAGGTGGAATGAGAATCTCGCGCTGCCTGAACTCGTGTGCGCAAGAACCCGGCGCGCAAACTACCGAGGGAGGCTCCGCTATGCGCAAGAACATTGCTCTCGCTGTCGTTTTGCTCGCTTCGAGCCTGGCATTTTGCCGGGCGTCAACAGGGGCGCCAAGCCATCCTGCTGAACTCGGCGTGCCCGTCGTGCATCTTGTTTACCTGGCGCCGAACAATCGCCCGCTCAACCTCCAGTACCAGGCGGCCGTCGCCAATGCCGGCGTGATCGTTCAGCACTGGCTGTGGCATCAGCTTGGCGGACGAACCGTTACCTTCGCGAAGCCGATGATGGAGACGTTCAGGACCCATCACGGCGCGGACTGGTACTCCAATCATAAGCCGAGCGGCCCGCCCACCTACTGGGATCAATGGGGCGCCGCGCAGGGCTATCCCGTTCAAACTTGGTGGTATCAGGAGAACGTAGAGGCCGATGCCGCCGCCCTGGCGCATGCGCATCGAAATGATCCGCACAATGCCTGGATCATTTTAATTGATGCGCCCTATGGGGATGGGCAGTTGAATGGCTCGACCGGTGGACTCGGAATACTGACCAATCGGGATCTTGCAGCGATGATCGGCGAATCCGATTCCCCGAATCCCGATGAACAGTCTGCATGCAGCGGAGTGGGAGGGCTGGCGCTTTATCTCAGCTATGCGTTGGGCGCGGTTTCACAGTTCAACTTCCGAGCTTTCCCCAACTGTTCACTTGGCGCCGCCAATCGAGCGGCCTTGATCGCCAGCCCGTTCATCCGCAGTGTCAGGCTCAAGGGCGCCGCGATAGACTGCGCAAAGCAGCCGCTGGGTAAGATTTATGGCGGGCGTTCGAAAACGCGCGGGGCAGAGTGAGGGACGGGCGCGAGGTACGGGGCGCGAGGCGCCGATCCCTCCCCGGCGGCTCGTGCATCGCTCCGGAACCGGTTGAAACCGGGCTCTGGCGATACAAAACCCTCCTTCGAGGGTTCAGAAACGCGCGCCGCGCCCCCCACTCTCTCACCGTCCTTCACCCTACATCCAACTTGTCGACCGCTGCGCTATATTCTGCTGTCGCCGCCGCCAGGGCTTTTTGCAGCCGGTCGATTTCGGTCTGGATGGCCTGGATCTGGTTCTCCTGGTCGTCTAATTCCGTCACGTAGCGCATGTACAGCTTCGAGGCTTTATCCAGC
>DASRZA010000203.1:0-6487 GCA_035686845.1 Armatimonadota bacterium | reverse complement strand
TTCTTCACGCACTGATTCCCCCGGGGTCCTCCACCTTGTCCCGGAGGCAAGGGGTGGGATCTGCCGCCACGTGGCGGATCTTTGCCGGCGGCTGAGCGAGGCGGGCTGGCGCTGCCGCATCGCGGGCCCACGGGGTTCGCTGACACGAATCGCTGACTTCGGATCGCCGAGAGAGATCACGATGATTTCGCTGCCCCGGTGGGGACTACGCGGCGTGAGCCTACTGACGGACGCCGTGGAGATCCGGCGCTTCGTTTCGTCATCGGAGATCCTCCATGCCCATGGTTACCGGGCCGGCCTGACCGCGGCGTTCTCCGGAATCCCTGGTGTCGTGATCACCGCCCATAACCTTCCGCCGAGACCCGCGCTTCCCCTCGTCCGGCTCGCTCTCAACCGGGCGGACGCGGTCACTGCCGTCTCCACGGCTGTCGCCGACGCGCTGGTAAACGCCGGAGTTGCAGCCGGACGCATCAGGGTCATTCCCAACGGGATTGAGCTTTCGCCGCTCCCATCCGCGGAGGAACGATCCGCCGCCCGCGCCCCACTGCGCGCCCTGCTCCCCGCTTTTCCCGAGGGGCCGATTCTCCTGTTCGTAGGACGGCTCAGCATCGAAAAGGGAATCGATACGCTGATCGGCGCGTTTGACGATCTCGCGAAGTCGAAGCCGGATCTGGGCCTGGTGATCGTCGGTGAGTCTCCGGTGGAGGTCGATTTCCAGCGGCTCGTACCACCCCGACTTCAGGGCCGGATGGTTTTTGCCGGCCAGCGAAAAGATGCTCCGTCGCTGATGGCTGGCGCCGACGTGGTGGTGATCCCTTCGAGGTTGGAGGGGCAGTCTATCGTGGCCCTGGAGGCTCTCGCCTGTGGAACCCGGGTCGTCGCATCAAACGCGGGCGGTCTTCCGGAAATGATCCGTCCGGGTGAAACCGGATGGCCCGCGCGCCCCGGCGATTCGGATGACCTTGCCCGGGCTATTAAGGAAGCCCTCGACGCTCCCGCCGACCGGTTCAGCGCCGCGGGCCGGACGCTGATCGCCCAAAAATTCGATGCCGCCAGCAGCTTCCGCAAAACCCTCGAAACGTACGAGGCGATAGGCGCCCGGACGGAGGACGAAGGACGGAAGATGAATGATGAAGGATGAACCAAACCCAGCATCACCGTCCCACCGTCCCAACGTCTCACTGTCTCACTGTCTCACCGTCCTCCCTCCGACCGTCCCACCGTCCCACCGTCCTCCGTCCTCCGTCCACCGTCCACCGTCCACCGTCCACCGTCCAGTTTATGCCGGCATTTCCCTCCCCGCCTTTTCTCATCAAATTCTTATCAAGAAAGTCGTTCTGGTCCCTCGGAGGGTCGGCGGTTGCCGGCGCGCGGATGTATAATCTACTCACCTTGACGTTCGAGTCACCCCCTTTTCGCTTCAGAATCGCCGGTTATGGACGCCGCGAAGCGATCTTAAATGGGGGATAGGTTTTAGTGAGGAGATTTTATAATGCCTCGATTCAGTCGGTTCATCGCATCCGCCACCCTGACGGGCGCTGTCGCCGCCATGTCGTTTGGGTTATCGCCCTTTGTTGCGGCGGCCGCCGCTGCGTCCTCGGAAGACGCCGCCAGCTTAGCGGCCGCTTCCGCTTCGACAAAAACCATTACCGTGATAGTGAATGGCCAGCCTGCTTCAGACCTGGGTCATGCTCCGGTCATCCGCAATGGGTCTATGCTGATTCCTTTGAATGGGATTCTGGATCGTCTGGCGGCGACGGTGTCATGGCAGCCGCTAACGAAGACGGCGGATATTCAGAGGGGCGCCACGCACTTGCAGTTGATGGCCGGGTCGTTGGAAGCCCGTGTGAACGGAACCGCGCAAGAAATGGACGCGGCGCCTGAAGTCCTGGGTGATACGCTGATGGTTCCGATGCGGTTTGTGACCGACGAGCTGGGCCTCACTCATTCCTGGAACGCAGCGACTCGTCAGCTCAGCGTGGGACCAGGCGCCATCCCGATGTCGCACAGCGCAGGCCCGGCCACCGGATCTCCGCTCTCCGCCGGCGCCATCATTACGCCGGCCGCAGCGGGTGTTCCCGCGACCTCTAACGTGAATCGCCCCGCGGCCGGGAGCGAATCTTCCGATACGACTGCGGCCGGGCCCGGCGTCGATTCAGGGTCCGTGATTCCTGCCCCGCCTGCGAACGATTCAACGTCCACGGTCGCCCCCGCGCCAGGCGGCGATGGTGGGGCGCTGCTGCCGCCCGTCCTTCCGCCCACAGCGAATGGGGGAGCGATTCCTGGAACGACGGTCCCATCGACGGGATCAACGCCGCCGGCGCTGCCATCTAATCCCGCTATCGCGCCGGTTCCCGAGCCGGCGCCGGCTGCAGCCGTAACAGGCGAGTTGGACAATATCACTCAGAAGGATGGCGCGACGGTTCTCGAGGTTTCAGCGGCCGGGACGCTGACTCAATATAATGTCGCGGAGGGCGCTGCTGTTTACGCTAGGGAAGCAACGCAGCTCACGCGGCAGGAGATCGAGCTGAGTGGCGTTTACCCCGGCGACGAAGTGACGCTCCATCTCAACGACCGGCAGCAGGTAAGCTCCATCGAGACTTCTTACCGGAGCATTCAGGAGAAGATCCAGGCGGTGGCCGGAGATAAGCTGCTGCTTTCGAGCGGTGAGGTTCTGAATGTCTCGCCGAGGGTGACTGTAACCGGAAATGCGGGAACGCCTGGCGCCCTCGCGGATCTTACGCCCGGAACGCTGGTGACGCTCAGAATCAACCCGGTCACCAATCTGGTGTGGCGCATCGACGCCTCCCGACGGTACGTCGGCGAGGCGGGCGCGGCCGCTCTTACGCCATCGGTGGGCAATCTCAAGATCAAGGCTCTCGACGTTCAGGCCGCGGGGCCGTACCGCGCCGGTGACGCGGTGGTCGTCACAATGGAAGGCACGCCGGGCGCCGCGGCCGACATTACCGTTCCCGGCGTACCGGGACAGACGACTCTGAAAGAGTATGACCCCGGCGTCTACAAGGGAACACTCGTGGTGCCGCCGGGCCTTTCGGTCATTGCGGCGCCGGTCGTTGGACATCTCAGCCTCGGGCCCGACCGGGCTGTTCTCGCAGCGCAATCCGCCCAGGCTGTCACTATCGACTCCGCGGCGCCCGTGGTTGAGCAGATGGCGCCTGGCGACAACGCTTCCGTGACCAATCATAAGAGCGCCATCTACGCCGTCTTCGACGATCATGGTGGAACGGGGGTTGACCCGGCCAGCGTGCGGCTTCACCTTAACGGGGTTGACGTGACCGGGCAGGCGCAAATCACCGACCGGTTTATTAGCTGCACCGGAATTCCGCTTCCGGATGGCGTGAATCACGTGTTGGTGAGCGCCCGAGATAAAGTGGGCAACGCCGTGGAGAAGCCCTGGGATTTCACCGTGCGCTCTCTCTCTAACCCGATCCACAGCGTGGATGCTCATCTCGGTCGCTCGAAGGGAAGCGAAGAGGTCCGGATCACGCTCGAAGGTCGGGCTGGAGGGGAGGCGACGTTCGATCTCGCCGACTGGCGCGATCAGCCGATGAAGGAGACACACCCGGGCCGTTACGAGGGCGTTCTCCGGTTGGAACGCGGCGACCAGGTCAAGGGGCTGCCGGTCATCGGGCATTTGAAGATCGGCGATCGAGCCTCGACGATGCTTTCGAAGGACCTGGTGACCTACCTGGACACCCGGCCGGCCGCGCCGGTTATCGAAGGGCCGGTCACAGGCAGCGAAATCGAGTCGCCGCTGGTGGTTTTCGGTCATGCCGATCCCGGCTGCACCGTTCACGTAAAGGTCGAGTTCAACAACCGGGTGCTCTCCGTATTCGGTCTGCGCGGGATCTCGTCGCAGCAGAACGCAATCGTGGACGATACCGGCGCCTGGCGGACCGAGCAGCTTGGGCTGGGAACATTCATCCCCGGCCATCCAAAGCATCTGACCTATCAGATCATCTGCGAGTCGGTGAACGCGATGGGGACGTTGTCAAAGAAGAGTGAGATCACCGTCTACCGGGACGCGCATTGATCGATGGCTGAGATCGCCGACCGGGTGCAAGAGGTGATGGATCGGATCGCCCATGCCGCGCAGCGGTCAGGACGAGCACCGGACGCCATCCGGCTGGTAGCGGCGACAAAGGCGGTATCGCCGGACCGGATTCGGGAAGCGGCAGGGGCCGGCGTGCGGGCGATTGGCGAGAACTATGTTCAGGAGGCAATGGCGAAGCGACAGTCTCTCGCCGATCTCGCACTGGAGTGGCATTTGATTGGTCATCTCCAGACGAATAAGGCGAAGCAGGCCAGGGCGACTTTCGATCTATTCGAAACGGTGGATCGGCTTGAAATCGGACGAGCGCTGGCCCGGCGCGGTGGTCCGGGCGCTGGTCCAGCGCAGGCGCTGATCCAGGTTTTCCTGGGAGGCGGCGAACAGCGATCGGGAGTCCATCCCGAGGCGCTGCCGGAGTTGTTGGACGCTCTCGCAGCGGTGCAGGAATTGGAGCTGCGCGGGCTGATGGGTGTTCCGCCTGTAGTTGAGAATTCGAGTATTGCGGAGACACGGCGGTATTTCGCCCGGCTGCGAGAACTCTTTGAAGCCGGGCGAAAGGGCAGAGAATCAGCGCGCTGGGACACGCTCTCAATGGGAATGAGCGCCGATTACGAGGCCGCCATCGAAGCGGGCGCCACCAGCGTACGGGTGGGAACGGCAATTTTCGGGCCCCGGCCCGTATGAGCGAAGGACGAAGGCCGAACGACGAAGGACCGCCAAAGGATGAAGGAGCTCAAAAAGACGAAGGATGAAGGATAAATCAAACCCTAACACCTAGCACCTAACACGCAACACCTATTACCTACCGCCTAACACCTAACCCCTAACACCTATCACCTAACACCTATCACCTAACACCTATCACCTATCTCTGGCAAGGAGAACAAACATGGCGAATCGCCACGCGGTATCCGAAGTCGACAATTATCAACAAGAGGAGGAACGGCCCGGCATGTGGGGCTGGGTGAAGAGCTGGTTTGGCCCCGATGACTCCGAAGCGGAGCGTGAGCCTCACGACGCGGACTCGAGCATCCCTTCCCGCCGGCATCAGCACACGTCCAGCTTTCTTCCCCTGGGCGGCGCTCACCGCGGATTGCGTGTATCGGTGCGGCTCAACGCCACAACGATGGAGGACGCGCAGGAAGCGGCGGACAGCCTGAAGGACCGCAGCCAGGTTATCCTGAATCTGGAACACGCGGACGAGGGCATGGACCGGCGCATCTTAGACTTTGTTTCGGGCGCCTGTTACGCGCTGGATGGAGGCTACCAGCGAGTTGGCTCGAAAGTGTTCCTGTTTGCTCCGAGCAACATCTATATTGAAGTAGAGGATGAAGCCATTAATGGCAGCGTTCGGCCGCCGACGTTCATGGCGCAGCAGGCGTAATCGCGCGGCGAGAGTTCATACGGGCATTCACTCCGGCTATGATGCCAGTGTCGCAAGCGTCTCTGCCTGTGTGGTCATGATGCCAGTGTCGCGGGCGTCTCTGCCTGTGTCCCGCCGCCGCGCGAGGAGATCCATTGAAACCGCTCGAAGAGTGCAGCATCGGTATGATTGGCGCGGGCAAAATGGCCAGTGTGCTGGCCCGGGGCTGGATCAACGCCGGCCTCGCGCCCGCGTCTAACATCGCGGCGTTCGACATCGATTCGGCGGCGCTGCAAAGGGCGAGCCGGGAGATCGGTATCACCGCGGCTAACAGCAACCGGAATGTCTGCGCCGGGAAAGAGATCATCGTCATCGCCACGAAGCCCGCGGCGGTGGTGGGAGCGCTCTTAGAAGTCGCGGAAGTCCTGCGGGCCGGGCAGTTGGTGGTCTCCATTGCGGCGGGGGTCACGCTCGCGCAGATCGAGGGAGCGCTGCCGGAAGGGGTCGCAGCCATCCGGGTGATGCCGAGCACACCGTGCCTGGTTGGCGCAGGCGCTTCGGCCTACAGCCGGGGGCATGGCGCCACGGCGGAACAGGCTGAAATCGTCGGCCGGCTGTTTGGAGCGGTCGGTACCGCGGTGGAGCTCCCGGAAACCCAGATGGACGCGGTAACCGGCCTTAGCGGCAGCGGCCCGGCGTATGTTTTTATCATCATCGAAGCGCTCGCAGATGGTGGTGTGCGCGCCGGTCTCGACCGGGCGACAGCGCTCCAGTTGGCCGCCCAGACAGTTTTCGGATCGGCAAAGCTGGTGATCGAGACCGGTGAGCACCCCGCCAGGCTGAAGGACCAGGTCGCTTCGCCGGCCGGCACTACCATTGCAGGTATCGGCGTGCTGGAGAGCCGCGGCGTCCGCGGCGCGCTCATGGACGCGGTGGCGGCCGGCGCCGCCCGTTCGGCAGAGCTGGGGACCAAAAAATAGTGATCGTTCTTCTGCGCCTCTGCCATTGGATAGTGTTCGGCTATGCGTGGATACTTGCCGTCCGCGTGGCCG
>DASRZA010000202.1:0-11127 GCA_035686845.1 Armatimonadota bacterium | reverse complement strand
CCCGCTCTGGTGCTCACCGAGTTCTTTCCCGTTCAGGTAGACCCGGGCGTCTCGATAGACCCCCTCGAAGTAGATTTCCAGGGTCTTGCCCTGGTCCGAAGCGGGGAGTTCAAACGTCCGGCGGTACCATGCTTCCGGGGTGGGAAGGGACGCATGATTCGCGACAGCGGTGTGCGTGAACGTTTGGCGGATGACATAGTCGTCCGGCAGATGTACCACGCGCCACGTTGAGTCATTGAAGGCCGGTCGCGACGGATCTTCCGTCGGGGACTGCGACTCCGTGCCAACCGTAGCGGGCCTGGTGATCCCGCCGGGTCCGTTTGTATTTTGCACCAGTACAGCCAGAGTATTCGGCCCGTCCGGTTTCCATGCCCGGTCCAGTGGGACGTCGAACGGCGCGGCATAATCCGTGTGTACCGCCAGCTTCCGGCCATTCAGATAAACCGTCGCCCTCTCGTCCACCCGGTCGAAGTGGATCGTTCGGCCCGGCCCGCTAAGCTTCGGAAGCGATGTCCGGAATATCGCGAAGCCCGCGCGGCCGTGGAAGACATCTTCTCCCGTCCTCGCATCTTGCCACGGTGGTACTGACGTGTCGACCCCGTTCGCCGCAAGACGGTTCGCGTTCGAATTGCCGGCCGCGAGGAACTGCCACCGCCAGATCAAGATTGGCGTCGCATTCTTCAGCGCCGGCTGAGACGCCAGGTGGAATCGCCAGCCGGCATCCATCAGTATTCGGCGGTGTGGGGACAATGCGCCCGCCGCGGGTGAAAGAGTACGGGGCAATGCGCTCGCCGCGGACGGTGAAATGCTAAGGATGCTGCACAGGAGCGCTGCACAGCGGCGCAAGATGATAGGAATGGTCACAGGATCTGCCTTCTTCGCATGGGATAGACGTGACAGGCGGGCGGTTTACGACGTAAAATTGGGTTGCGCCCCCATTAAGGGGCTTCGGCGTCGCCGGTTTACAGACCTCTTCGCGAGACCCTTTTCGCTCTAAACTTCCCGCTATTCGGTTTATGACCCGGCCTCTGCGGGTATCTAAGCAGCGCCAGTCCCAAGGCCAGGGACGGCAGTGTGGAGGGTACTCCAATGGGCTATGGAGAGCCCGAGTAGGGCCTTAAACTGGACACGGAACCCGGTTGGGAGAAATCCCAGCCGGGTTTTTTCTGTCTCGATCGGGTGTGGCGGGCCGGTATCTAAAACCGGACCGCCAGCCGTGGTAATCGGCACTCGAGAGTAACGGCCGGCGACCAGCAGGCGATTGCGGGAGTTCTTAGCTCGGTTGCGGAGACGAGACCGGTTTGCGCCCAAATTGGGATACGGACTCGGTGGACCCGCGCCGGACGGAGGTCGGGCGGCGGCCGGTCGAATGGAATCCTGCATAAATACCGACCCCGAAACCAGAAGTAAAGCTGCCGTCGGTCCACCAGAAAGGATAAGATTTTCTGGTAGTCTTCATGGAGAGGGCCTTCTGCTTCCTGGCTGATCTCGATTTCCAGAATCGCGCCCGGCTCGGAGATGGCGTATTGGATGGCGCCCGGCAGATCCGGTTTTGCCGGCGTCTGACTGACCCCGGGCCGGGTTGTGGGAACCAGCAGTCTGATGAGTCGGGCCGGCATGGGTGGGGTCAGGACTGTCCGGAAATCGTAAACTCCCGGTTTGTCCTCCCATTGGACACAGGCACAGTGCGAGGCGAGCCCGAATGCGAACCGGGATAATAATCCGCCCGGCCGGCCGACCCGCACCCGGCCGCAGAACGTGGCGAGGATAGCACGCTGCCCGCCTCCAACATCCAGCTTATGAATGGCTAGCCGATCGGTAAGCAGCGGGCGCAGGCGATCAGGGGGGATGTCATAGACCAGTACGACCAGGTATTCGAGCGTCAGCCGCAGAGTCAGATCATGATTCACAGACGATCCCTTGCCAGGAAGTGATAGTACACGGCGGCCCCCGAAGCTCGCAGCAGGCCGGTGCTTCCGTTTTCAAGAAAGCCGCGGCGATTCCTGCCGGCTGAGAGTTCGCTTTGGGATGGGGGCGCCCGGTGAGCGATTCGGATTGGGATGTTTGACATTGGCCCGCCTCGGTGGTAGAATCCGGGTAGGCAGATGAGGCACTCGTGGAAGATTCGCGCCCTCTTTACGCTATAAAAAACCTATGACGGACTCAGAACTCGACGCACGAAAACAGGCGATCCTCAAAGCGGTGTGCGACGAGCACATCGCCCGGGCGGAGCCCGTGGGGTCGGAATTGCTCGCAGCGCATTACGCGCTCGGCGTGCGATCCGCGACTCTGCGTAACGAGATGGCGGAGATGACGGAGCTGGGTTACCTTCGCCAGCCCCACACCTCCGCGGGCCGGATTCCGTCCGACCGTGGATATCGGTATTACGTCGACCGGTTGATGTTCCCCCACGCGCTCACATCCCCGGAGCGGCGCGCCATCAAGCGCCTGCAGGATCTTCTCGATCAACAGGTTGGCGAAATCCTGCGCGAGGCGTGCCGCGTGATCGCGGAGCTGACCCGCTATACGTCGTTGGCCACTCCCCCCGTCGCGCATGACTCCCGGCTGGCCTCCGTCCGGCTGCTGGCCCTGGATACCCGGCGAATTCTAGTGGTGCTGCTGCTGGAATCCGGACGCGTCGAGCACCAGGTGGTGGAACCGCGTGAATCATTCCAGCGCATCAATATGGACCTCCTGCAGGCGGCTATCAACGCTGTCCTTGCCGGAACCGAGTGCGGTCAGTTTCCGAAGGTTCTCGACTTCTCATCTCATCCGGCCAGGGTTCGCGACTTGTTAGAGCGGATCACGGCGGCCATTCGTGAGCGACTGCGCCCCAAAGATCCCGATGAGCTTGTTCTGCAGGGCGAAGCGAACGCTCTCAGGGAGCCGGAGTTCCAAGACCTCAGCAGGCTGGATCGCCTTTTGGAGCTGCTGCATTCTCGCAAGGCGATCTACGACGTGGTTTCGCTAGCCGAGAGTGAGTTCCCGGTCACGGTCGTTATTGGATCCGAAAGTGGGTATGAACAGACGCGGGAGTACAGCTTTATCGGAGCGCGGTACTCGATTGCGGGGAGTGTCGCCGGAACGATCGGAGTGGTGGGTCCTACAAGAATGCGGTACAGCCAGGCCGTTCCTGTAGTGCAAACGGTGGCTCGTCAGATAACGGCTGTACTGACACATCTCGTCGCCGGGTTGAGCCCGGTTCGGTCTGACACCGATTAACCCGCCGGTGAGTTGCGTTAGCCCGATGCTGCTAAACTTGGAATGAAGATCTGAATACTTGAAGCTGAGTGACAAAAAAGTGAAGAGAGAGTGTATCGATGCGGAAGGTGAAGGTCCAGCATCACGAACAGCGGCACGATCGTGAAGGCGCGGATGATGGGCGCTCCGAGCAGTACGATAATGCGGACGATGCGAACGAACGAATGGCCGCCGATGGACCGGCTGCAGCCGGGCGCGGAAATGGGGCGGCGGGCGAGATCGAGGATCTGCGGCAGCAGCTCCAGGCTAAGGACGAAGAGGCGCGCAGGAATCATGATCAATACCTGCGCGCCCTCGCCGACATCGATAATATACGCAAGCGGCTCCGACAGGAAAAGGATGAAGCCATCGAGTTCGCCAACGCGGACCTGGTGGTTCATCTGCTGCCGGTAATCGACAATTTTGAGCTGGCGGTTCAGCATGCTGAAGGCACGCGGGACTTTGACGGCCTCATGTCAGGCGTCACCCAGATTCTCAAGCAGTTGGGTGATACTTTGCATAAGGTGGGTGTGGAACGGATCGACGCCGTTGGGAAGCCGTTCGATCCGGCCGAGCACGAGGCGATCGGCCATGCGCCGAGTAACGACCACCCCGAGGGGACGGTTGTTCAGGATCTTCGCCCGGGCTATCGCTTGAAAGGTCGCTGCCTTCGTCCGTCGCTGGTCAAGGTCGCCGGCGGATAAGTTACAGCGGCTCCCGCAGCCTTACGAGACCAAGTCGCTCCAGCACTCGGAGGTACGCTGGGAGAAACGTGTCATCCCGCTCGCCCATCTCCAGTTCCACCATGTCTGAGACATCAGCTACACTCCGCTGCCCGTTTGCCCAGTGTGTGATGCGGCGCGAGTAATTTCGCGCCGCGCGGGGGTGGGCTGCAGAGAGTCGCCGGAACGCCTCCCGTTCTTCATCGGGCAGCACGCCGACATGGGCAAAGTGGCTGATTGGCCCCGGGTATACGATTTCCAGTCGCATCCGCCATATCGGGTCGGCGCCTCTGTCCGGGAGCGTTTCGAAAAGCTCATCGGATGCGCCCAGCGCCCTCGCAACTCGTTCCAAAGTAGCGGCGCCTTCTGAAAGCCCCTCGCGTTCGACCGGCGCATCTCGCAAGGTATCCAGCCATGTCAGGCATTCTTTCTGGCGCTCGACCCGGTACCGCAGCGAACGGGACGGTGGTAGAGCGGACATTCGACCACGACCAAGGAGCTGACCGAGTCGCCCAGCGAACCGGCCGACAGAGCGAGCGAGGAGCCATTCGACCTCGTCCGCTCCCGCTGTCGCCAGGAATAGCGCGTAGGCGGCCGCCGCGACGCCATTTCTCCGTAAAGTATCGGGATCCAGATTCTCCAGCACGTCGGCGCTGGTATGATAGAATCGATCCGGCCACTCAATCAGCATGGGAGTTGGAATGCCAACTGACGGGTCGTTCAGCGGCCAGTGATCACTGCCCGCGGAGAAGTCCGTCGTCGTATGCCGAAAGAGGGGATAGCGGCTATTTCCCGAAAGCCCCGTAAACTGGCCCGGGCCGGCCGCATAGATCTCTTCGAGAAGCTCCGGCAGGCAGGATGGGCAGCTGTCGGGCGGTCGATCAATACAGAGGACGCCGCCCGTCTTCTCTTGATTTCCGCCTACCATGTCGAGATTCAGGCCGGCAATTCCCCGCGTGGACAGTTCCGGGTTTTCGGCGAGATAGGCGATAGTCCCGGAGATCTCAACGGGAAGCAAAAAACGTATCCCTCGCTTGAGGCGCGGCGCGGCGCCGGTGTTTACCAGATGAGAAAGTCCCCGGGCGATTTCAAGGAGAACGGCAGCGCCGCTCGCGTTATCGTGGGCGAAGGGGGCCGGATGGCAGAGGTGGGCAACGAGCCAGATTTCTCGACTCGACTCTCCCGACAGGAGCGCCGACACGCCCTCCAGGCTGCCTGTTCCGTGCTCGGCGTCGATAAAGGCCCTCACCCTCACCGACCCTTCGGCGCACCGCCGGCGCAGCCTCTGGCCCACCCCGGGTGAGACTACAAAGCCCCACCCCTCCAGCGGCCTGCCTCTCGTATAGGGAAAGAGCGACCACTGCAGGGCATCCGGAAGATCGCCCGCCGGCCGCGGCCACGAGGGCATCGCGTCGAGAACCAGGCCGGCTGCCCCGCGCCGCCGTATTCCATACTCAGCCGCGTGTTCGGCGGAGGCGTCGGTGAGAATGATCTTCCCACGCAGGTCCGCCGGATACGCCTCCGGATCGTCTCCGTTCTCCACGACGACCAGCTCCGCTTCGACCACGCCGGGTGTCGAAACGCTGCGCTGGATTACCGAGAGGGGCTGAACGCGAGCGTCGGCGACTCGTTCGCCGCTCTCTTGCAGTTCCAGCCATCCCGAACGGCATTCCCATCGCGGTGGTGTCACGTAGCTCCAGTACATCCGGGCGCCATCGGTGGGAAACGAGTGAGTCGAGACCTCAAGGCCCCATTCCCGCAGAAGGGCCGCGCTCCAGGCTGCCGATCGGGCGTAATCGGACGTGGTGGGCAGACGATTCCACTGGACCAGACGCTCCACGTACCGCAGCGCCGATTCCGGATCAAACGCCCCACCGACCAGATCTAGAATAGACTCCAGCATTTAGAACTCCCGGGAAAACGGGCGCGGGGCGCCGGGCGGGAGGCGCGGATGGAGGACGGAGGACGAAGGACGGAGGATAGGCCCCTCTTCCCGTTTCGCGGAGAGGTCGGGAGAGAGGTTTCTCATCCGGCGTAATGCCAGGAGGTGTCGCTGCAGATGAGCGGCGATTCATCGCGATAGAGATGGGCTGCGACGACTTCACCGATGACCACGCTGTGATCACCGGCTTCGTGGAACTGAGTTACGCGGCATTCCAGCGCGGAAATCGCGGCGTCGAGGAGTGGAGCGCCCGTCGCGCCAATGCGGAAAGGGGCGTCCCCGAGCTTATTCCCCACCCGGCGTACGGTTTTGAAAAAGGCGGCCAGAAGATCTGCGTCGTCCTTCCCGACAAAGTTGAGAGCGAAGACACCTCCGTTCCGGATCATGTCATGCGAATAAGAATCCTTGCGAACGGCGACCATCAATAGAGGCGGCTCAAAGGAGCACTGCGATACCCAGGTCGCAGTGAAGACGTTCAGCTCGTCGTTGTACGCCGACGTCAGCGCGTAAAGACCGTATGGTATGGTGCGAAGGATCTTCTTCTTCGCCGGCAAGTCCAGGCCGCGCCGGACACCATCTCCCGTTAGATTCTCTGATACCACGCTTCACTCCTCAACTTTTCGCATCTTCGCTTCGCGAAACCGTTTTGAGTCGCTCCGCCAGTTGACAGAACCGATCGAAGGCCGGTTTCCATTCATGCGCGTCGATATCTTACGTGCTTCTACGTCCGAGAAAGGAATCCTCCCAAAGGCGGCGTTTGGGGTTGTGCCCCTGCAAAAAACCCGAGAGCCTGCGCGGGGTTCCGGACGCGTTCCCATCGCTCGATTCTCCTGGGATAGAACCCCGTTACGACGGGCATTATGCTATAATCTGCGATGAGGAATTCATGTCTATCGACGCGACCGAACAGCTTTATCCGATTTATCCCCAGGCGGATTTAGCGCCGGACGAGGAGGCAGCCTCGAGCCGGCGCCTTCGCGATCTCCACCTGCTGCACCGTGTTACCGCCAAAGTCTCCTCCAGTCTGGATCTCCAGGAAGTTCTTGACTCGATCACGCAGGAGGTTTGTGACACGCTGGGATATCCCGCCTGTAATATCCTTCTGCCGGACGCTGAGGGCGACGCGCTCCTCGTGCAGGCAAGCTGCGGTATTTCAACCGAGTACAACAGTGAGCTGAACCGCCGGAGAATGGTGCCGCTTCACAGCCCGGTTGGTGAGGAGCTTCCCGCCGAATTCGCCTATCGTTACGCGCAGCCGTACAGCGTTTACGACGTGACGAAGAATGATTCGCTTGCCGAGATCGCCGGACTGTTGGGTCGGCAGAACATCGGCTCGATTCTCTGCGCTCCCCTTGTCCATCGCGACGATACGATTGGCGTGCTGACCGCATACGATCAGCACCCGCGACGGCACGATCAGCGTGAAATCGAGCTGTTAGTGAGTGTTGGACGCCAGGTTGCTGTGGCCATCGAGAATGCCCGGCTCTATCACAACAGCCGCACCGTGGCCGTGGTCGAGGAACGCAATCGGCTGGCCCGCGAGATCCACGATACGCTTGCGCAATCGCTCATCGCGCTGGTGCTCCAGCTCGACGCCATCGATCTGCTGATTTCCAATAACCCAGACGCCGCCAGGCGAGAGCTGCAAGAGGCGCGCACCATGGCGCGCAGCGTGTTAGACCAGGCCCGGCGGTCAGTCTGGGCCCTGCAGCCGACACCGCTGTTGGACCGCACTCTGGATGAAGCCATTGCCGACGACCTGGACCGCCTCGCCGACGAATCGACGATCGCGAGCCGCTGGTCGGTGACCGGCGCCGCGCCGCGCCTCTCGCCAGACGTGGAAACCGAAGCCTATCGGGTGGCGCAGGAGTGCATCAGCAATATTCGACGCCATTCCCAGGCGCGACGTGTGAAGGCGTCGCTCCATTACGACAGCGACTACCTGGAAATGATGTTTACCGACAATGGCGTCGGATTCGACGCCCGCGAGCTTCCTCGACCAAGCGAAGAGGGCCGGTTCGGGTTGATCAGCATGAACCAGCGTGCGGTCATGATGGGCGGCCGCCTGGATGTGACGAGTGTACCGGGGCAGGGGACGACAGTGATCCTTCGGCTGCCGTACATGCCCCCGTCCAGCCTGCAGATGCAGTGGCCGGGTGTTAACCCGTCGGCGCCCGCGGAAGACATGATTCGCGTGCTCCTCGTGGACGACCACCCGCTCGCCCGGCAGGGCATCCGCAGGATGATGGACGGCCATCCCGAGATGCTGGTTGCCGGCGAGGCCGTGGACGGCGAGGAGGCGCTGCGGTTGTACGAGCAGCTGCACCCGGATGTTGTGCTCATGGACCTTCAGATGCCGGTTATGGGCGGTATCGACGCCATGCGCGCGATTCGGGACCTGGATCCCGAGGCGCGGGTGATCATTCTGACCGCGTTTAATCACGACGAGAAGCTCTTCGAAGCGATTAAAGACGGCGCTCGCGGGTTTATGCTCAAAGACACGGCGCCAGAGGATCTTGCCAGCGCCATTATCACCGTCTTTCGCGGTGAATCGCTCGTTCAGCCGAACATGGCGATGAAACTGGTGGATCGCTTTGGCCGGATGGCCCGGCACGAGACGAGCGTTGAGGAGCTGACGGAGCGAGAACGCGAAGTTCTCCGTCTTATTTTCGCTGGTATGCGCAATAAGCAGATTGCCAACGCGCTCAGCATCAGCGAGCAGACTATCAAGTTCCACGTCGCCAATATATTTCAAAAACTGGGCGTTTCCAGCCGAACCGAAGCCGTGAACGTGGCGTTGGAACGCGGCTGGCTTTCGGTCTAACACGGCCCGCGCGGCGCCTGCCGCGAGATTGCTTTCTCGTTTGGGAGGTGAAATGTCGCGTCTTTCCCGTTTTGCGGCGCCATATCTGGCGCTGTCCCTCGCTCTTTCCATCGTTCCTGTCGCGGCGTCGGCGGCCAGCGCCCCGCCGCTTCCCGCGACGTCCGCAGCCCAGAATCCCCCTGCGCCGGCAGCGCCTCGGAAGCCGAACGTGAAAAAGCCTCGTGCGAAAACGTTGACGCTGCACGGCGTCGTGAAATCGGTGAAACCGGGCGCGCTCATCGTCTCGGGAACCGGAAATCCTGACTTGAGCGTCACTCTCACGAAGCGAGGCCGAGCACTACGGAGTGGTAAGCCGGCGGCAATCGGCGATTTCCCAGCGGGTGAAGCGATTATGATTCGCGGGAGGCAGGCGGCGCCGGACGGTTTTACCGCGACCCTCATCATGGATGCCGCGAGTGAGAAGATGGCTTCGTTGGCCCGCCGGGCGCCAATTCTAAAAATCGCCAACATTGACCCGGCGAAGGGCGAAGTCACCCTTCAAAGTGTGAATGGCGACCTTTTCATTCGTGTGTTGACGTCTCGTATACGGGTCGGCCGAAAAGAAATCGGCGCCACCGCGGGCCTTCAAACGGGACAGATATACCGCGCTCGTCTTACGAATGGCCCCGACGCCGAACCCGCGCTCTCGCTCACGCTTTACAACGCCGCCGCGCCCAAAGCGACGCGTAAGCGGTCTGCTCCGAAAACTCGCTGACCTAAAATAGGCGCGGGGCGCGACTCCGGCTCCCCTTCCCGTTTCGGGAAGGTCGGGGGATAGGTCCGGCATACGGCTCCCCTTCCCGTTTCGGGAAAGGGTCGGGGGGATAGGTCCGAGGCGAGGCAATGAACTGTCCGGTATGTGCGGCGACGCTGGTAACCGAAAACATGGGTGACATGGTGATTGAGTTTTGCCGCCAGGGCTGCAAAGGTCTTTGGCTCGACTGGGCCGAGCTTAAGAAGCTCGAGCATGGCGACCCTGCGCTGAACACTGTGTTTTCCGAAGCCTTCGAGTCGCCTCGGACGAGTGATGAGAATCGCGGCAAGCTGTCCTGTCCTCGTTGCTCTCTGCCCATGCACCGGCATTTCTTCGCGAACGCGCGGGCTGTGAGCGTGGACGAGTGTTACGAATGCGGCGGATTCTTCCTGGATTCCGGGGAGCTTAAGGCGATTCAAGAGGGTGAGGCGCAGTCCCACTCGGTTTACGCCCAGCAGTTGAACAACACGATTCCGTCGGGGTTCAAGGCGGCCATGACTCCCTCGAAAATGAACCTCCGTCAGAACGCCGTTCGCTCGTTCACCCAGCAGCTTTTTGGATTCTGAAGCGGATGGTAATCGTATTGGTTACCTGCTGGCGGGCGCAGCTTTAATCTACGTCAGTCGTACTTTCCGGCGCGTGTTTCGGTCTTAGTCGGCTAAACTGAGGATTGGGAGCCGGGCGAGTACACTCTGAACTGGTCTGGCCGGCCCATCGAGCAACTGAACGGGGAGACCAGACGAATGTACCTGACCGATCAGAAAGTGGCTGTCATGGGCGCCGCCGGCGCTATTGGCTCAAACCTCACGCAGGATCTTCTCAGCAGCGGCGTCGCCAGCCGAATCGCGATGTACGATCCGTTCGCGGCGGGGCTTGAAGGCGCCGCTGAGGAGATTTATCACTGCGCTTACCCGGGCGCCAACGTGACGTGGACCACCGATGTTGAAGAGGCCCTCCACGGAGCGACGTACGTCATCTCGTCGGGCGGGATGCCGCGCAAAGAGGGTATGACCCGCGAAGACCTTACCCGCGGTAATTGCGAGATTGCCCGCGGTCTCGGACAGGATATCCGACGCTGTGTCCCCGAGGTCCAGTTTGTCATCCTCATTTTCAACCCGGCGGACGTAACCGGCTTAACGGCGCTGGTCCATTCCGGTCTCGATCCGCGACGGGTGACGACGCTCGCGGCGCTCGACAGCACCCGGCTTCAAACCCGGCTTGCGCAGTTCTTTGAGGTTCCACAGGACACGGTAACCGGATGCAAGACCTACGGCGGGCACGGCGAGAAGATGGCTGTGTTCAAGGCCGAAATCGCGATTCAGGGTGTGCGGCTGGTTGATATCCTCGGGGGCGGCCGGGCAAACGGCAAAGGAATGTCCGATGCGCAGTGGACGGAGATCCAGGAGCACGTGCGAAATGGCGGCGCCCGGATTATCAAGCTGCGAGGCCGTTCCTCGTTTCAGAGTCCGGCGCATCAGAGTGTCGAAATGCTGCGCGCACGGATCCAGCAGGGCGGCTATCCATGGCCTTGTGGCGCTTACATCCGAAGCGGGGAGTTCGCCGGAGTCATGATGGCCGCCGACGTGGACTATACGTCAGAAGGAAT
>DASRZA010000201.1:0-4119 GCA_035686845.1 Armatimonadota bacterium | reverse complement strand
ATCTTCAGGGGCTGACTGCCGACCGAGGAGCGCGCCTTGTGCGTACCGCGGAGCGCGCGCTGGGGCCCGATGATTTTGAGCTCATCACCTGGCTCGTGATCAAGGAGCAAGCATGACGGCGGCATCGAAGCAGCACATTGTCGACGCGTTGGGACGGTGTCACGAAGGAGATTTTGCGGAGTCGGCCGCCGCGCTGTTCCGGACGCTCGGATACTCCAGCGAGAAGGTCGGTGATTCCTTTGACTCGGCAGTCGCGTTCTGGGAGGAGTTTGGACGCGGGGCGGCGCCGGCGGTGAATGCGCTACCGGAAGGGTGGCGGGAGGCCCATGTACTATTCCAACTGGCGGACGATGACCTGGAGCTCGGGGATCAGCGCCATTTGCAGCTTGGCAGCGCCGAACTGGATCCGAACAGAATTGAGTCATTTCTTTTTTGCGCCATCGAACTGCGCGGCGAGACCTACACGCGAACCCAGCTCGCGCAGATAACCCGAGAGGTCAACAAGCTGTTTGCCATGCCCGTGTTGATTCTATTTCGGCACGGAATGACGCTGACGCTTGCGATTATCGATCGGAGGCTGCACAAACAAGACGCGGCGCGAGATGTGCTGGAGAAGGTCACGCTGATCAAGGACATACGATTCGAGGCGCCGCACCGCGCGCACGTGGAGATACTTTTCGATCTTTCGCTGCCCGAGTTGTACCGGCAGTACTCGTTTCATACGTTTACCGACCTGCACGAGGCGTGGGGCAGCACCCTGGACCTTTCCGCGCTGAACCGGCGGTTCTACTCGGAGCTCTCGAACTGGTATTTCTGGGCGCTGGATCATGTCACTTTCCCTACCCCGCCCGGTATGGATGACAGCGTCGCGCGGGCGACCGGTCTTATCCGCCTTCTGACGCGGGTGATTTTCACCTGGTTTATGAAGGAGAAGGGACTCGCGCCGGATGAGTTCTTCGACTGGCGTGTGGTGACGCAGCTCCTTCGTGACAGTTCGCCCGAAGAGAGCACTTATTACCGGGCTGTTCTCCAGAATCTCTTCTTTGCAACTCTGAACACTGAGATGGATGGGACGCCGGGCGCACCGGGCCGCCGCTTCCGCGGGACGGCGAAGGGTAATGGTAGAGATGCGCATTACCTCACCCACAACGTTTACCGTTACGAAGCGTATTTCGCCGATCCGCGGCGCGCTCTTGAGCTCTTTTCGGCCATCCCGTTTTTGAATGGCGGCCTATTTGAGTGCCTGGACCGCGAAGAAGAGGTTGACGAGAAGAAGGTCGTCATTCGGGTGGACGGATTTTCGGATCGTCCGGATAATCCCATGATTGCGCCAAATTTTCTTTTCCGGAGCGATCCGGTCGACGTCGACCTGAACGAAGCGTACGGCACAACCGGAGCGCGATACAAGGTGCGGGGACTGCTGGATATTTTAAGCTCCTATAAGTTTACCGTGGCCGAGAACACCCCGATAGAGGAGGAGATCGCGCTCGATCCCGAGCTTCTGGGCCGCGTTTTTGAAAACCTGTTGGCGTCCTATAATCCGGAGTCCCGGACGACGGCGCGCAAGTTGACCGGCTCGTACTATACGCCGCGCGAGATCGTTGATTACATGGTCGAAGAGGCCCTCTTTGTCTATCTGAGCGGCAAAATGGCGGGTGGCCCTGAGAGCGAAGACCGGCTGCGCGGGCTGCTTGCGTACAACGAAGATCCGCCGCCGTTCACCGAGGAGGAGACGCACACGCTCATCAGCGCCATCGATGCGGTGAAGATCCTGGACCCTGCGTGCGGATCCGGCGCCTTCCCGATGGGGGTGCTGCATAAGCTGGTCTATCTCCTATCGCGGCTGGATCCTCATAACCGTCGCTGGAAGGTCCGGCAGTTGGAAGCGGCGCAGCGGATCGACGTCGAATCGGCGCGGGAGAGCGCCATCGCCGAGATTGAGACGGCGTTCAAGCAGGACGAATTCGACTATGCGCGCAAGCTCTACCTGATCCAGAACTGTATCTACGGCGTGGATATTCAGCCGGTCGCGGTTCAGATTGCGAAGCTGCGGTGCTTCATCTCGCTCATTATTGATCAGCAGGTGAATCCGGGGGCGCCGAATCTGGGTATTCTCTCGCTACCAAATTTGGAAACGAAATTCGTGGCGGCCAACGCGCTGCTTTCGCCCCGGCGCTCTGGAAGCGAGAATCGTCTGCCGGACCAGTGGGTGCTGGAGAAGGAGAAGGAGCTGCGCCGGGTGCGAGCCGATCATTTTCGCGCCCGCACGCGTGCAAAGAAGCAGAAATGCCGCGAGGAAGATGGGCGGATTCGACGTGAATTGCAGGGGCTGTTGGAAGATAAAGGATTGGACCCCGGCGCCGCCGAGCACCTGGCGCAGTGGGACCCGTACGACCAGAACCTGTCTGCGGACTTTTTTGATCCCGAGTGGATGTTCGGACTGGTGGAAGGATTTGACATTACCATTGGCAATCCACCGTACGTTCGCGCCGACGTCAGCGAAGAGAATCTGCTGGCGCGGCGCGCCATCGAGGCGACGGGGAACTACGAAACGCTGTGGGAGAAATGGGATCTTTACGTGGCGTTTATCGAGCGAGCCTACAAACTACTGCGACCGGGCGGAGTGACGACGATGATCGTGTCCGACGGCTTCTGCCATTCGAAGTACGCGCAGAAATCGCAGAAGTGGCTCCTGAAGAACGGCCGCTTGCTGCGCCTGGATTTCCTGGGGCGTTTGAAGATATTCGAGGCTTCGGTCCACAACTTCATTTACGTCATCCAGCGCGCAGACGGGTCGGACTCAGTCCCGCTGCGCCGGGTTCACGAGGGGCGATTCGGCGAGGTCCGCCAGTTGCCGTCGGGTCCGCAGGCTGAACTTGACCATCGCGTGTTTTTTCCGGGGGCGGCGCTTGAACAGCGAGCGTTCGGGCGCGTTTTGACGCTGAGCACTATTTGTTACGTCACAATCGGCATGGTCGTTCACGCGGACGAGAAATTGCAGCGCGGCGCGTTTGTCATGAGCGACTTGGTCACGGACAGCCGAGATGATGTTCACTCCAGGCCATTTGTCGAGGGTAAACATCTGGCTCGGTGGCTGCCGGCAACGAGCAAGTGGCTCGAGTGGGGTACAGATCGGGCACCCGGGATGTTCCGGCGGCCTACGTTTCCCGAACTCTACGAGGTGAAGGAAAAGATTCTGGCTCCGAGGAGCCCGGGCCCCAATCCGAAGGCTTGTTTCGACGCCAACGGGCTTCATTTTACGGAAAGCAGCGTAGGGTTCATTCCGTGGCGCCGATTAGCCGGCGTCCGCAACAAGTCGCTTCGAAAGTCCGCCTGCTACGCTGATGAGGGTCCGGCACGTGCTGGTTTTCCACGTCGGGAGAATTTGGAGAAGGCCAGCGAACGTTTTGATCTAAAGTATCTCCTTGCCGTGATGAACTCATCCGTGGCGCGTGATTTTCTTCGATCGCATCGTCGCAGCAATATCCATCTTTACCCCGACGACTGGAAGGGTCTCCCAATCCCCGATGTCTCGATGGAGGAACAGCAGCCGGTGAACCGGCTGGTTGAGCAGATCCTTGCGAAGCTCGAGGACGATCCCAAGGCGGACGTGAGCGAGCTTGAGCGGCAGGTCGACGCAGCCGTGGCGGAGCTGTACGGCGTGGGAGCGGAGGCGGACGAGGGGCCTTGAGGCGCTGCGGTACCCTCGTGGGTGTAGGAGTAGGCGGCGATTGAATCGGCCGGCGAGAGCCTGGGAACCGGGGGGCCCGATTTGCTATCGCTCCGGAGCGAGCGACCTTGACTGGCTGACTGTGCATGTGTCCGCGTCCTCGCGCGCGGCGCCTACCCGGGTATTTTCACGCCGAATTGAGCGAGAGGGGTTAAGCTAAGGTATGAACATCGATCAGAAAGTGCTCGGGCGCCTTGACGAGCTCATCACGCTTGGCGACCGAGTTTTATCTACCGCTTATAGCCGTTCTTCGCCCGGTTTTGTTTATCTCGGTGATCATGGTGTCGACTCGCAACTTTCGTATCAATGGGGCGTCAGCTGCCTGAACATTCTACGCCGCGTATTTGGGCAGGGAAGCGACCATTACATCCGATTCGAGAAGCTCTCGA
>DASRZA010000200.1:0-33066 GCA_035686845.1 Armatimonadota bacterium | reverse complement strand
ATCCAAAGTCGACACCGAGATAGCGGACATCTCGCGGGGGTTCCCCGAGTGGCCTGGGAAGCTCAGCGACTGGGCGCGGGCTGACCAGGAGGTGCTGATCCGTGGGCACGTGCCGCCAACGGCGATCATATGGAGCAGGCTGCCATGAGACCCGATGCGAGCGAGCTGATCAAGAAACTGGAGTACGAGTACGATCAAGGGGAGGGATTCCTGGGCCTGCTGCGCTCCGGACGGTTCAGCGCGCCGGCTGCTGCCCGGTTCCGGAGACTGCTGCAAGCAGTCGACCCGGGCGACGAAGGGGTCATTGACCGGCGGGTGGTGGCCTTGCTCTGGTACGTGCCGTTGATCATGCAGTGGCAGGAGCCCAGGCTCAGCCGCCCGGATGCCGAGTCCATGCGGCGGACCCTTGAGTGGGTCACCGCGGAGCTGGAGCGGATACTCGGCGTGCCCTAGCCGGGCCGCACCCTGGTTCGACCAGCCCGGCCTCGGGATGCAGTACGATTTGCCCCGGAGCGTCGGTGACCTCATCGGCTCGGGCCATCTGGTGAAGGTGGGACCTTGAACAGACAAGAATTGCTCGACGCGCTAAGGCGCGAGCACATTCGAGATGATGCTTACGATCTGACCGGTGGCCACCTCTCCGAAAGGTACACATTCGGTGAGGTCCGCGGCAGGTGGTACGTCTACTACAGCGAGCGCGGCCAAGAGACGGGGAGGAGGGAGTTCGCGACGGAGGCGGGGGCCTGCGAGTACTTCCTGAACATGCTGAAGGCTGACCCCACGACGCGTGACAGGCTTCCGTGAGGCACGTGAATGACGCCCGAGCAGCGCTCGCTTGTCCTGGCGCTTGCAACAGTGCCCGTCGGCCCACCGCCGATGGCGCGGCAGGAGTTCCTCCGACGGTTCGGCGCCACCGATGGCATCGCGCTGGGCCTGGACCTGCTGCGCGACGCCATGGACGGCCGCGATCGGAGCGGCGTCGAACTCGCGCTGGTCGTGTGCGGGACGTTTGGATTCACTGAGGCGCATTCCGGCCTCTGATCGAGCTGGCGTTCGCCGATTGGCACAGCAAGCACGAGGACGTGGCGAGCTGTACCTGCCAACGTAAGGATGTATCCATTTGGCCGGAATAAAAATGTACAAATATGTGTTTGCCTGGGCGCTAACTGATTAGGGAGCCGGTCAGGGATGGTTCCCGACCGGCTCCTCTCTCCGGAAGAATGTGGTAGCCAACGACATCTTCCGGAGACATCTATGAAAGCACAGGAATAGGGCACGGAGCCTGAGGCATTCTGGAGTTTCGTTTCTCGCCGGCTGCCGTCCGGGCGCTTGGGGGGCTGCCATCGGCGCCCATCGGGGCCCTGGGTCTCTTCGGCCGCTTCCTGGGCGAGGAGGCGGTGATTCCGACGGAATCGTTCGGGATCTTCAACGCGCTCCGGGCGACTGGAGAGATCGTCGTTACTCCGCATTGAGAGCGATGGTGTACAATGGTGGTTGAGGTTGTGAACGCGATGGAGTGGGTCCGCTCGAGGCCCCGGCAGTTCTTCGGTCGTGATGACCCGGGCGCCGTCCATCTGCTGGCCTACCTAATGGCGGATGTCGTCGATCTTGGGGGAGGCGAATGTGTAATACGGAGGTCCGCCGGATGGTGGATAACGGGGAGTGATGTTGATTGGCTTGGCGCTGCCCGGCGCCCGGTGGTCGAGTTGTTCCGCCGGGTGGTCCCCGCTCCCGGGCATGGGGAGCACTCGATGCGGGGCGAGATCTTGGTCGCTGCGTTCGCCGTTGACGTAGCGGTTACCGGGGAGCATGGATTGATCCGTGTCCAGGGTGACCCTCCGGTGGAATCTGTCCTGCAGGAGGCTCGCGGCCTAAAGCGCGCGATCCTGTTCCGCCTCTGAGCGCCTTAAGACCCGTGTGTCTTGCGAGCACGCCGCACGGCGGCGCCTACACCTGCCGGGATTCGGTGGGTTTCGGGCGCGAGTGGGGTATCTGCACCGATGCTAACCTAAGTCCGGTGGCGCGCAACGCGAACCTGTCACAATCGGGACACTGCTTCTACGACCCGGCGAACGCCCGGTTCTTGACGCGAGGCGGCCCGGGTGCAGAGTCCATTCTTTTTCCACTTCGGTTCCCTTCGCGCCCTTCGCGGGACCTTCGCGCCCTTCGTGTTCGTTTTTAGGCCGTACGAGTAAAGTGAGATAAAACGGGTGTTCCGCGCTTATTAGCCGGGTATGCCGGCGTACCAGGAGCCATCGGGGTTCTGGAAGGCGATGCCGCGGAGATCGTCATGCCCTTGGTAGGGGCCCGGCGACGTCACCGTCCAGTCTAAGATCGGCTGCCCATCAATCCTTCGGCCGCCGAGCTGAGTCCCATCCGAGGCCAACGACGCCTTCGCCTTGACCGTCTTCACGTGCCCATCCACGTACGCGGCGTCGACCTGCCCGATATGGCGAACGTCAATCGGCGCATCGAGCGGCGGGTAATTCGCGGTTCCACCCGGCAAGGTGGCGTTGCCGTCGTAGATGACCGCCGTATCGGACGGGTAGGGAATTGCTGCGAGAGTGCGCGCAACCCGCCGCGGATCACCGGCGGTTCCACCATAGATCGGATTGGGATAACCCTGCTCGATCACCACGCTGTTCGCCATGTAGCTGACGTAGCGAAGCTCGGGAACCGTGGCGCATACGGGGGGGAGACGAAAGTTCTGAAGTCCCGCCGCAACGTCCAGCTGCGGCTGATTCGACGGACATACCATCACGCCTACGTTCTTGAGGTAGGGCGTGACCTCCTGATAGAAAGACATAACACAGGGCGATCCATCCGTCTGCTGCGAGAGGTACAGCGAGATCGGGAACGTCTCGTCGTAATCCTGCGTGTACATGAGCACCGAAGTGGCATCCTGTTTGAGGTTGGAGATGCAGTCGGTCTGCCTCGCCTTTTCCCGCACCTGGCTGAAAACAGGCAGCAGGATTGAGGCAAGTAAAGCGATAATCGCGATTACAACCAGCAGCTCAATCAGTGTAAAGCCTCGGTTCAGCCCTGACTTACAAACGTTACGCACAAAAACCCCCTCAGAGTTGCTTCGACATACCTCAGCAGTCGCTGCCGCTCCACTTATATGTGTCCGCGCATAGGCTGCCGGTTCCGCGCTCCAGCGGCGGCGCCTATCGTTTTCTGATCCGTGCCCTTCCTACGTACCCGGCAATCCAATCCCGGATCGACGCTGCTGGCAGCTTCGCGTCCGTCCCGCACTTCCGCGATGAACGACGCGCATCGACTCGCTGCCTAAATTATTGCCCCAACTATAGGGAAACTGGAGTCCCTACGCCTTTTGGAGTATACCGGATCAGTCGTTTGAGCGTAGTTTGGCCTCAATCCTGACGTGTTTTGCCGCCCAGCGGCGCCGGCATCGCCGAAACCCGGTCCACGTCATCATCGCGTCATTCACCCGGGGTATTCTAAGACGTGGATCTTCGGAGATTGAACCCGGCGCCGTAATCGGATTTAGATTGGCCTGTGACTAAGGAGATCGAGGAGTAATGGTGATGGAATCGAGCATGGAAACACTTGAACTGAGAACGGGCGCCGAGACGTGGGTGCAGCCCAACGGACGACACCGCGATGCCCCGCGCGTAACGCCGGCCCAAAAACGGAAAAAGAGACAGCTACGAAAACGATTTACCTGGGGAATTATCGGACTGCTGGCGTTAGGGATCATCGCGCTGGTCGTGAAGATTCATGGTCAGAAGTCCGGGGGAGCGCTTGCCGGCGTCCAGACAGCGCAGGTGACCCGTACGACACTGGTTGAGACGGTCTCTGCGCAGGGAAGCGTGACGCCGCAGACTGGCGCCGAAGTGAAGATCGGATCGCAGATAACCGGGCGCATCAAGCGATTGTACGCGGATGTGGGAAGCCACGTCGATGCCGGGCAGGTCATCGCAGACCTGGATCTGCCCGATACGCAGGCGCAGTTGGGATCGGCGCAGGCGGCGCTCGCGCAGGCGGTTACAAAATATCAGCAGCAGCAGTCCGGCGTCGGTATGCAGAACACGCAGAGCAGCGACGCCGTAACGACCGCCGAAGCCGGACTTCGCGCTGCCCAGGCGAAGTTGGCGTCTTCACAGGCGGCCGCAGAGCAGCAGCCGCGCCAGACGCAGGCCGACATCCAGCGAGCGCAGGCGGCTCTTAACTCTGCACGGGCAGCGGAAACGCAGGCCAATGAGAGTCATAATCAGGAGATTTCACAGGCGCAGGCCGCGGTGCGGCAGGCGCAAGCGACCTCTCAGAACGCCGCCTCGAATCTGAAACGCGAACAGCAGTTATTCCGGCAGGGATTCATTGCCGCAGTCGACGTGGATACCGCGGACACTCAGGCAAAGGTAGCGAGCGCGCAGCTCCAATCGGCGCAGCAGAATCTCTCACTGGCCACTTCGAAGGCGAACGCCGACGTACAGACCGCGCAGCAGCAAGTCGCCCAGGCGCAAGCCTCGCTGCAGGCCGCAGAGGCCGAAACCTTTCAGAACGCCGTCACCCAGGCAAACGTTCAGGACAGCAGCGCCGCGGTGCGCCAGGCGGAGGCCCAGCTTCAGTCGGCGCAGGCCGGACTTGCGCAGAATGTCCTGAAGGGACAGGACGTGACGCAGGCCGCCGAGGCGGTACAGCAGGCGCAGCAGCAGGTCACCTACTGGCAGGCGCAGGTGGACAAGGGCGTGATACGCAGCCCGATCTCCGGAACTGTCCTGCAGCTTGCCGCGCAGCAGGGCGAAACGCTGGCAGCCGGTCTTTCGGCGCCGACGCTCATCGTCGTGGCCGATCTGAATCGTCTGCAGGTTGACGCCTACGTGGACGAGACGGACATTGGCAACGTGAATCTCGGACAGAGCGCCTCGGTCACCGTTGACACCTATCCGAACGCGACCTTCACCGGCACAGTGACGAAGATCGCGTCCGGGTCAACTCTTCAGCAGAACGTGGTGACATACGACGTGACGGTTGCCATTCAGGATCCGAAGCATCTCCTGAAGCCTGACATGACGACGTCAGTGACCATCACGGTTGGGAATCACCCGAACGTGCTGGCGGTTCCAAACGAGGCGGTGAAGACCGGCAAATCCGGTTCAATCGTCTGGGTTGTTCGAAAGGGTCAGCCAACTCCACAGATGCAGGCAGTGACAACCGGGGCGACGGATGGAACCGACACCGAGATTCGATCTGGCCTCCAGGGAGGCGAGACGGTCGTGACGGCAGGATGGCCGCCTCCGGGCGGATCAGGCGGTGGGATGAAGATGACGCCATTTGGAATTCGGGCCGGGCATGGCGGCGGCCACGGCGGTTAAGGAGGACACTGATGATCGTTCAACTTGAAGAAATTACGAAGGTTTACACCCTCGGCGGCGAGACCGTGCGAGCGCTCGATGGAGTCTCGCTGAATATCGACCGCGGTGAGTTCGTGGCGATAATGGGGCCGTCGGGATCGGGGAAGTCAACGATGATGCACATCCTCGGCTGCCTCGACGTCCCTACCGACGGATCGTATCTATTGGATGGGCTGGAAGTCGCTGAGATGGACGACGTCGACCTGGCCCGTATCCGGAATCGGAAGATTGGCTTTGTCTTCCAGAGCTTCAATCTTCTTGCACGAACAACCGCGGTGGAGAATGTGGAGCTTCCAATGCTCTACAGCCGCTGCGAAGATCGGCGGGAACGAGCGGAGTGGGCGCTGGAGAGGGTTGGGCTGGGTGACCGGCTCGACCATACTCCGAGCCAGCTCTCCGGCGGCCAGCAGCAGCGCGTCGCCATAGCCAGAGCGCTGGTGAATAACGCTCCGATTATGATGGCGGACGAGCCTACGGGCAACCTGGCGAGCATACAGAGTGAGGAGATCATGCAGATCTTCCAGGAACTCAACGACGAGGGCAAGACAGTTATCATGGTCACCCATGAGCCGGATATTGCCGAACATGCGAAGCGGATTATCCGGGTGCGCGATGGCCGTGTAGTCGCAGATGAAACAGTGCAGCGGCGCGTGCTGGCGAGTGAAGTGCTCCGCCGTATGCGAGCCGAAGGAGCAGCGCAATGAAACTGAACACGTTCGAACCGATTGAGAACGAGATCCTCCCGCCCGCGTCGCTTTTTGGTCCCGGTCCGGCGGAAGAAGAGGAGTGGAACCCGGATGATTCCTCCGGAGGCATGTCCTTCGTCGACAGCTTGCGGGTGGCCTGGCGCGGCCTCACCAATAACAAGATGCGCACCGGGCTTACCATGCTCGGCATCATCATTGGCGTGGCCGCGGTCATCGCCATGGTGTCGATGGGGCAGGGCGCGTCGCAGTCAGTGGCAAAAAGCATCAATTCCCTGGGCACCAATCTGCTAACCGTCACATCCGGCAATAATCGGATCCGGGGCGTCGACAATGGTGGGTCAAAGCTTTCTCTCCAGGACGCTGCGGCGATTGGCAGCCGGTTCAAGAGCACTATTACGGCGGTCGCTCCCGAGGCCCGGGGAAGCGCCCAGGTCAAGATGGGGAATGAGGACGCCAACACCCAGATTATGGGGACCAGCCCAAGCTACAGCCAGGTAGATAACGCGCCGGTCACCTCCGGCCGGTTCATCACCGACCAGGACGTGAGCGGCCGCTCGAAGGTCGCTGTCGTCGGAACGACTGTGGTCCAGAACCTGCTGGGCGACGCGACTCTGAACCCGATCGGAAAGACGATTGCGATCAATCGGATACCGTTCAACATCATTGGCGTCTTGAAGTCCAGGGGGGCGGGCGCGTTCGGGCAGGACCAGGATGACGTCGTCATCATACCGGTCACGACGGCGCTGCGTCGGGTCTTTAACCGGACAAATCTAAGTTCGATCGATGTTGAAGCGACTTCGCCTGCGGCGATGGACCTGGCTACGGAGCAGATCAGCGATCTGCTGCGGCAGCAGCACCACCTGCTCCCTCCATTTCCAGACAACGACGACTTCACCGTCAGGAGCCAGGCGTCAATCCTTCAGGCGTCTCAGAGCGTCACGGGAACGCTCACGGCGCTATTGGCCGGCGTGGCGATAGTATCACTCGTCGTGGGCGGAATCGGCGTGATGAACATCATGCTTGTTTCCGTCACCGAAAGGACGCGGGAGATCGGACTCCGCAAAGCGGTGGGCGCCACGAGCGGTGATGTTTTAATGCAGTTCCTTATGGAATCGCTCGCGATGGCGCTCATGGGAGGCGCGATTGGAATCCTGGCGGGAATTGGAGGTTCCGCAATTGTGGCGATGAAGATGGGATGGGCCCCGGTCGTGCAGCCGATGATCGTGCTCCTGGCCGCGCTTGTCTCGGGCGGCATCGGCGTCGTCTTCGGAATCTACCCGGCCGCCAAGGCAGCGAATCAGAATCCAATTGAGGCCTTGAGGTACGAGTAACGTCAACCGTATGCCTTCGCTCATCTTGAGTGGTATCCTGTGAGAGGAAGGATCTTCAGGCTGCGATGAGCGAAGGAAGAGGATGGATCGAGAGCTTCCGGGACGCGAGTTCGTTCGCTTCCCGGACGAATCAGAGAAAAAGGCCGCCGGCGCCGATCTCCGCGCAGCCCCCGAATGCGGGCGCAAAGTTCGAGTCGCTTTTGTGGGAGCGGGAGGGATCGCGGCGTACCATCTCGCTAACCTGGCCCGAATTCCGGAGGCGGAAGTCGTCGCTATCTGCGACCTGGTTCCCGAGGCTATCGACCGGGCCATTGAGCGGGTCGCCAGCGGTGGGCAGGAACTGGCGCCAACCCCGTTTGCCGATTATCACGAGATGCTGGATCGTCAGGAAATGGACGCCCTCTATGTGTGCGTCCCTCCGTTCGCGCACGAGGACGCCGAGCTCCTGGCGGCCCGGCGGGGCGTTCATCTCTTTGTAGAAAAGCCGGTGGCTCTCAACCTCGACAAGGCGCTCGAGATCCTCGCGGCGGTGCGTAAGGCCGGAATTATCGCCTCAACCGGCTACCTGCTTCGATACTGGGAGTCGACACAGGCCGCGCGCCGGTTCCTCTCCGGACGCGATATTTCTCTCGTCGCTTGCGACCGCTGGAGCGGGATTCCCGGCGGACCGGGCTACTGGTGGCGCGACGTAAAGTGCTCGGGCGGACAACTCCATGAAATGACCACTCACCAGGTTGACCTCATGCGCTACCTCGCCGGTGAAATCGTCCGGGTGGACTGCCGTCATTCTAAGGGAGTGCTGCGGGATCAGGCGAACCTGACGGTCCCCGATTCACAAATTGCTCTCCTGGAGTTCGCGAGTGGCGCCATTGGTTATGTTTCCAATAGCTGTGTTCTCACTCGCGGCGGCCATCAGAGTCGCCTGGCGTTTGTTCTGCGCGATTGTGTGCTGGGGTGGGGCGAGACGCTCTCGCTGAACCCGGAAACGGTCTGCCTTCTGCCTGAATATCCCGAAGGCGCGTTGAATATTGACGAGGCGTTCATTGGGGCTATAGTGGGCAGCCGGCCGGAACTGGTCTATAGTCCTTATGACGAGGCCGTGCGCACGCTTGCCGTAACCGTGGCGGCGCGTGAGTCAGCGTTGGGCCGCGCTGTCGTCACCGTACCGTCGGTTTAGAGAGAGCCAGCCGGTTTGAGTCAATCGCATGGCCCGATCTCGTGGAAAGAGAACGTCCGCAAGGACGCCGCGTCTGCTGCCCTCGCCGGCGTTTACGTCGGCATCCTTGGACCATTCATTGGCCTGGTAGCGGCAAAGACGCTGCACGCTTCGGTTTTCCTCATCGCGATTATCGTGGCGGCGCCATTCATCGGCAATATGCTGACGCCGCTCTGGGTCCACTGGATGCATGGGAAGCCAAAGATCCCATTCGTCGTGATACCCGGCGCCGCCGCCCGGTCGCTATACCTCCTCATGCTGTTAGTGCGCTCGGCGCCGGAGTACGTGGGAGTAGTTTTCCTCGCGAACGTCTTTGAAGCGTCATCCGGTCCCGGCTACAGCGCGGTCATGGAACGAATCTACCCCCGGAAGCTGCGCGGCAGGATTATGAGCGGAGTCCGGGTGGCGCGAACCCTGGTCGTCATTGGCATAACGCTGGTGGCTGGCCGGGTGCTGGATCACTGGGGATACCACGAAGTATTCGCTGCCGCGGGGATTTGCGGCCTGGCAGCCTCGTTCATTTTTTCGCGGATGCGGGCGCCGGGCGATCGAGATGAGCTGGAACGGCAGCGGCCGCAAGCAAAGCGGGGGGACGCCTGGCGCATCTTTCGCTCGGATCACGCCTATCGCCGGTTCGCTCTCGCCATCTTCGTCTACGGCCTTGGCAACCTGCTCATCAGCCCGATCTATCCGCTTTTCGTGAGTCACACGCTCCGGATCACGTACGCTGAGCAGGGAATCCTGTCGTTCGTTTCATCGGTGGCCGCGCTTGCGGGATTTCTGTTCTGGGGACGTTTCATTGACCGCCGCGGATCCGTTCGGTGCGTTTTCACCTGCATCGGCCTCGTCGCTATCAAGCCGCTTATCTACTTCTTCGCGCCGAACTATATCTGGCTCATTCCGGCTGCCGTAATCGATGGCGCCAGCAGCGCCGGCATTGAAATCGGCTATATCAACAGTATCCTGAGCTTCAGCCCTCCCGAGATGGTGCCGGCGTACCAGTCACTGCACGCCAGTATGCTCGGTATCCGTGGAGTCGCTGCCCCGCTGCTCGCCGGCCTTCTCGTAACCCTCCTCCAGGCGCATCACCTCGGTTTTCGGCCGGCGTTCATCGTCAGCGCCGCGATCATCTTGACCGGGCTCGTGATGGGACGGAGGACGAGATGGCGCGCCTAAATATACTCCTCCAGCCGCCGCTTGGCGTCGGGCTTACGGAGTTTACGAAGGGCCATGCCTTCGATCTGGCGGACGCGCTCCCGCGAAACGCCGAAGTGCTCACCGACCTCTTCCAATGTATGCGGATGGCCGTCGGCCAGCCCGTATCGCAGCCGCACCACTTCCCGTTCCCGATCCGTAAGGCTGTCCATCACCTTCTCAAGCTGCTCCCGCAGCGCCAGCGTCGAGGCCGCCCTATCGGGCGAGACCGCCTGGCTGTCTTCGATGTAGTCGACCAGGTGGCTGTTCTCATCTTCGCCGACGGGGGTCTCGAGCGAAAGTGGCTCAGGCACGAGTCGTAAAATGGCGTCGACGCGGTCACCCGAAAGACCGAGTTTGCGCCCGATCTCATCCACAGTCGGCTCATGGCCCAGCGATTGCGCCAGCTCGCGGGTGGTGCGCAGCACCCGGTTGATGGTGTCCACCATGTGACTGGGAATTCGAATGGTCCTGCCCTGCTCGGCGATAGCTCGGGTAATGGCCTGCCGGATCCACCAGGTCGCATAGGTGCTGAATCGGTTGCCCCGGTCCGGATTAAATTTATCGACCGCCCGCATCAGGCCGATATTCCCCTCCTGAATCAGATCGGGAAAGGTAATGCCGCGCCCGGTGTACTTCTTGGCGATGGCGACGACCAGCCGGAAGTTGGCTTCCACCAGCCGGTTCTTGGCCCATTTATCACTGCCGCCCGTAGCCTTGATCCGATCCGCCAGGGCACGCTCCTCCGCGGCTGTCAGGAGTGGAATTCGGCCAATTCCCCGGAGATAGAGGCGCAGGGAATCTTCCAGCGGTATGCCGTCAACGGTCTCGGTGTTATCGTCACGGATCGCGATATCGTCAAGCGTTTCGAGAAAGAGCGCGGTCTCACCCAGGTCATCCGGCTCCGCCTTCTGTTCCTCAACAATCCGGATTCCCTCCTCGGCAAGCGTCTGCATCGCTTCTTCCATCAGGTCCGCCGTTACATTCGCATCGTCCGCGAAGGCGTGACTGATCTCCTGAACGGTGAGCCGACCCTTCTGCCGGCCGCGCTGCAGCAGCACCGCCATCGGATCCAACCTTACATTCTCAATTGAACGAGCCATTCCCGGGCCATCCTCTGTTTGTTAGTTTGTTTCGATCCCCGGCGGTCTCAACTCACATAGGAGCTGCGTCTGCCGGCAGATTCCGTACAATCACGTGTCGTCGTTACATCCTTTTCGGCGGTCATTGAGCTTTCCCTGCCAGAGTCGCCTTGATTGCTTCCCATTATCGGCATAAAACGCCGCTTCCCAACAGGATACAGCCGTGTAATCCCGACACCTTTATCGATTGGACACTGAACCGGCCTTGAAGTAGCGGGTGAGCTGGTAATGCTCTTCCATTTCTTCGGGTTGGAGGGCGTCAGGGTTTCCGGCGGCCATTTCATCGAACTTACGGCGGAGTTCCTCGAGTCGCAGGCGGCGGTCAAAATCCTTCACCTTTCGAACGCAGTCAGTAACGGTCGTCTCCGGGTTCACTATCGCTTCCGAGGCGGCTAGCAGCCGGGCTGCTTCCTTTTGGATTTCCTCGTTTTCGAGCGAAAAAAGCCAGTCACCGGCGCCGGCTTCGCCGGCATCCTCGCGCGCCGCGCCGTTCAATATGTTCTCAAAAATGATCCGGTGTATCTCCTGCCTGAAGTCTTCCGCGGCGAGGGCGCCGTTCAATCGCAGCGCGAGCTCCGGTTTTTGAAGAAGGGCGGCGAGCAGTTCAGACTCCGCCCGTGCCTGCTCACTCTCCAGCTCCGGCAGAGAGGGATTGAGATTCGCAAGGCGATGCGAAACTGACCGCTGCCGCGCGCCCAATCCGCGGCGAACATGACGGCTGATTTCATCGCGAACCACCTGGATATTATCCAGCAGCGTCTCTCCCGAAGCCTGCGCGCCCACCCAGAGCCGGGCGAGGTCGTCCACGTAGCGGTCTCGTAACAGCGGACTGCTGACACCAGCCACGATCTTTGTGCACTCCTGGAGCGCTGCGGCTTTACCATCGGGAGATTGCAAATCCGCGTTCCGGAGGACCGTCGCCATCCGGTACTCCACAACGCCCACGGCGCGCGACAGCGTCTCGCGAAAACGATCCGGCCCGGCGCTCCGGAGAAACGCGTCCGGGTCCATCCCTTCCGGAAAACTGGCGATCCGGATGTTCATTTCGGCGTCGGAGAAGAGCGCGGCCGCCCGCTCCACCGCACGGGCGCCGGCGGCGTCGGAATCGAGGGCGAACAACACTTTTTGCGTCAACCGCTGGATAACGTGAATATGCTGCGCCGTGATCGCGGTGCCCAGGGTGGCAACCACGTTATCGATTCCATAATGGTGCGCCATGAGGGCGTCCAGATAGCCTTCCACGATAACAACGTAGCCCTCGCGCTGGATTCCGCGTCGGGCGCGATGCAGCAAATAGAGCGTGCGGCTCTTATGAAAAAGAGCGGTGTCGGGCGAGTTGAGATATTTCGGGTTCGCGGCGCCAAGCGCCCGGCCGCCAAAGGCGATGGTCCGTCCCTGGGCATCGGCGATGGGAATGATCAACCGGTGGTTCATGCGGTCTCGTGGGCGCGGCCCCCCAGCCCCCAATAATGGGGGAGCCTTCTGATCCCCCGGCCCCCCTAAAATGATGGAGTCTTCTTGCCCCGCGCCCCGCGCCTCGCGCCCCGCGCCGTTCGATCCGTCCTCCGTCCTCCGTCCTCCGTCCTCCGTCCGCGCCTCGCGCCCGGTGTTTCCGGAGTCGTCGTTCGGCGTCATACAGAGACCCGCGTTCTCGGTTTCTTCCAGGGAATACCCCTTCGCGCTAAGATGGCGATACAGGGCGTCCGTCGTGACGGGCGCGTATCCCAATCCAAAGTCAAGCGCGCAAGACCGGTCAATTCCACGTCCCACGAGGTAACGCCTTGCCGGCAGCGCCGCGTCTGTTGCGAGCTGTTCCTGATAGAACCGCGCCGCCTCCGCGCATGCGGCCAAAAGCCGTGTTCGGACCGCCTCCGCCTCCTCCGATCGGCCGCTTCCTGCTCGGTCCAGCGTGATCCCGTTACGCTCCGCCAGCAATCGGATTGCTTCGCCGAAACTGACGCCTTCCATCTTGGAGACGAAAGACGCCGCGTTGCCGCCTTCGTGGCACCCGTGGCAGTAATAGACGCCCTTCTCGGGATTCACGCTGAAAGAGGGACTGCGTTCCGCGTGAAAAGGACAGAGGCCCTGGAACTCCCTGCCATGGCGTCTCAGCGTCACATACTCGGAAACGACCGCGACAATATCGACACTGCGAAGAAAATCGTGTTCCTGATTCAAGCTAATCCTGCCGTCCGCCGGGGTAATTCCCAAATCCTGCGCCATTCACTCGTTTCACGGCGATACTGGATCATAGCATAATATGAGGGACGGAGGACCGCTAAAGGACGAAGGACGAAGGAAAACCTCACCTCGGAGACGCGGTGTTCCGTGGAGAACCACGGCGCGATAGAGCCGCAAACAAGAAAACTTTCGCGAGACTCAATAGAACGGATCGCTGGCATTGCAGAGGGACCAGCGACGGCGGAATGCGAGCGGCCAAGCTCGTGGCTCCGATTATCGGCAGCCTGCTTCAGCGAGCTTCATTCTGCTGCAGCTCCGGGGTTCACGCCCGAGGCGGGCTTAAATGGCAAACCCGATGGCAAATCCTCAACTTGAAAGCTGGCCCCGGCGCCCGGAAGCGGCACGATTCTTTCGATCGACGCTGGACGGGTTCGCGCATGACAATCCCCCGATTCGCGCCCTGGCACAACGGCTTCTGAGCGATGCCGGCATCGATCTTGGGGTGCTCGTGGATCATTGGGTTTTGCCTGCCAATTTCGAAGCTAACCTGATGGGGATCGGCATGGAGCGCATGGTCACCGACCACGGAGACGAATACTGGAAACATCTATCCGCAAGGCTTCCGCGCGTTCGAACCGATGATTCGCTCCCGACCCCGCAGCTGGCCATCGGCGTCGAAAACGTGGATCTTTTCGTGCGAGCGAACCAGCTCTCGCCACATCTTCACGCCGGTGACCCCGGTTCTGAGTACGAGGAGGCTCGATGCCGGATGGCATCGGGGGAGTTAGTCGTTGTCTCGAGGCGTGGATATGATGGCTTTCGGCCGGGAACCCTGTCGATGGCGGCGGCGAACGACATAGAAGAGGCCCGGAAAGCCTTCAGATCCCGACAGCGGAGCGGCGACGAAGCCATCGTGCAGCGGCGCGCCCGTATCACGATCGAAACGGCGGCCGGCGCCCTTGGAGTCAACCGGGCGGTCGACGAGTTCTTCGCTGTAGAGCGAGAGTTCTACATGACCCGGAACCGCGCGGCGCGCTGGCAGTTCGGCGTTCAGCAGCGGCTCGGTCTTGGCTGGAGCAACCATGACCACCACACGTACAGGTCTTCCCGGACCGGCTTCCGAGGCCTCATGGATCTCTGGCGCCGCTTGGGATTTATGACCCGAGAGAGATTCTATGCCGGCGCCGAGGCCGGGTGGGGCGCCCAGATTCTAGAACACCCGGTAAGCCGCGTGATTCTCTTCTGCGACCTTGATCTGGCGCCGGACGAGCTCTCGCTCGATTTCGAGGGCGAAGACCTTCTCCAGATCCCGGCACTCGGGACAATCGGACTCTGGTGTGAGCTCCATGGAAGCAGCATCGCCTGCGCCGGGATGCACCACCTTGAGGCCGAATATGATTTCGACCATGTCAGGGAGTTGCTGAATACGGCCGGCTTTGCCATGATGCCACCCTTCACCGATCTGCCAATGCTCAAGCAGGTGTTCACCGAGCCTGAAATCTGGCCGGTCGCCTGCGCCCGGGTCGAAACGCTGCTGAACGCCGGTTCGATCACCCCCGGGCAGGCCGCCCGTTTCCGTACGCACGGGGCCGCCGGCAGTCACCTGGAAGTTCTCCAGCGCTGGGAGGGCTTCAAAGGATTTAACAAGACCGGCGTCAGCGCCGTGATCCGTGATACCGACGCGAGAGGGTGACGGGGGACGGAGGACGGTGAGTGTGTGAGTGTGTGGGATGGAGGACGGCGGGCGGAGGAGGAAGGGCCTGGGAAACTGGGAAAAGGGGCGGGGCGCGCAGCCTTATTTATCGGGACTGAGAACCGCACGTCAACCGATGTCGAAGGATTGCCGCCCGCCATGTCAAAATAGATCTGGAGTGCGCCGATTCGCGGCAACGGAGGAAGATATGGCCGAACTGGCAGTTATCGAAGAACAGCTTATCAACGAGCACGATCTCTACCCCGTCCATGAGGAGGACTCAGTGCCAGAGACGCCCCAACATTTAATGCAGTGGCAGTATATGCTGGGAGCGGTACAGGCTGAGCGACCGAAACTCTGGGTGACGGGTGACACCTGCCTTTATTGGGAGAAAGGGAACACCCGACGGTACGTGGCGCCGGACATTGCGGTGATCCAATGTCCGCCGCCGGACGAGCCCGAGAATGTCTATCTAAGATGGAGCGACCCACCCCTTCTCTTTGTGGCGGAGATAGGTTCGCGCTCCACTCTGAGAAGAGATACCGGCCCCAAGGTCACGTTGTACCAGAACGACTTAAAGGTACCGGAATACCTCTACTTTGACCGTCCCCGGAAGGATTTTCGGTTCTGGCGCATGGTCAATGGGAAGTACGTGCGAGTCCAGCCCGACGAGCGAGGGCGCGTCTGGAGCGAACAGCTCGAGCTCTGGTTTGGCCCCGATGAAAGGGGGTTTTTGAGGATTTATACCGGCGATGGCCGGATGCTGCTGACCCACGTTGAAGAGCGGCAGCGCTTCGACGAAGAAGCCGCTCGCGCTGACGAAGAAGCCGCTCGCGCTGACGAGGAAGCCGCTCGTGCGAGAGAAGCTGCGGCACGGGCCGAAGAAGAAACCCGCCGGCGTACGGATCTCGAGCGGCGACTGGAGGAAATGACCGCCGAGTTGGAGAGACTGAGGGGGCAGTGACCCGCCCGTCCTCCGTCCGCGCCTCACGTCCTGTCCTCCGTCCTCCGTCCTCCGTCCTCCGTCCGCGCGAGCAGTCGCCGTGCCGCGGCGTAAGCCGGATCGAGCTCCAGGGTTCGGTGGAGTTCGACGATCGCATGAGGCGTGTCGTGTTGAGAGAGGTATAGCTCCGCCATCTGGTAATGGCTGTTCGGATCGTTAGGGCGCGTCGCCATCAGAAAGGACAGCCGATTGTACTTCTCGGCCGCGGTCTGCGCCTTCTGGTACTCCGTCAGGAGCACGCTGGCACGGCTCACAAGGCCCTGGCGAATGTATATCTGGCCGAGGAGCAGCCGCGTCTGCTCAAAATCCGGAGCCTTCTTGAGAACATACTCCAACTCTTTCCGGGCTTTCCCTTCCTGTCGATCCCGTTGGTAGCAGAGCGCCAACCGGTAATGCGCCGAGACATTCGTGGGATCAATCGTGAGAGCCTTCTGGAACACCGCAATCGCGCTAGCATTGTCACCGCTTTCAAAGTAGGCCTGCCCTACCGGAAGCATGACGCGGACGTCGTTGGCGTCAAGCGCCAGAACTTGCTTTCCGATGGCGATAGCGTCCTTGTAGCGGCGTGTAGAGTTGTAGACCGCGATGAGCGGGCTCCAGAGCTTGGACTGCTGGGGCGCCAAATTTCGAACTTCGAGGAGCTGCTGCTCAGCGTGACGGAAATCATTCGCCTGGGTGTACGCCAGCGCAAACTCAACTCGCAGCTGCACGTCATGCGGCGCGGCGGCCACGGCTCCTTGCAGCAGCGCGATCGCCTGACTGCTCCAACCGAACGTGATGTACATGAGTCCGAGCGACACCAACGCGTCGGTCTCGTGCGGATATCGTTTCAGCACGGAATGGAAGGTGTCGAGAGCCGCCTGGTACTGCTTTGAGTGCTGCTGTACCTGGCCTAACATCACCATCCCGAATTTATCACCCGGCCGGAGGCGCAGCATCGTCTTCGCCTCGTCTTCGGCCTGGGGAAAGCGGCCAAGCGTCTGCAGCACGGCAGCCAGCCTGAGATGCGCTATCGGATCGTTGGGCGATTTCCGGACCGCGGCGCGGGCGAAGTTGAGACTGTTTTGAGCGATTTGCTGTTGATCCGCCGCCGCCGCCGCCGCGGCATGGTTTTGCGCGTCCCGCGCTTGCGCCGCCGCCGTCTCCCGGTTGATCCGATCGGTATTCCGCTGAATCTGCCGGCGCCACGGAATGAGCGCCAGGTAAGCGACGACCAGAAGTGAGAGGGCAATGATAAGCGCCTTGCGTCTGCGGTTCGCGCCAGGTTCAGAAACTGAATTCGTCATTTCGCGGTACCCGAACCTTGCTCGGTCGTCTGCACGGGGTGACACCCCTCGCGAATAACCGATATTCGATCGTACGGGAGATCGGTGATTCTGTCCACGGCGCCCGATGGCCACGAAATCGTCACCACCGCCATTTTCTGCGCGCCCAATCCGAAGTGCGCTCGTAAGTCGCTTTGCGAAAGATAGCTCGATCCGCTGTGAACCATCTCGCGCTGCGTGATGCCTCCGGCCGTGACCGTAATCATTGCTCCAATTCCGTCCCGGTTGCTCTTAACGCCGATCAACTTGAGTGTTATCCAGTGCCCGGTGTTTGGTGTCTCATTGCGCCAGAGCCGTGCGGCGCCGCCGTTGGGGGTGATCAGAACGTCCAGCCTGCCATCGTTGTCGATATCGCCGTAAGCCAGCCCGCGCCCCACAATGCGATCGGTAAAGGGCGCGCCACTCTTAAGGCCCACCTCCTGAAATGTTCCATCGCCATTATTATGGAAAAGCAGCGTTGGCTCGCGATAGAGCGTTTGCGGCTCGCGCTGCTGAATCTCATCCTGAACGTGCCCGTTCACCTGCATTAGATCCTTCCAGCCATCGTTGTCGTAATCGAAGAAGCTGAGGCCGAACCCGAGAACCCGTGAGGTGCCCTTTCCGATTCCCGATGAAGCCTGGTCATCGCGAAACAGCCCCGGCGCAATCTGATTATAAAACGACGTCCGGACGCCATAATAATTCGCAATCGCGACGGACGTGCGGCCGTTGTTCAATACGTCGGTGGCGTCGATGCCCATTCCGGAGTGGGCGCCACCGGTATCATCGTAGGCGATCCCGCTCTCCACTCCGACCTCTTTGAACGTTCCGTTTCGTTCATTATGAAATAGGAAACCCGGCACCGTATCGTTGGCAACGAAGATGTCGGGCCAGCCGTCGCCATCATAATCCCAGATAGACACGCCCAGGGATTTACCGTGCGCAGCGCCGATGCCAGAGGACTCCGTCACGTCCTTGAATCGGCCGCCTCCCTCGTTGTGGTAGAGCGTGCAGGTGCTCGGGTCATAGGCGGAAGGAATGCAGTAAATGGGGTGTCCGCGAGTATCGGCGAAGCACGGGACGTCGTCCTTAAGGCTGCGGTACTGAACATAGTTGCAGACAAAGAGATCGAGTTTTCCGTCCCGGTCGTAATCCACCCACGCGCAAGAGGTTCCCCAGCGGCCATTGTTGCCGACACCCGCCTGCGCCGTGACGTCTTTGAATTTTCCATTCCCCTCATTATGGAAGAGATGGCCCGGTCCAAGCACGCAGGAGACGTAGAAGTCCTCATGGCCATCGTTGTCGTAATCACCGACGGCCACGCCCATAGCATAGAAGCTCTCACGGTCCAGCCCCGCCGCGTGCGTTACGTCCGTAAACGTTCCATTGTGATTGTTATGGTAAAGGGCCATCGTCGAACGCCCGGTCACGTGCCCCCCTGGGATTCGTGTCTCATTGAGCAAGAGTATGTCCTGCCAGCCATCGCCGTCGTAGTCGATGAAAGCGCATCCGGCCCCCATGGTCTCGATAAGGTACTTGCGCGGAGTAGGGGAGTTTTGATTCCGGAAATGAATTCCCGCGGCCTTTGTTACATCAACAAAGTGAGGAGGGATAACGTGCGCGCGGACCGATCGCGCCGGATTGGTCTTCGCGGCGCGGGCGCCTGGTATCCCGTTGGTGGCCCGGCCGCCAGGAGATGAGCTGCAGCCTTGAATCGACGCGAGCATCAACGCTGCGGCGACCGCCAGCGCTGAGCGCCGGAGGGTGGAAGCGGAGAGCGACCTGGATGCGGCGCATAGCGATGAAAATAGGGTCCAACACGCTCTGTTTGCGCGTACCATTAGATTCGGAATCTTTCTACGGTGGGGCGTTCCATCAGGTTTTTATCGCTTCGGTGCGCCGGCCGGCGCTCAGGAGTGCGGCCTTCAACTGCCGGGTGATCGCGCTATCGCGCGGAAAGCGAGCTGAGGCCTGGCGCAGGAGCGCGATAGACAGTCCGTAGCTGCCCATCTCTTCGTAGATGCCCGCGAGTCGGGAATAGCTCTGAGGACGATTCGCATGCCGGCTC
The DNA here is from genome assembly GCA_035686845.1 of Armatimonadota bacterium. GTDB lineage: Bacteria > Armatimonadota > DASRZA01 > DASRZA01 > DASRZA01 > DASRZA01. The sequence goes on along the minus strand of DASRZA010000200.1, from coordinate 13,849 downwards.
ACGTCACTAACCGCCTGATTCAGGTTCAACCGATTTCGATCCATGATACCATAAAGCTGTAGGAGTCGCTTTCCCTCGGCCAATCTGTCCGTCTGCTCATAGAGTGAGCCAAGCCGATAAGCGGTGCTCTCGTAGCTGGCGTCGCGTTTTGCGACGGCGGCGTACGCCGCGATGGCCTCAGGAATCCGGTTTTCGTGATCCAGAATAACCGCCAGCCAGTATTGGCCGTCGATACTCTCATCACCGAGCTTCAACGCGAGACGAATCTCGCGCTCCGCCTCCGCCAGACGCTGGGCCATGCCCGAAGTCACCAGAATGTGCGCCAACTGCCGGTGATAGGCAGGGTTCTTCGGCGCGAGATGGATAGCGCGGCGGATGCTGTCCTCAGCTTCGCGATATTGGCCGAGCGATCGCTCCGACTCCGAAAGCATGTCCCAGAATGCGCTGGCGCCCGGCATTTTTGCTAAGAAGGTGTGGAGAATCGGAATCGCCCGTTGGGTCTCCTTCTGGTCGTAATAGAACAGCGTTACCGCCTTCACCACAGCCGGATCGTAAGGCGCCAGCTTGATGGCGCGGGCAAACATGCGTTCCGCTCGCGACGTTCGTCCCAGGCTCAGTTCGATGGGGGCAGCGTTGATCAGTGCATAGAGATCGTTCGGGCCGCGTTTCAGTCTCGCCTTGAGCGTCTCTATCTGCCGATCGGTGTAACCATGTTCCTCGTAAAGCGTCGAGAGCATAGTGGACGCCTGCGCCGACCCGGGATCGATCCGAAGCGAATCCAGCAACGCGCGCATCGCGATGCCGGGATACTCCTTCCAGGCGGCCCTTGCAAGGGCAATCTTGGCGTTCACGTCCGCGGGGCGCGATTTCGCCGCGGTCCACGCGGCTTCAAAAGAGAGTCGCTGAACTCGCGGCGCAGACTTGGGCGGTTTGGCATCGCCGCGTCCACTGCAGCCGGTGGTGAGAATCCCGGCTGCAGCGCCGAGCGCGAGCAGGGTTCCAATTAGAAACGCGGATCCTAAGAGTCTCGATTCAGACCCAATCGTTTGCCGGTAGCAGCTTCGAGATAGTGGTATATCTCCAATCGCTTGACGATTGGAAGACCGGTAATGGCGCAATGTCACAGAATTACGTTTCGCACGGCGCAGCCCTGGCTCGAACTAATGGCGCGGCTGTTGAGATTGGGCTGCACGCATATTGGCCTCGTTAGCGCTGACTGGAGGAGCGCTAGGCTTATAATTCTGGGCTGCGCGCAAATGAGCCATATTCTCCTCAGGTGAAGCGTGCGCCGGCCCGCGGAGATATAAATACCCGGCCGCGCAGGCAGCGATCACGACGATCACGATCACCACGATTCCTATGGGGCCATTAATAGACGACTTCATTGATGGAAACTCCTAAGAAACCATTTCTCCAGTCGTGGCTTCGACCAGAGCCAGGCCGAGACGTGTGGCCTGCTTGGCAAGGCGTTCGCGGAGGCCGCGCTGGTACCGCTCTTCATACCATTGTTGGCCCCGATCCACATAGTCTTCTCCATACTTGATCATGTGGAAGATAAGACGTGCCAGCTTGTGTGCAGCGGCGGTGATTGCCACTGCAGGACCCAATCGGGCGGCCATCCGGCGGTAGTACCCGCCCAAGGCGCTGTCACTGTGGTGGAGGGATTCGGCAGCCTGACGCAGTGCTTGTGCAGCACGATGATGGACCTTATTGGTGGAACTGGACCTGACTTTGCCACCGGTGACGCGGTTGTTGGGGCACAGTCCCAAAAAGGAGGCGAACCGACCTTCGGTCTCGAAGGCGCTCAGTCGAGGGCCGCACTCAGTGATAATGGTCTGTACCGTCATAACATTGATCCCATCGATTTTGGTTAGATCCACCCCGGTAATCCGAATCTGTTCTTCTCGCAGGTCGAACCGAGGCTGGTTCTTGCCGCGTCTCGTCCTTTTCGCTCGTGCTTTCTTGTCGGCTCTGCGTTGTATCTCGTCATTCTCAGGTCCGGCCTTGCCTGATTTCCCGTCATTCTCAGGTCCGGCCTTGCCTGAGTTCTCGTCATTCTCAGGTCTATCCTTGCCTGAGTTCTCGTTGGCGCGCTGCTCAGGTTCGAACTCGGCCATACATGCCTGCAACTTAGCATCGCACTCCTCCATCTGTCCATGAATGAAGTCATAAGTATCGACTGCCTGCTTAAGAGTGAAGAGATGCTCAGCCCGGTAGTTCCCTGTCAGCGCCTTGACCAGTGTCTCTTCAGAACTTCTCACGAGCGGATGCTTCAGTCTTGCTAGCACCAGTGGATCCTGCTCTCCCTCCAGTATCTTTCGGATGATCGCCATCCCTGTCACCCCACTGATGTCACTCAGCACTTTGTGGATCTGCAGATTTGTCTGCTCCAGCGCCTTTTGCATCAGCAAGATCTGTCTGCTAGCTTGCTCTACCAGTGTCGCTCTGTGCCGCCAATACGTACGCATCTCAGCAATATTCTTGTCCGGCACGAAGCAGGCTCTCAACATCCCATACGACTGCAGCTTACGCAGCCAGGAACAATCGTATACGTCCGTCTTTTTCCGCCCCGGCAGATTCTTGGAGTATCGAGCGTCCACCAGCACTACCTTCAGGCCGCTATCTTCCAGTACCTGATAGACCGGTACCCAATAGACACCCGTCGATTCCATGACCACCCGTTCAACACCCCGTCCTTTCAACCACTCCGCCATCGCCATAAGGTCTGGCGTAAAGCACCCGTACTCCCGCACCACCACATGGTCGCAGCCATCCGGCGCAGCCACATAATGGCTTGTCGAGCCGAGGTCAACGCCCGCCACTTTCAGGTCGATGGGATTGAGATGATCTACGAGAGTCCTTGTCTCCCGCATTCCCCTCTGTTGTATCTCCTTTTGCGTGGCGCCTTGCTGACCTCGTCCTCTTTTTCCCTTGCCTGGTCTCTTATCAATCTGGCCCATCTCACTTCTCCCCGAGGAAACACTCTTGGGATTCAGTCGCTGTCGGTAGCTGAATCCAAAAGAAACACACATGGGGTTCTGAGCCGGAGAGGATGCGGTTAAAAAATCTCCTAATCGGGATAGCTATGGCTCTAACAACCCGAACCAAGCTTCACCAGTCATACCACCTTCGACTCCGGGACCATGCTCTTTTACGGGCATAAAAGCACCAGAGAGTACCGGCCATGATTCGCACAACCCCATCTTCCATCTTGACCAAACGTGGGTTTCTTGATCACACTACCGGGCTTGCCCGGCCAGATGCTCCTTTGATTGACTTTCTCAAATCAGCAGGCCCGTGGTGATTACATACCGGACCTGGCAACGCACAGAGCGGCTGTGGGGAAAGACGCTTATCGCGGCCGCGCCCGGAGACAGGCGCCCACCGTATGGCAGACGCCCACCTCGTGCCGGTCCGTCAGCGGTAATGAAAACCGCGCCGTCCTTCATCCGACGAGCTAACCGCCTATGCCGGCGCCGTTATAAAGATCGTCGGTCGTATTCTCTGCTTTATACCACTTGGCATGGCCATCCGCGAATGCGATATTATTACCGCCGGAGTGTCTGGTCCACTCGTCGTCCCAGGCCGGGCTCGTCAAATTGCTGTTGTCATTCGCCCAGGCGCCGCTGCCCGTACCTCCGCCATTGGAGTAGGCGATGCGATGTAGAATATAAGCGTGGGCGGGGTCATTCGGGTTATTTGGATCAGGGAGAACCCCGCAGCAAACCAGCCCTGCGGCGGCGTCTGCGAGAATGAGACTGCTTGCCGGTTTCTGGAGTCCGGCCAGCTTCCCCTTTATCCACCAGCCGCCGTCAGTGAGCGGTTGACTTACCCCATAACTCACCACAGTATTTACCAATTCCGGGCGAACTCCATGCGTCACCAGCGTAGCGGGATCTCTGGAGCCAGACCAGCCCCACACACCTCCGAGAGCGACCGTCGTGTTCACAATATCTGAAGGACAGGTGTAGACCGCGGCGTCCTTCACGTATGGGTAGATCGCATCCATCCAGAACGTTGAATAATTATCGATCGGCGCGTGCCCGACGCCAGACCCGAAGCCCGTTGTCTTATCACCGCACCACGTCCACACTGGGAACGTCTCATCATAATCCTGCGCGTACATATCCATCGCCAGACCTAACTGCTTCAGATTCGACAGACACGCAGTCTGTCGCGCCTTGGCTCGCGCTTGCGCAAACACGGGCAATAAGATTGCAGCTAAAATCGCGATAATCGCGATGACCACCAACAACTCGATTAGAGTAAAGCCCTTCTTCAATCTCATAACAGTCCCCCTGCGCCATCTGGAAGGAGACGGCGGGATAAAGTTGAAACGAGCAAAACTAAGTCTCTGCGAAGCTGCATTTCCTGTGCCTTCGGACGCCCGCCGGTTTTGATCCAATGATGATGCACTCTCCAAGAATCCATCCGGGGCGCCGGGCCGAGCTTCTCTCCTTTCCACACTGAAACTCCTACTAATCCTTCCATGGCCCGCGTCATCCAATCGTAATCCAATGTTTATAGCCTTAATAACCCCATTTCTCCGGGACGCGGCGGAGTCCTTTTTTTTTGGTCCCGTCTTTTTCGCACAGTCCTCTTCGATAAAGCAATATTTCTGAACGGGAGCCAGCGTGACCGCTGAAATCAATCCGTTTAGCCTCGAGGTTGCCAAGATCCATTACTAAGATGTCGCTGGGGCCGCATGCGTCTATCTTCGCTTACATCCCCCGGCGGTTGCAGGCGCCGATTGCAGCCGGCGGCGCCCCGGTGCTGCGGGTGTCCCTGCCCGTGCTTCTCCACGGGATTCAATACCTGCTAGCGCCCGGCCATAACCCCGTCCGGGAGGGACTGCACAGGTATAGCCCGGCGCTTTGGCGCCGCGGTAGAGGTAGCGACTGAGCATAATGCTGTCCGGAACGGTCGCCCGAGAATGGAGTCAGGATCACGGCACAGTCGCTATAGAAAACCCTCGCGCACTGCGTTAGACGCTCGGTCGTCTCGCGGGGACTTCACGGCCGAAAAATACGCCGCGGTTCCAGGGCTGAAGCTCTTCGCGATATTCGACCGTCCGTCCGAGACTTCGCAGCCGGCCAATACGATGGGTTGATCCGTCCTTCGTCCCTATCCCCGGCCCTCCGACCTCCGACCCCCACCTCACACTCACGCACTCACCCACACACCCACACGCCCGCCCACTCACACACTCACCCACACACCCACCCACTCACTCACACACTCACCCACTCACGCTCCCACACACCCACACACCCACACACCCACGCTCCCACACACCCACGCTCCCACACACCCACACACCCACACACATACACACTCACCGTCCTCCGTCCTCCGTCTTGCAGGAAACGGCGCCCTGCGCCCGGAATTGACTGATGGGGCAAGTGGCAGGGGTTCCAAAGAAAAGGGCGAGGAGCGAATGAAGATTTCAACAATGCAGAAGAATGGCTGGATTGTATTGCTGGCGCTGGCGTCAATGGTCGCCTTAGCCGGGTGCGGCGGATCGGGCGGCGCTCAAACTGGCGCGTCCGGTGGATCTGCGTCGGGCGGCCGATCTCCGGTCTCCGCCGGCGGTGGGAAGCCGGCGTTAGAAATCGCAGTCATTCCCAAGGGCACCACGCATGAATACTGGAAGTCAATTCATGCCGGCGCGATCAAAGCTCAGCAAGAGCTCGCGCAGAAGGGCCAGCAGATCCACATCAAATGGCAGGGGCCGCTCGAAGAGAACGATAAGAATACCCAGATCAATATCGTCGAGACGTTCATTCAGCAGAAGGTCAATGGGTTTGTGCTCGCCCCGCTGGACTCACAGGCTCTCGTAACCCCTGTGAATGAGGCTGAGAAGGCCGGCATTCCGGTTGTGATTCTTGATTCGGCGCTCAACAGCAGCAATTATTCCTCGTTCGTCGCCACGGATAACAAGAAGGGCGGATTCCTGGCCGGCCAGGCGTTGATCCATTTGCTCGGAGGCAAGGGCCGGGTGTTGATGATGCGCTACCTGGAAGGATCGGCGAGCACGGCAGATCGGGAAGCCGGTTTCCTGCAGGCTATTCAAGCCGCCAAAGGAATCACTCTGGTTTCGAGCGATCAGTACGGCGGCGCGTCGGCCGAAACGGCGTTCCAGACCGGGCAGAATCTCATGAATCGCTTCAGTAAGAATCTGGATGGCGTCTTTACGCCCAATGAATCGACCACGCTCGGGATGCGACTGGCTTTGAAGGGCGTCGGGATGCTGGGTAAGGTCAAGTTTGTTGGCTTCGACTCCGATCCGAAATTAATCGACGCGCTGAAGGCGCATGAAATCCAGGCCCTCGTGGTTCAGAATCCGTTCAAAATGGGCGAAGAGGGTGTGCTAACCGTGGTGAAAGTCATCAATAAGCAGCCCGTTCCGAAGCGGATCGATACCGGAGTGGCTGTGGTTACGCCACAGAATATGAATACTCCGGATATGGTAAAACTTCTCAATCCGCCGCTCGACCAGTATCTCAAATAGCTCATTTAGAGGCTCCTGAATACAAGACATGGCTCAATCCAATACCATCACCCAGCCTGGTTCGCCCGATCTCCCGGGCCGTCCAACCCCGCGTGATACGATGCGATCCGCGGGCCGCATGGCCGGCCCGTTCCTCGGGCTGGCGCTGGTGCTGCTTCTCTTCTCCATTAAACCCGACGTGCGGAGTAGTTTCTTAGCGGTCGGCAATTTTCGAATCGTCGCGGCGCAAACCGTGATCGTGGCGCTGGGCGCTCTCGGCATGACGATCATCATGATCAGCGGCGGTATCGACCTCTCGGTTGGCTCGGTCATCGCGCTTACCTGCGTTATCGCCGCCCTGATGATAAAGGCCGGTCAGCCGGCCATAGTCGCCTTGTGCGTCGCCGCCCTGTCCGGCGGCGTTGTGGGCGCCATCAACGGCAGCTTGATCGCCGGGCTGCGGGTAACTCCGTTCATCGTAACCCTCGGTACGTTAGGCGTGGCGCGCGGCGCCGCGAAATGGCTGGCGCAGGAGCAGACCATTAACCCGCCCAGCTCGGCGCTGAATAACCTGGCCGCGACCCAGCCCGTACCTTCGTGGCTGCTAGTCTCGCCCGGGGTCTGGATCACTCTTGCGCTCGCCATTCTCACCGCCATACTCCTGCGGTACACACTGCTCGGCCGGTACATATTCGCGATCGGATCGAACGAAATCGCGTCCCGGCTCGGCGGTCTCCGCGTCGACGCGCTGAAGATCGGAATCTACGCCCTCGGCGGCCTTTTTTTTGGCCTCGCCGGGGCGCTTCAATACGGGCGGCTCGGGATGGGCGATCCCACTGTCGCTGTCGGCGCGGAGCTGGATATTATCGCGGCGGTCGTCATCGGCGGCGGAAGCCTCAGTGGAGGAGAAGGGTCCGTACTGGGGTCCATACTTGGCGCGTTGATCATGTCTTTCCTCCGCAACGGCTCCCAGCAGATGGGCTGGCCGGCCTACGTTGAGGAAATGATCATCGGCGCTGTCATCGTCGCCGCCGTCGCCCTCGACCAGATCCGGCACCGGGGGCGTAAAGGATGAAGGATGAGAAGAAAAGGATGAAGGATGAAGGATGAAAGATGAATCAAGATCAAGCAAGGACCCTTTTGGGTGGAGGATGAAAGATGAAGAATGAAGAATGAATCAAGATAAAGCAAAGAGATGAAGTAGGAGTTTATTGGTGGACGGTGAAGGATAAAAGAGGGACCCAAAAAAACGGGTTACGCGTTAATTTGTGTGAGGGATGAGAGTTGACTGATGCCGCGCGCGACCTCCGAGACAGAACCCGGCGGTACGCGCTCCAGATCATTCGCTTATACGGCTGCCTGCCTCAGTCCGCCGTGGCCCAGGTAATTGGCAGGCAGCTTTTGCGCTCCGGAACCGCGCCCGGCGCGCATTATCGCGAGGCAACACGCGCGAAGTCAACCGCTGACTTTATCAGCAAAATGGAGGGCGCAGCCCAGGAGCTCGATGAGACCGCCTACTGGCTGGAGTTATTAATTGAAACGAAACTTGCGGACCCTCACACACTTGACGCCGCCTCCTCGGAAACCGAGGAACTCTTGGCAATCTTCGTGGCCATCGTCAAGAAGGCGAAAAGGCCGCGGTCATCAATCGGTCTCGTACCCGACCCATCCGTCGACCTTTATCTTGATTCATTCTTCATTCTTCATCCTTCATCCTTATCGGAGTTGCATTGGCTCAAAATGGTTTTCACGGTCTGGTGGGATTGTGGACGGCGGGAAAGACGGCGCGATGGGCGCCGCGCGCTGAGCTCGCCCCGTGGGTGGCTGGCGTCGTCGTGGGCGCGATGCTGCCGGACGTGGATCTCTATCCCACCGCCGTCATCTTCCTTCTGGGTCGGCATGACCTGATCTACTCCGTTCACCGGACGCTGACACACAGCCTTCTCCTGATGCTGGTTGTCCTGGCAGTGGGCGTCGTCCACCGGCGCCGCTGGTTCTGGTGGGGTCTGGCGGCCGGCATGGGGACTCACACCATGCTCGACATCTTCTTCTGGTTCTCGCCGGTCGATCTCTTCTGGCCGCTCAGTCATTTCCCGCATAAAGCGCCTCTGCTGCCGATCATCGATCTCTGGAAATGGGTCAAACTGCCTCCGGTCTTCGGCAATCCGGCGTTCATCAATAACGTGCTGGCAGCTGGAGACTTTGCCGCGCTCGCGCTCTACCTTGGCTCTCTGCGGGGCACGATGACTCGCGGCGGATGGGCTAAAGCCGACGCGGCCGCCATGCATCATTGGGAGCGCGCGCTGTGGGCGGCATTCGTCATCGCGGTCGGCGCAGCCCCCGCCCTCTCTGGAAACGCCCAGCAGATACTGGTGACAACACCGCTTCTAACTGTATTCCTTCCCTATTGCTGGAGTCAGACGTGGCGACTTCGCGAAACCTTAGCTCGCGGAATCCTCCAGCCTTAGAAGGCGCGGGGCGCAAGGCGCGGACGGAGGTCGAAGGTCGAAGGTCAGTCGTTGTCCATACTCCGCGCCTCGCGCCACGGACCCCGTACCTTGCGCCCGCTCTCCATTCTCATTTGAACTCTCCCACCGGGACCAGCGTCTACGTTTTGTGACCGCGGCGCGCCTCCGTGCCGCGCTCGTTTGCCCACTGCGCGACCTGCATAAGCAGGCGCCTTCTTTTCAAAGGACTTCGCAATGCGAAAGAACCGATTTGTATCAGTTGCAGTCGCAGCGCTCAGCGCCGCTGCGATTCTCTTCTCTACCTCCTTTATGGCGGCTCCGCCCGCGGCGCAGGCGGCCGGCGCGAAACATGCGGCAAAGCCGCACCGGGTCAATCAGCTTGAGAGGATTCTGAGGGCGCTGAATCTCACCGCCGAACAGAAAGATCAGCTCAAGGCCATCCGGAAGAGCAACCGCGAGCAGGTCGTCGCGATCCGCAAGGACACCACTCTCGCACCCGGCCAGCGCAAAGCAAAAATGAAAGATCTTCGCAAGGATACACGGACCAAGTTGATGGCGGTCCTCACGCCGGAGCAGAAGGCCAAGTTCAAATCCATGATGAAGGAAGCGCGCCAGAAAGCCCGCGCGGCGCGCAAGGCAGCCGCGAACGGCGGCGCCGCCCAGTAATCGCCCTCGCCGCTCGACCGGGCGCGGCGCAGCATGGTTGATTTCGCCGCCGTGCCCGGCTTACGTCCAGATCCTTGTTCTCGCTCCAATTCCGTCCTGGCCTTTTGAACCCCTTGCGAAGCCGTTCTAGCCAGCCAATCCAGGACGGGACCTCACCGCCGGCCACGCGCTGCCCATGCCAGGAACCAATACCACACGCCTGTGTCTGGTCCTTCGTCCCCGGTCTTCGTGGTAGAGCCTTTAACCGCTGCTCGGTTAAAGAGGAACCGGGCAGCCTCGCATCGAAGACTATCGTATCCGCCGTATCCCCGGTTCCGTTCTCACCTGGAGAAGATTGTGCCGACTCTGAAATGGCCGTTCCGGCTTGCCACCCTGGTTATCTTTGCGATCCTCGCGAACATTCTTCCCGCCGGGCTGCACGCTCAGCCGGGACGGCTCCTGGTGAAGGTGAACCAGCCTGGCCCAAAAATCAGCCCGACACTGTACGGCCTCATGACCGAGGAGATCAGCCATTCCTACGATGGGGGTCTGTACGCCGAGTTGATCCGGAACCGGGCCTTCAAAGACAACACCGAGGAGCCGGTTGACTGGACACTGGTTGAAGATGGCGGAGGCGCGGGCTCGATCGCGCTGGATCAACGCCAGCCGTTAAGCATGTCGCTCCAAACAACTCTCCGTCTCACGATCACTACCCCCGGGCAGCGCGTCGGCGTCGCGAACGATGGCTACTGGGGCATTCCCGTCCGGCCCAACACGCGCTATCGGGCTTCGCTCTACGCCCGCGGAGACCGCAGCTTTACAGGACCTCTCACCGTTGACATTGAAAGCGCCGACGGCTCGAACGTCTTAGCCCGCGCTGAGATCCCCAAGATCACATCCAGTTGGGCGCCTTACTCGGTAACGCTCACCACGGGTGATCTCGCTCCTTCCGAAACCAACCGGTTCGTCGTCTCGACCTCCAGTCCGGGGACCCTGTGGCTGGACCTGGTCTCGCTTTTCCCACCCACCTATCACGACCGGCCGAACGGCAATCGGATCGATATCATGCAGAAGTTGGCTGGTCTTAACCCTTCGTTCCTGCGGTTTCCCGGCGGCAATTATCTGGAGGGGAATTCGCTTGACGAACGGTTTGAGTGGAGGAACACGATCGGACCTCTCTGGATGCGGCCGGGACACGAAAGTCCCTGGGGCTATCGATCCAGCGATGGACTCGGGCTGCTGGAGTATTTGGAGTGGTGCGAGGACCTGCACATGCAGCCGGTGCTCGCCGTCTTCGATGGCTACGTCCTCAATGGAACCTATATCGAGCCGGGACCGCGGCTTCAGCCGTGGGTACAGGATGCGCTGGATGAGATTGAATACGCGACCGGCGCCGTGACCACGCGCTGGGGAGCAGTACGCGCTCGCGATGGACACCCGGCGCCTTTTCACGTCAATTACGTCGAAATTGGAAATGAAGATTACTCCCACGAATATAATGGCCGATTCGCCCAGTTTTTTGACGCGATCAAGGCGAAGTACCCTCACATCAAGCTCATCGCCACCTCGCGAGTCACCAGCCGTGTGCCGGACGTTGTCGACGATCATTATTATCGCTCAGCGGCTGCGATGGAAGCCGACGTCCATCATTACGATAATTCCGACCGGCATGGGCCTAAGATCTTCGTTGGTGAGTGGGCGACGACCGAGGGTAGACCTACGCCCACTTTCCAGGCCGCCCTGGCGGATGCGGCGTGGATGACCGGACTGGAGAACAACTCCGACGTCGTGATTCTCGCTTCGTACGCGCCACTCTTCGTCAACGTCAATCCCGGGGCATCGCAATGGGGAACCAATTTCATTGGCTATGACGCGCTCAATAGCTTCGGATCCACGTCTTATTATGCCCAGCAGATGTTCAGCCAGAATCGCGGCGACGTGGTGCTTCCGGTTGACCTCACCGTGCCGGCTTCGCCAGCGCCGGCGCCTCCGGCGCCCCACGGCGCGATTGGCGTGGCGACCTGGGAGACGCAGGCCGAGTTTCGAAATATAAAGGTCACGCATAACGGTCAAACGCTCTACCAGAAAGATTTCGCGAACGGAGACGCCGACTGGCATTTCAACCGGGGCGCCTGGAAACTCCAGGACGGCGCCCTGGTTCAGACGAGCGACGAAGATGGGCCTGACGCCACCGCCGGCGATCTCGGCTGGACCGACTACACTTATTCGCTGCAAGCCCGTAAGATCAGCGGCCGGGAAGGCTTCCTGATCATGTTCCACTACCGGAACAATGGTCACTTCGTCTGGTGGAACGTCGGCGGGTGGGGCAACACCCGCACCGGGCTTGAGCGCGTTGGCGGCGGCGGCAAGGGGGAACTCGGTCGACCTTCCCCGGTCACCGTCGAGACCGGAAGATGGTATAACATCCGCATTGAGCTGAACGGAGACCGGATCCGATGCTATCTCGACGACAAACTCGTCACCGAAGCAACCGACACGCCGCCGCCGCCGGTCGGACCCCTTTTCGCCACGGCCAGTCGTGATAAGCAGAATGGCGACATTATCCTGAAACTGGTCAACGTTTCCGCCGAACCGCAGCCGCTTCAGATCGACCTGGCCGGCGCGGGGCGTGTGGATAAGACCGCGTCGGCGCTGGTGCTCACCGGTATGCCCGACGACCAGAACTCTCTCGCCGACCCGTTGAAAGTTGCGCCCAAAAGCGAACCCATCACCAACGCCGGCCCCATCTTCACGCATACGTTTCCGGCCTACTCCGTAAACGTAATTCGCTTGAAGACGCGTTAGCCGGCGAGTGCCTCGCGTCACACGCCTTTTCCCAGGAGATATTGTCCTGTTCGCCCGGGCCACCGGGCTGAACCGGCTCATCACCTTCGTTAGCCGGTCGCCATATTACCACGTGGCCATCTACGCCGGCGACAACTACGTCATCGAAGCGCGACCGAAGGGCGTTGTGAGCCGTAACCTGAAGGGATCGATCGGATCACATTACGGCTCGGTCATTCCCGCGCCCGCTGGTAAAGGAGACGCGGCGCTCCAGTGGGCGCGAACGCAGATCGGCGCGAAATATGACCGGTGGGATACGTTGGTCATCATCCTCGAGCACGTCTTCACCCATCTCCACTTGAATTACACCCCGCCCGGTCGATTCTCGTGCGGAGAGTTTGTCACCGAAGCCTTCCGTCAGTCCGGAGTCGACCTTTTCCCGGGCCGTGATTCCGCCGGCATCGACCCCGCCGATTTCCAACCGCTCCTGCCCCCCGGGTCCACGATCCGGCCGCTTGTCGAAATATGACGGGTGACGGGCACGAGGCGCGAGGCGCGGCGCCTGAAGCTTCAGTGTTTTTGATTCATCCTTCATCCTTCATCCTTGAGCCGTCCTCGGTCCTCGGTCATCCGTCCTCCGTCCGTCCAATCCAGCGCCTTCCCGCTCCACCGGGCGCCGTAAGTTAAAATCTGCGGCACGCGCCGGATTATCGGCAGCAGCCAGCGATTATGGGGCGCGCGCATCGCGAACGAGGCGACGATGGCGGAAACCCGGATGCGGGCGGTAAAACGTTTCCGCCATAGACGGGTATACTCCCGCGCCACGGCGTCGGTTCGGCCGGCAATCAGGATTTCATCCCGGTGATCGATGAGCAGCCGCGACAATATCCACGCTGATTGCAGGGCTATGCTGATTCCTTCGGCGATGGCGGGGTGGGCTTCTCCCGCAGCGTTGCCGACTAAAAAGATCCCGCCCATGGGCCGAACGCGGATGCCCGGCTGCAGCGGCCCGATGGCGAGCCACCGGTCTTCCAGGCGGGCAGGCGAGAGCGCATCCCGGACGCCTTTACACGAGTCAAGAATGTGTTCGAACGTCGCTTGTCCCGCGCTCATCTCCGGATGTAGCGCGCGGACAGTCGCGAGTCGATCCCGCCGGATGCAGCAGGAAAAGCTCAGACGGCCTCCATCGGTGAGCGCCATGCCGCCGTAACCGCCAGGAAAAGCCAGCAGCGGCATTAGACCCGGCGTGAGCCGATCTCCGGAGAAGAGCGCCTTGAAGCCAAACAGATCCGAATTGCGAGCCGTCGGACGGACCGATTGAGTGGCGAGTGTTCCACGCTTCCACGACCCATGAGCGGCGATGATGACGCCGGCGATGATGCGTTGTTCCTCATCGCCAGCCGCGGATTGAATCAGGCACTGGTAACCGGTTTCCACCCGAGCGATCTCGGTTGCTCGATAA
>DASRZA010000199.1:0-6287 GCA_035686845.1 Armatimonadota bacterium | reverse complement strand
GCACCGCTCCGGCGCCGCCACGGAGATGGATCTTATCGAACATCTGCTCGGCCCGCGCAAAGCCAACGACTCGGGCTGGAGCTCGCTGAGGAATTTTGGCCAGCTCGGGCAGCTCACCGGGCGCAAGATCCATCCGCTGATGGTCGAATTCGCGGTTCTGCGAGATATAGTCGCCCTATGCCGGGAGCGGATTCTGGAGGTGGAGCTGGAACGGGGTGATCTGCCAACGGCGGCGTCATCCCCGGCTCTTGCGCTGCGATACATCGAGGGGATGGAGACCCTTTTTCGCTTGATGGGCGGGCTCGGCAAGACCGGCTTCGTGCGAGGATACGTTTACGGTCTGGACAAGGCGGCAGTCTTCAGTCGTCTTATCCGGTCAACGTTTCCGGGTGAGGGGGATACTCCGGAGTTATTCGCCCCACGGTTTGCAGTGAAGATATCCGAACGCCGGTTGATCGAGCTCGGAGTTTACGCTCCGCAGTGGGCAGGCCACGTGGAGAGCGCGCTCGGTTGGCCCGGTTTCGCCGAGGCAGTCTGGTGGCTTCACGCTCATACGAAAGACGACCAGTGGTCGGTAGATGCTGAGATCAGTGAGACGTGGACGGCGCAGGTCTCGGATCGCACGCCGCTCTCCGCACAGAGCCTGCTGGATGGCGCGGTGGACGTGGCCTGGTTTCACCGGGCGTTCAAGGCGATGGGTCAGGATCGCTGGGCCAAACTGGACATGGCCGCGAAATACGCGTCGGGTGGCGGCGGGCATAAGCGGGCGCAGTTGTTTGCTGACGCCATACATGGGAATATCTCACGGCAGGACTTGATGGAGCGAATCAGGGTTCGGCGGAACCAGGACGCCGTGCGAGCGCTGGGTTTGCTCCCTCTTGAGCCAGGCAGAGAGGATGTCCTGGAACGCTACAAGCTGATTCAGGAGTTTGCCCGCACCAGCAATCAGTTCGGATCGATGCGCCAGGCGAGTGAAAAACTGGCCGCTTCGATCGCCCTGCAAAACCTGGCTCGAACCGCGGGCTACCCCGATCCCGCACGACTGGAATGGGCGATGGAGGCGGAGGCGGTCGCCGATCTCGCCGCGGGTCCGGTGCGTGTTCAGTCCGGCGGCGTGGAGGTGACACTCTCACTCAATGCGATGGGCGCGCCGGGATTGGGCGCCAGCCGCGCCGGCAAGTTAATCAAGACCATTCCCCCTGCCGTGAAGAAGGACCCGGCGGTGGCGCAGCTTCAGTCTCGAAAGAAGGAGATTGAGCGTCAGGCGAGCCGGATGCGCCACTCCCTTGAAGAGGCGATGTGCCGGGGCGACCGGTTTACGGGCCGTGAACTGATCACGCTCTGCGCTCATCCGGTGCTGGCGCCGATGCTCCGATCGCTGGCATTGATGAGCGAATCGGCGGCCGGTTATCCCGTTGATGGCGGCGCGGCGCTGGAGACGCTCGAAGGAAAGCTCGTATCCCTGGAACCGGACTCTGCCTTTCGGATCGCCCATCCGCACGATCTGCTCCTCACGGGAGAATGGGACCGCTGGCAGCGCGACTGCTTCAACCATGAGCGGGTGCAGCCATTCAAGCAGGTGTTTAGAGAGCTGTACGTGCTCACCGACGCCGAGAAAACGGAGGGGATATCCTCGAGCCGTTATGCCGGACACCAGGTAAACCCCCGGCAGGCCCTGGCGCTATTTGGAGCACGCGGCTGGATCTCTCATCCCGAGGAGGGGATCCGGCGAACTTTTCACAGCGAGGGTGTTGCGGCGTGGATCACATTTCAGGAGGGCTTCTTCACTCCCACAGAGGTGGAGGGGTTGACGTTAGAAGCGGCGGCGTTTTCGCGGCCGGGCGAATGGACGCCGCTGGCGCTCAGCACTATTCCACCCCGCGTCTTCAGCGAAGCGATGCGAGACCTGGACCTCGTGGTCAGCGTGGCGCACCAGGGCGGCGTTGACCCCGAGGCGACCGCTTCCACCACCGAGATGCGGGAGGCGCTCATACGCGAGAGCTGCCGGCTGCTCAAGATCGAGAATGTCCGCCTCAAAGCGCCCCACGCGCTGGTAGATGGCCGGTTGGGAACCTATTCGATTCATCTGGGGAGCGGGGTTGTGCACCGGCAGCCGGGCGGGAGTATCTGTCTGGCGCCGGTCCATTCCCAGCACCGCGGCCGGCTCTTCCTCCCGTTCGCCGATGATGACCCACGCACCGCCGAAGTCCTCTCGAAGGTCGTTCTCTTATCCCGCGATCACGAGATCAAAGACCCTACGATCCTGGAACAGGTCTTAGGTGTTGGGTCTTAGGTGTTGGGTACGAGGTACCCGCTTTCCCCGCGCCTCGTACCCTCTTCCCCGTCCTTCGTCCTTCGTCCGCGTTATCCAAGCGCCGCGAGCACCTCGCTGATCGGGAGGTTGACGCAGGTGAAGGCGGGGGTATCGCGCAGCGTGTAGGCGCTGGCTTTCGTGTAGCGCAAATCCATGACCAGGTCCATGAATTCCTGAAGGTTATTGCCCTCGAACGCGACCACGAACTCCTGGTCATCAATGCCGAAGGAGTAGCTCGTGTTGATCGTGACCGAGGGATAGCGATGCCCGAATTCGATATGCTGGGACATCATCTTCTGCCGTTCGTCCTGGGAGAGCGCGTACCAGGGCCGGGTCTTAACAAAGGGATAAACAAAGAGATACGGGGTATCTCGCGGCACGATTTGCGTGCGACTGCTTTCGGAGCCGGGATGCTCATGCTTATCCACATACATCGAACGCTTGGTAGTCGCCAGGAAAGAGTGCGGCGAAGTGAGGTAACCGGCCAGAGCCGTGCGGTTCAGCCGGGCATGAACATTCATGATGCGCGTCGCGTCTTCGTGAACCATCCAGAGCATGAAGTCGACGTCGCCGCGCATCCCCACCGTGGAGTAGCTTCTCAGGAGCACCGACTCCCGGGCGGACTCCACCACTTCGGCATATTCCGATACATGGCTCGATCGCTCCTTCGCGCTCAGGCGCCGCCATTCCGGCTGCAGCTTAAAAAAGCTGTACTTCACTACCTGCCGTATAATCTTCTCCGCTGTTTTCGCTTCGCTCATTACAATCCCCCCCGGACGTTCGCGGGGCCGATGCCCCTCGACTCTACTTTAGCGCAAGAGGAACCGCCGCGCGACCGCGGCCGCATCTACAGCAGTTCCGGCCGCTCCTGATCGAGCGTGAGGATGAGCTCACCGAAGAGAGTATTCGCCCACGCGAACCAGTGTCGCGTGAACCGGGCGGCGTCATCCTTCCAGAACGATTCGTGCATAAAGCCGGTTCCGGAGTGGCTTGCTTTCAGGGTCCGGAGGCAGTCGGTAATCTCCTCGTCCGAATCGCTCGTGAGGGCCTGCATGACGATTGACATGGGCCAGATCCAGCCGGGGCCTACGTGCGGCCCGCCGACGCCGGCGCCGGCGCTTCCCGAGCTGAAGTAGGGGTTGGCGTCGCTGAGGATTAGCGACCGGGTATTCTGATAGATCGGATCACTGCGATCGCAATAGCCAAGATAAGGCAGGCTGAGAAGACTGGGAATGTTGGCGTCGTCCATGAAATAATGCGCCCCGAAGCCATCCACTTCATAGGCGAAGATTTGACCCTTCTCCGGATGCTTCACGATGGCGTGTGATCGTATGCCGGCGTCGATTTCGTTAGCCAGCTTTTCGGCCGGATCCGCAAGGCTCTGATGAACGCCGATCTCGCGCAGCATCGCCGAAAGACGGCGGAGCGTGACTACGGCGAGGGCGTTGGCCGGAATCAGGAACGGGAGCATCGCCGCGTCATCGGACGGTCGGAACGGGCTTTTGCTGAGCCCGCAGCGCCGGGCCGGCTGCCCGCGTCCATCAAGCGCGAGGGTTTCGGTGGGTCGGTTGGAGACGCGCCGGAACGAGTATGGCGATCCGGGCTCTTCGAAAGAGCCGGCCTGTTCCACCCGGATCGTGTGCAGGACCAATCGAACGGCGTCGGCCCAGTCGTCGTCAAAGCACGCGGCGTTCCCACCGGCTGCAAAATATCCGCAGGAGAGTCGCAGCACCGCGCATAGACTGTCGAGCTCGTACTTGCGCTCATGAACGCCTGGTTTCATGGTGGTCTGGTCTTTCCGCCACTCCCCCAGAACCGGTTCGCGGTAAAAGGCATTGGCGTACGGATCCAGCTTAACGCACGCCGCCTGCCGGTGAATGAGTCCCTGGACCAGGCGGTCCAGGGTGGGATCCTGCTTGATGAACGGTAGATAGGGCCAGATCTGATTGGTGGAATCCCGCAGCCACATGGCGTCGATGTCGCCGGTGATCACAAACGTATCCGGCCGGCCGCTCTTGTCTTCGCCCACCGTAACGGTGGTATCGAGAGTGTTCGGGAGGCAGTTCTCAAAGAGCCATGCCATCTCCTTATCCCGCATTGAGGCGCTCACACGATGGATCGCGTCTGCAATGGCCGGGCTGGTGAAGCAGCGCTCTTCAGGGAGCGGCCGCCGGGTGGGATGAGAACGGGATTCGTCTGGTTTCATGATTTCTTGAGCGCCAACCGGGCCGCGGTCTTCTGGCGCCGGGCGAGGAGATTGAGCGATTGCTTTAGATAAGTGCGAACGTTGAGGTTCAAATGCTTGGACCAGGCGGGATCAGTCTCCCCGCGGAGCATCGCAAAGACCGCCAGCGCGTAACCATACATCTCTTCCGACAGGTAGCCCTGTCGCTCCACTGACCAGCCATATCTGCCTGTACCGCTGTCCCATTGTGAGGAGCGGATCACGCTGTTAGCGCTCAGCACTCCTAACCCGCAAAAGACGGTGATCAGATCCGTGAGCTGCTCCATATCCGGCGCGTCCCGCGGGACCACGCCATCCGCGAGAAGCAGAACGTGTCCGAGCTCATGCGCAATGGTAGCAATGACCGAAGAATGCTGACTGGACCTATCCAGGAAAACGGTAATACGGATCTTCTCTTCGTCGCTATGCTCCTGGTAGAGACCGGCTGCGCCCCGGCTGGACTCACTCCAGTATGGAAGGATCTCCCGAAGTCCGTCCTCCTTTTTGTGGGTGACATTCAGCGTCAGGCGTGCGGGGTCGACGCGCATATAACTACAAACACGGCGCAGGAGCGGCTCCACGTCCGCATCGGCGCCGGTCCAGGGATCGGGAAAGAACGAGTCCGTAGGCAGCGCCACCTCTGCGCCGTGAAGGCGATCCAGCCCGAACCTTTCCACAAATCCGGCCATTGAGGCGTCTATCCAACCGCTGACCTTTTCGCTAACCGGCAGCTTCGCGCCGAATCCAAACATTCCCGTCAGGTCTCCTTACGCGAAACTCGGACATGTTGAGACGCGCCGCTCACGTCAGTGATTGCCCCATCCAACGACGAACTCATCAATGAGTGGGCATACAGGCGGTGAAGTAAAACACGGTGGCTAAAATGGCGACGGTCCAGAGCCAGACGAGGGGACCCAGGCGCTGATCGCGGCCAAGAGCGATCCGAATCTGGCCCCGGGTGCAGTAGTACATGAGGCCGGTCACCTCAACCCGCAGCAGCGCCATCATGGAGCGTATTCCGGCGGACGCATGAGCCAGCGGGACTGCCAGATATAAAATGAAAACCACGAGCGTCACGACCGGCAGCGTCCAGATCATCGCGCGCGGACCCCACCGGTTCGGCGCTCCGGTAAAGCCAAAGTGAATCGGGATTTTCGGCGGCAGCACGTTCCGATTCATCCACGCGATCCACCAGGCCCCGGCGACGAACGCCGCTCCCGCGAAGTTGGCAAGCACTATCCATTGGTTCAGCATATCTTCACCCTTATTTGAACTTTCCAAGGCTGAATCACGGCCTCGGAAACCATTATGACGCCGCTCACGGAAAGGATACACCCTTGACAGCTTGGTCGGAAGCGGTGGGCAAGATCCCTCGGTCCACAGCAATGACTCATTATTCAGGGGCGGGAATGACGGCGCTGATAAAGGCCAGACGTCTTCCTCGGAATCCATTATTACGTCCCCCTGAGTGACCGACACGCGCGATCGGTCAGGCGATAAGTCCGGCGGCCAACGCGGGTTCAGATGCGTCAGAACACCTGTCGCCACCAATCTGCCGCACGCGGTGTTCGGCTGTTCTTCACCGGCGTCAGAACACAGCTCCGAATGCCCCGTTCACCCGCCAGGGTACCTTGCGCGGTAATCTGCCCGCGGTCGTTGATACTGGTGGCGCCATCCAACGTCCAGCCGGATCCGGGAGCGATCAGGTCCTGGAGATCATAGGCGCGCCCTCCAAGCCAGACGATGGCG
>DASRZA010000198.1:0-7184 GCA_035686845.1 Armatimonadota bacterium | reverse complement strand
GCGTAAAGATACCGGTGCAGCGAACCACAATCAACTCCCCCACCAGGTGCGCTCTCACGTCGGTCGGACCACGGCCCTGCTGTTCGCGATGAAATCGCGTGACGGCGTTGGCCACCTCCGCCTCGAGTTCGCCTTTTGTGGGCCGATTCAATCCATACACCTGCCAGAAACAAAAAATGCCAGCATCAATCCACGCTGTCGACCGCTTCGGCGACCGTGGAGATGCTGGCCTACAAACGTACCGAGCCTTATCACCGGCCCCTTACCGTCGTCCACCAGAAATCTGTTCGACATTATATGCGGTGATCACGGCGTTGTCAACTTTTTATCCGCTGTCGCGGAGGTCGAGACGGCGATCGAATCCTTTCTCAATGTTTCGGCAGGAACAACCCCTCCTGATCCCGAAGAGTGAGGGGAATACCGCGAATTGGCATACTAAGAGAGGCAGATACTCAGTACAATCGAATCGGAGCGCTGGCCTGCGCTCCGGAGTTCTCTCCAGGAAAAAGGAGGCGCCGATGCGACCTACGTTGATTCAACAGAAATCAGTATTTGGACAGGAGCCGATGGCGGGAGCACGACCGGCGCGCGGGTCCGCGGCCGGGGTTCCTTCGGGGCTCTGTTTTTGGGCCTACTTCGCCGGCCTGTTCGGCGGGATAGAGATCCTGTTTTGCGGCCTGGCGCGAGGGTTTGGTCATTTTGCGGTTCCCTTCTGTGTGGGTCTACTACCCTGCGCATTCGCAGCTTTGTTTTGCGCCGCAATCGCCGGACGCCGGGCATGGAGGTCCTGGGGACGCCTGCCCTGGATCGGGATCGTCGGTACCAGCGCCGCTATGACGGGGCTCTTTTACTTACCGCAGGGATCCTCAGCGTTTGTTTTTGTGCTTTTCCTTCTGGTTTTGTTCAGCTTGAGTCCGGCGACCGGACGCGGGAAATGTACGCTGCCGGTGGGCACGGGGCGGATCGGATTGATAGCTCTCGCCGGTCTCCTTCTGGGCGCCTTTTCCCTGCCGCAGCTTGTCACGAGGAATCGCCAGCCGTGGATCATTCCGGGCCCGGCGCCGGCTGCCCGAACGAATTCGAATTCGCTGCCCACCATGACCGGAACCTGGCAGGGGCGGTTTGGCAGCAACCCGGCGCTGCTTATGGTGTCGCGTCAGCGCTCGCAGATGTTTGAAGGCAATCTTGTGGTGCGAGAGAGCGGCTATACCGACCGGATTGCTGTACAGGGCGAAGTTGATCCGACGGGAACCGTTGATATCCAGGAAAAGCGGATTCTGGACGAGCCGTTTTACGGCGATTGGGCGCTGGGTATCGATAGGGGAGGCCTCTCGTCGACCGCACTTGAAATGAAGGGCCGGGGCGTCGACGCGCGCCGGAGCCGCTATCACTGGATCTTCGAGCGAGTGAGCGCCGCGGTCTTTAATCCGAAAGACTGACGAGCGAAGAGCGACGAAACCCGGAGCGACCGCTGCAGCCCTCGACCGGCGCGCGGAGTCGTCGGTTTTGGCCGCCGGGCGCGATCGTTGAAATTTGGAATGATGAATTGCCGGGTACTGGCATAATAGCTATTAACAGTGGCATAGAGTGACTATGAGTGGCGTGGAACGCGCGGCTGCGTTCCATGCGCCGGATCCGGAACTTTGAGCGGGAGTAAAGAGCTATGCGACCCACATTAATTCAACAGAAGTCAGTCTTCGGACAGGAGCCCGTCGCGGGTGTTCCACCGGAGCGTACGTTTTCCCGCGCCAGCTCAATAGGGTTCTACTGCGCCGCATGGTTAATCGGCAATCTCTGCACGATGCGTCTCCTGAACTGCGGGGTGGCGCATGGCCTGGGCCGCATCGCCTTTAGAAACGTTTATTTTCTGCTGCCCTGGGCCTTCGTGCTCCTGTTTTACTTCTTAATCTGCGGTCCGTCGATGCGCCCGACACGTCGATCGTGGCTGAGATTGCTCGGAATTCCAGCCTTGCTGGCCGGAATAGTTCTCGCGCTGCCATACTCATGGATCGGCGGCGCCATGTTCGGCGGTCTGATTAATGTCCTGAAGCCGTGGAAGCGCCCCACGCGCGTGCCCTGGATCGGGTTGACCGGCATCGCCGCTTTACTGATTGGAGTGTACTTCCTGCCGCAGCTTGTCGAGGGGAATCGCCAACCGTGGATTGTTACCGGTCCGGCGCCGCGGGCTCGAACCAATCCGAAGGCGCTGCCCATCATGAGCGGAACATGGGAGGGGTGTTTCGGTGGTGATCCCGCGCTGCTTGCGGTAACGCGGCAGAATGGCGAGGAGTTCGAAGGGGAGCTGCTGGACCGGGAAAGCGCCTACACCTTTAAGCTCGCCGTGCGGGGCAGAATCAATGGGTCGGGAACTGTTGACATCCAGGAAACGCAGGTTCTGGACGAGCCCTGTTATCAGGGCTGGGCGTTGGGCAGCGATACCGCGAGCTTCTCACCGAGCGCTCTGCAGGTGGAGGGGCGCGGCGTCGATACGCGCTCTCATCACTACCACTGGAGCTTCACACACGTCAGCGCCGCGGTCTACATTCCGAAGAATTGACCCAGGGCGATCGATAACGCCCTACGGGAGAATTCTGAATCGTGCCATCAGAGTACCTTGATGAAATAGCGCCCCGGCTGCCGCTGTTTGCGGACGATACCGCGTTCTCCGCCGACGCGATTTTGGATCATGATTCCGCGGTTGTGCAGAATCCGCTCGATATCGCGCCAGTCACAGGTGCACGTTCGCAGCGCGTCGGTGTCGGGGATATCAATTGCTACACTCGGGCCGGGGTTACCGTATTCCGGGGAGACTCGATGCAGTTCTACGACCAATGGGAAACCCCGGTCGTGATTATCTCCGACGGGCCTTACGGGGTGGGCGGTTTCCGAGGTGATCCGCCCAATTCCCACGATCTCGCCGCCTGGTATGCGCCCCATGTCGCGACCTGGAGCAAACGGGCAACTCCCCAAACCACGCTCTGGTTCTGGAACACGGAACTCGGTTGGGCCACCGTGCATCCGGTTCTGCTCCGCCACGGATGGACATACCGATGCTGCCACATCTGGAACAAGGGAGTTGGTCACATCGCAGGCAACGCGAACTCTAAGAGCTTGCGTAAGTTTCCTGTTGTCACAGAAGTTTGCGCTCAGTACGTGCGAGAGCCGGAGTTTGGCGCGGGCGGCGTGCCGATGAGTATGAGAGAGTGGCTCCGATACGAATGGGAAAGAACGGGCATTCCATTCTCAGTAACAAACTCCGTGTGTGGCGTCCGCAACGCGGCAACGCGGAAGTACTTCACAAAGGACCATCTCTGGTACTATCCACCAGTAGAGCATTTTGAGCGGCTGGTCCTATACGCGAACGAGCACGGGAATCCATCGGGATGTCCGTACTTCTCCTCGAACGGTATCCGTCCCATGAGCGGGGCGGAGTGGGCGCGTATGCGAGCGAAATTCCATTGCGAGGTGGGGGTCACTAACGTGTGGACGGCGCCGGCCGTTCGCGGATCGGAGCGCCTGAAGAGCAAGTCGAAATGCATCCATTCCAACCAGAAGCCGCTCCAGCTTATTGAGCTATCAATCCGAGCCAGTTCGGATTCCGGTGACCTGGTATGGGAACCATTTGGAGGTCTCTGCTCGGCTGCTGTGGCATCGCTCAATCTTGGAAGGAACTGCGCCAGTGCCGAAATCTCCGATGAATTCTTCGAGATAGCAGTCGAGAGACTAAAGAATCATGTCGTCAAATCCTCCCACAAGGGCTGAACTCTCCATTGATGCGCCTCACTTTCCCCTGTTCAGACGCGTGAGGGAAGCCATCTACGCGCTTCCAGCTTCATTTGAAACAGAGACCCTGATCAGTGGTATTCTGGCTACCGACATCTATACACTCAACGCGGCGTTAGGAGCGGCCATCGAACACCAGGTCGTAGAAACGCTCAACGCCCTGCGCTCGATCTGGGATCCAGACGACTCCTATCGCCTTTATCGATTCATTCGTCAGTCCCAGACGTTTCCAGACGTGCTCCTCAAAAGTGTGCAGCGTGACCTTCCTGGGGCGCCTGTTCTGCTTGGTATCGAATTGAAGGGCTGGTACCTGCTCGCCAAGGAAGGCATGCCGAGTTTCAGGTACCAGGTCACGCCATCCGCATGCGCTCTCCAGGATCTTATTGTGGTCGTCCCGTGGGCGCTGTCGAATGTCATTTCAGGCGTACCGAAAGTCTTTGATCCCTACGTCGAATCGGCTCGGTACGCGGCGGAATACCGCAACTACCACTGGCAGTATGTGCGAGAGGCAAAGACAGCCCCCGACATTGAGATCGCAATTGGCGCTTCACCTTATCCGATGAAATCCGATGCCATCTGTGATCGTCCGGTGAGCGACTCGGGAAGCAATTTCGGCCGGCTTGCCCGGTGTGGGATCATGGACGACTATATCGCAGGGGCTCGCCGGCAGCCGCTCTGCGGAATCGAGGCGCAGTACTGGCTTCAGTTCTTCAGAATCTTCCAGGATCGAGCTGAAGCATCCGCCTATACCCGAAGCCTTGACCAGCTCAAGCATCGCATTCAAAAGCTTGAGGTGGGTGACAACCCGGCCCTCAATCAGCTCGGAGCGATCATAGACGCGCTTCGAGCGCTCCTCGAATTAATGTAGGCGATCACGCCGTTTCCTCAACCGCCTCTTCCACCCACTTTTTAGTTATTTAACTTCCCTCACCTCACGAAATCCCCGATCTCCCGCCTTATAAGTGGGAGGTGATTGATGAGCAATGGTTTGGGAGATGTGCCCGGGGCCGTGGCGCCTGCCGCGGGTCCGGCGGCTAAAATTCGTTCCACGGTGACCCGCGCGCTGGATCGGTTCCGGCCGCCCCGGGCCGCCGCGGCGCCAGTTGATGGCGCAAAACGGACGCCAGATCGAAACAGCGTCTTTTCGCAGTCCTCCGCCCCACCCCTGGATCTCTCGTATCTCTGGAGCCAGGAAGGCGACCGCCTGGCCACTTACCGCGACGCCGATCTCATGGACGCGGAGAGTGACCTGACCAACGCGGCCCTCAACGCCTGGGCCACCACGGCGACCGCGGGCAGTTTGATCGCTCCGGACCAACCGGACGGCGCCGCCAATCCCGATAACAAATCATCGGGAAGCGCCGGGATCTCCACCGGCTTCGGATTACCGCTGCAGGCTGGCGGCGGGCTGCTGGAAGTGCGGGTCACGTCCGCGGATGGAGGCGCGCCGCATCCGGCGGCGCAGCAGGTCGCGGACCAGGTCTTTACCGACTGCAATCTGGCCCGCCGGGCATGGACGATAGCCCGCGACACCCGCAAATACGGCGATAAGTTTATGGAAATCGTCGTCGATGAAAAGCTGCGGGTACGGCGGCTAAAATCGCTGCCACCCGCCGAAATCGTGCGCGAAGAAGACGAATATGGCCGGCTGGCGCCCGTCGCCTTCCACCAGATTCGAAATGGAGTCATGGTCGCCCGGTTCGCCGCCTGGCAGATTCTTCATCTCCGGAACAACCGGCAGGGCGACGAGAAATACGGCCGCAGCGGGGTGCGCACCGCCCGAAGAATCTGGCGGATGCTCAACATGCTGCAAGACAGCCTGGTGAGCGCCCGGTTGAGCCGGGGCTATCAGAAGCTCGTTCATTTCCTGCCCGTAAGTGACGGCGCCACTCAGCAAGAGCGCGCTGACATGGTGCAGGATTACATGCGATTCATGACCAAAACACCCGCCATTGATCCGCTTACCGGGTCAATAACGGAGCGGGAAAACCCGGTGAGTGTAACCACCGACTACTTTCTCACCATATCGCCATCCGACAGCCCCAAGACCGGCATCCAGAGCCTGGATCCCGCCAACGCGCAGCTTTCCCATATCCCCGATCTGGAGTACTTTCAGAACCTCTTAGTCTCGGGATTGGAAGTGCCAAAGGCGTACCTGGGCCTGGAGAGAGATGTTAACAGCAAGGCTACGTTGATCTACCAGGAGATTCATTTCTTGCGGATGGCCGGCAGCCTTCAGAATACTCTGACAACCGGGATCAAGGAAGTTCTTGATCTCGCCTTCACACTCGCCGGCATCGATCCCGCCGAAGTTGATTTGAGCTTCCGGTTCGGGCAGTCGTGAGGGCGGTGGGCCGCTAAAGGATGAAGGATGAAGGATGAATCAAAGCCCGAACACCCAATACCTAAGACCTATAACCCAAGACCTATTACCTATGACCTTACTCGAAGATAACTCAACCACTGATCTACCGCCGGGGGTTTTGATGGCCGTGCGCGGCAGGGCGGGGACGGCCGGTATGGTAAACGGCAATCGCCGGCTCTACCCGGATTCGGTGTATCGAAAAATCGTCCGGGCTTTTGAATCTCCCGGCAGCGGCTCGGAATCGGGCGCGCTGCTGGGGGAGCTTGACCACCCGGCAGCCGCTCCCCGCCTTGAAAAGACGGCGCTCAGGATTACCGCGCTGCAGCTCGACGAGAGCGGGCGCCTCAACTTCCAGGCGCACGTGTTGGACACGCCGCACGGCCGCACGCTGGCGCAGCTTATCCGGGCCGGCGTGCCGGTGAGCGTATCGACTCGCGGGGAGGGCACGCTTGGCTGGTGCTGCCCCGATCATGAAGCGGCTGAAGAACCTGGACGCCGCGTCCCATCCTCGTTCCCCAGGACCGCCCACCGGCGAGGCGAGCACAGCGGCCGGTTTTCCGACCGGGCCGATCACCTGCCGCACCGGGTCGTGCGCGACGATTATACACTTCTCGGGATCGACGCCGTGGTTCGCGGGGCACACGCCGGCGCCAGTATCGCCGGGGTTACTGCAAGGCGTGAAGAAGAGGTCGGCCGGTGCACGGCCGGCTGCTTATCCATCGAAGAAAGGAAAGACAATATGCCCGTTATCACCGAAGAATCTGGGAACGGCGAGCCGGCCGAAGAGATGGCCGGTCGCGTCGCCGCTTTGGAAGGTGAGCTCAAGCAGGCTCAGAGCGACCTGGACGTGCTGCAGGCGGCTGCATCGGCCGAACGAGCGGCCGTCGCACGAACCGTGGAGGGCCTCCAGGATCAGATTGAAATCCAGCGCGCGGAGTACGAGGCCCGGCTTAGCGAGAGCCAGAAGCAGCTTGACGAGTCGGCCGCCGCACGTGACCAGGCGCTGACACGGCTTCAAAAGATCCTGGTGGAAGAG
>DASRZA010000197.1:0-5575 GCA_035686845.1 Armatimonadota bacterium | reverse complement strand
TGCAGCGGCGTACTGCCCGTGACCGATACGGTCAGCGGATTGGCGCCGCGCTCAAGGAGGGCGAGAGCCATTTGGGGCATCTCGTACTCCAGTGCAGCGTGCAGCGGGGTATGCTGGGTGAAGCACAGTGAATCCACCGCCGCGCCGTGGTCTAAAAGGACATCTGCGGTGGATGTCTGCCCGGCGCGCGCGGCCCAGTGGAGCGGCGTTCCGTGAGGGATAATCTCCTCCCCGATCCGCTGCGGCGACTGGCGCAGCAGGACCGATAGGTGCTCCGACATGCCCAGCGCGGCGGCGGACGGCACGTCCAGTTCCCCGCCATAGCTCGCGAGCAGGTCGGCGGTCGCTCGCTTTCCGTGCGCGGCAGCTTCGCGCAGCGGTGTCATTTCAAAACGATCACAATCGCCGACGACGGCGCCGAACGCTATGAGCGTGGATACCGCGGCCTCGTTGCCCGCGGCCGCGGCGAAATGGAGGGGCGTTCTCGTGCTCCAGTCTCGATCGCGAATTTTCGCGGGATTATCCTGGAGCAGTGCGCGAATCTGATCTTCGTCGCCTATACCCGCTACGCTGAACACGTCATGCCCAGCGCCCCATCGCACCAGCAGCTCGGCTGCCTCGCGCATCCCCATTATTGCGGCTCGCCGAAGGGGAGTTTCTCCACGACGGTCGGTTTTGTTCGGATCGGCGCCAGCTGCCAGAAGCGCCTCCGCCACCGCCAGGCGTCCTCCGCCGGCCGCGTGATGGAGCCCGGTAGCCCCTTCATCATCCGCGAACGACGCCAGGGTAGGAAAGTGGCGAAGCGTTTGCAAGATGCGGTCGCCCCCCGCCCATTGAAAGTCTCTGATGAACCGTTCAAATATTGGATCCAATCTTATCCTCAGTCGAATGTCAAAAAAAGGCGCTGCGCCCGGACACGGGCGGCGGAAAAATTCAGACTGATCCCGTG
Source organism: Armatimonadota bacterium (assembly GCA_035686845.1). GTDB lineage: Bacteria > Armatimonadota > DASRZA01 > DASRZA01 > DASRZA01 > DASRZA01. The sequence continues at coordinate 4,626 of DASRZA010000197.1, read as the reverse complement.
CAGGATCAGTTCGGGTTCGGAGGCGGGAAAGGATAATACTCGCCACGCATGCAGGCGGCGAACGCTTTTCCCGCCTCAGCCATACAGGCCCGCAACGCATCCGGGTCGCCGCTATGCGTTCTATAACAATATGCTTGATTGGCAGCGAGCTTCTGCAAGCACACGTTGAGGTCTGGCTTCTTAGGACAGATCGGGGGGAGCGGCCGATCCGGATTTGGCTCGTTACACTCACCTGTAATCAGGTTCCCAATCTGCACACCGATCCAGGTGAACGGGCCGGTCGCATGGCAGGGATCGTTCATGTTGTAGTTCCAGATCTCGTACCCGGCTTCGGCCCCAGCGCCTATGATGACGCCGCTCCCGACGGCGCCAGCGGCGCCCGCTCCCCCGGCCTCACCCGCTCCCACTCCGCCAGCCGCACCTCCCGCGGCTCCCCCAGGGCCAGGCCATCCGGGCGGGGACCAGCCTGTCGCTATCCCGCCCTCTCCGGTCGCGCCCCCAACGTCGATCGCTCCACCGGTGGAACCCGCCAGCAGCCCCGAGGGATCGTCTAACACTTCCGGGTTATTGGTGACATACGCGTACTGATTTATACCTCCTCCATCCCCAAGCGGGTCTCGTGTGAGGAACCGGCCGCGGCCGGGATCGTAGTAGCGGCATGTCAGAAGCTGCAGCCCCGTCTCCTGATCTGTGTAATACCCGGCCCTAGCGCCATCGGCACACCGCTCCCCGATATTCCAACGCTCAATTCAGCGGCGGAGGAGTCGATGTCGAACATGGAGAGCAGGCTCCGGCTGCCAGCCGGATCGAAGGCGTAAAGGTCGCTTGCGCATCCGGTCCTCCGCGAAAACCGGAGGCGCCTAACCGGTTCGGGACTAAATTCCACCGGGCTACGTTCCTACTCGGTTCCAGCGGCGGACGCAGTCTCCTCGAAGAGGCGGCGGCAAGTATCCAGGTCCAAGCCCTGCTCGGTGAGCGCCTCAAAGGCAGCCCCCTTTCCTGACGCGAGTACGGCCAGAAACAGATCTTCAAAGCCGAGTTCAGAATGTCCCCGGCGCTGAGCTTCCTGGTCGGCCCGCAGCAGCAGGGCCTTGCTGTCTTCGCTCAAGTGAAGGGCGCTCCAACGCGCGCTCAATGCCTGCTCATCCAGTGGCTTGACCGATCCCAACCGGTCGATCAATAGCTGCCGATCGACTCCCGCGCGTTTGAACAGCCGCGCGGTCGCCATGCTGGGTACCGTTGCCAGGGCAGAGAGCAGATCCTCCCGGGTGACGCCAGTGCGATGATTAGCTGCAGCGTACTCATCGGCGCGTTCCCTAACGCCGCTCAGTAGCTCTGACCTTTGCCACAAGGGAGCGGGAGGCCTTCGAAAGGCCGAGTCCGGGTTGTTCAGAAGGCCGATTGCCACCTCGGGATCGAAACCGCGATTTTTCAAGCCCGACGCCGCGTCCCCGGGGATCAGCGCGATTGCAATCAATAGGTGTTCCGCCTCTATGAAATCGGACCGGACCCTCTCTGTGACTTCCATCGCAAGGATCGCAACATCGTTCACCCCGTCGCTATTGGGAAGAGGGACTGGGGGTCGATGGCGACCCTGGATTTCCATCAACGTGAGCGCGAACCTGGCCGACGACAACCGTTGCTCCACCGTCAACTCGCGGAGCGCGGCCCAATCCTGATCCTCCGCGCAATCCGTCGAGGGATCGAGCGTCGCGGGCCCCACAAGCGCTTCGATATCGTGCGTAAGAGCCGGAATGTCAACGCCCCCCCGGCTGAGCAGTTTCATCACTACCGCGTCCTGTTGTTCCAGCAGCCCAAGAAGTAGGTGTGCAACCTGAATGCTGCCGCCCCCGCGAGCGGCGGCCTGCTTGGCTGCTAGATAGCGCGCCTGCCACGCGTGACGCCCGATGGCTCGCGAAACGTTCGTCGGAAATTCCTCTACCATCCCCAAAAAAACCTCCTTCCTGCATTCTTGTGGCTACCCGTTCAGCCGTGAACCCCGCCGCCGCGGATGATCTGGGGTCGCGTAGGATGCGTCTGACGCACGCCCGAGCTAGTCGCCCACGACCTGGCGCATGCATTCCGAGTAGTTGATCGCTGCCTCGGCCTTGCATATAATTTGGTCTATCGAACCCGGGGCCATCTCCGCGCATTTCCCCATCTTCCAATCGCGATTCTGCTTGCACTCCTGCCTTGTCTTCGGAATTGGACAGGGCGCAACGTCGTCCTCGCTCTGATTACAGTATCCGAAGATCGCGTTCCCAATCTGCTCGCCGATCCACGTAAAGAGACCCGTCGGGTGGCAGGGGTCGTTGACGTTGTAGTTCCAGATCTCTACCCCAGCCTCACCGCCTGCGATAATAGTTCCGCCAGCCGCCACGCCGCCGGCGGTGATGCCACCGGCCTCGCCGGCGGTGATCCCACCCGCCTCGCAGGCCGCCGTCCCGCCAGCCTCTCCTCCGGCACCCGCGCCAGGGGCCGGCCATCCGGGGGGAGACCAGCCTGTAGCTATTCCGCCCTCGCCGGTCGCGCCCCCAACGTCGATCGCTCCACCCGTCGAAGCCGCCAGCAGCCCCGAGGAATCGTCCCAGACTTCCGGGTTGTTGGTCACATACGCGTACTGATTTATACCTCCTCCATCCCCAAGCGGGTCTCGTGTGAGGAACCGGCCGCGGCCGGGATCGTAGTAACGGAATGTCAGAAGCTGAAGCCCGGTCTCCTGATCGGTGTAATATCCGGCCCTGGCGCCATATCCCCACGGCTCTCCGGCGGGCTCTCCGATCCTTCACTAAGAGCCGGAGGTTAGTTCGGTTCTCATCTTCGGGAACCCCCATCGTGGGGCGACACGTGTGCGTCCGGCGGCGTCTTCCGAGAGATCTCTGGACCGCCGTTCTCATTAGCCGCGAGGATGTCCCGCGCTTTCGAGAGATCCAGTCCCGCCAACCGCAGCGTGTCAAGTTCCTCCTCGTCGCTCACTGCGATTATCCCGGCCAGCAGATCTGCCGGGCCCACCATAATGCGGCTGAATCGATGAGCCTCCTGCGCGGCGAATTCCAGAGCCTTGCATGTACGGGGGTCCAGCCAGCCTCCCGACCCTGCTGGCCTCGTGTCGGACCCGACTTCGCTCGCAACATCGCCGCGAGGCCCACCGTCTTGAGATTGCCGACCCCCAGCCGGTGGCGGCAGCGTTTCTATAGAACGGCGAAGGCACCGCCGGTCGATAGGGAACGACGTCGCGAGACGGGTCCCGAGTTCATTGTCGTCTACGAGGGCGAGTAGGATGTCCTTGAGCGTAACCACGTCGCGGCCCGAACCTCTCACCCGGTTCCTAGCGGCGGCAAGAAGGTGGAGGACTGAGTTCTCGAGCGTCCGCCAGAGCGGAGGAGCCGGATGCGCGTTCGCTCGCCTGGATTCGGACACCGCGGAGCGGGCTAATTCGAGGGTGATGCCTGAAGCCTTCAGGGCTTGCGCTGCCTCATTACCCGGGTCAGCAAGCAGCCCAAGTAGGATATGCTCCGCTTCCATCATTTCGGCGCCGGACTGTTGGGCCTCTTGCTCCGCCGATCTCCATACCTGCTTAGCTTCCTGGCTGAGTCGGGGGCGCGGCCCGCACTTTTCTATTGTTTCGTGCAGCAGCTTCTGCATCGCCGGCTCGTCGCTGCGCTGCTCGGGCGTCACGCTGCGCATAAGCTCTGTGACAGCTTTCGCAAGCCGCTGGAGGCTCGGCTCTTCGGCCATTGGCCTCGCTGGCGCGCGAAGAGTGTCGTCCAGGCTCTTCGAGAGCTTCTCGACGTCGGGCGCCAACTGCCGCAGCGCGCCGATTGCAACCGGATCGGCCCGTGCCATTATAGCGAGCAGAAGGTGTGCCGGCGTCACCAGTTTCTCACCCTCGTTGTCGGCGAGGACGGCAGCCTTCGAGATCACGTCCCCAAAGGAGATTCCGCGTTTGCCGAGCTCCGACCGCTTCGTCATGTGAATTCTACTCCCTGTCTCCCGGGGGCCGCGTCGCGGCCCCCAATACAACTCCGTGGAAGTCTACCGGGGCTGGGTGCGCGATTGTCGATGGTGTATGGATACCAAGGCCCAACATTTACGTGAACCGGCGCATTTCCGCCGGCGCGTACCAGGACTCAATGCATTCCCGGCCTCCTGTTGTGGGACCGACAGGACGAGAGATCTGGAGCGGTCTGGCCAGTCCCGCGTGCGACTCCGTGGTGAGCCTTCACGCGTCTGCCAGAGCCCCCATATGGAGCTCGGTACGCAGTTGGCGTGGATAAGCGCGGGTGCGCCGTCAGCCAATCCCATCGATTACTCCGCTATACTCATGCATATCATTAGCATCCTATCCGCCTCTGCTTCGCAATCCTTACGCTCCTGCGATGCCGCGTCCGGATGCAGCAATTCGCAGTTAATAGAGTCCTTGGTGAAAGTCTGAATGCACTCCTCCACCGTCGGCCAGCAATAGGGAGTGGGGATGTGGCTCGGGTCCGGATAGGGATATTCCTTTTGATTGCAGTAGCCAACGAGCAGGTTCCCAAGCTCCATACCGATCCAGGTGAACGGGCCAGTGGGGTGGCAGGGCTCCTGGCCGTTCGCCTCGAGCAACTCGATTAGCGCCTCAATGGC
>DASRZA010000196.1:0-8317 GCA_035686845.1 Armatimonadota bacterium | reverse complement strand
AAGCAGCTTTCCATTCGGCTGCTTCCTCCTGACCGGTACCGGCGTCGTCCCGCCGCCTGCTTTCACCCTCGCGCGCGGCGATGAGATTCATGTCACCATCCCCCCGATCGGGGAGCTGGTAAACGAAGTAGATGGAGGAGGTTGAGTGTGTGAGTTTGTCAGTGTGTGAGTGTGTGGGTGTGTGGGTGTGTGAGTGTGTGGGTGTGTGAGCACCGGAACGTGGCGCCTCACGCCCAGCGCCTCGCTCTAGACACCTAACACCTAACACCTAACACCTAACACCTAACACCTAACACCTAACACCTAACACCTAACACCTAACACCTAACACCTAACACCTAACACCTTCTTTGATGGAGCAGCATAGCTATGGAGCTTCACGGTAAGAATATAATCGGTGGGTCGGAGTCCGCCGAAGGGCGGCCTGTGATCGCGGCGGTAAATCCTGCCTCGGGTGAGACGCTGGCGCCTGACTTCTACGAGGCGGCGCCTTCGGAAATCGACCGGGCGATGACGCTCGCCGCGGACGCGTTCTCACAGCGGCGCAAGAGTGATTGGGAGCGGACGTCGGCTCTCCTGGACCGGATCGCCGATGAGATTATGGCGCTTGGCGACTCGCTTATCTCACGCGCCGCGGCGGAAACGGGGCTCCCGGAGGGGCGGCTTTCCGGTGAGCGTCTGCGCACCGTGGGACAGCTCCGGATGTTCGCCGGCGTCGTTCGAGAAGGGTCGTGGGTGGAAGCGCGTATTGACCCCGCTCTACCGGATCGCAAACCGGCGCCGCGGCCGGACCTCCGCCGTATGTTGATCCCGATCGGGCCGGTCGTCGTGTTCGGCGCCAGCAATTTTCCCCTCGCGTTCTCCGTCGCGGGGGGCGATGCGGCCTCAGCGTTCGCTGCGGGAAACCCGGTGGTGGTGAAAGCGCATCCGGCGCATCCGGGCGTCTCGGAGATGGTGGCGCGCGCTATTCGCGCGGCGGTTTCGGCCACCGGGCTGCCGGATGGTACCTTCTCGATGCTGCATGGCGGTCCCGATGTCAGCCTGGCGCTCGTCCGTCATCCCCTCGCCGAAGCGGTTGGTTTTACCGGGTCGCTGAATGCCGGGCGCGCTCTCTTCAATGCGGCTGCGGCGCGGGATCGGCCCATTCCGGTTTTCGCGGAGATGGGGAGCGTGAACCCGGTCTTTATCCTGCCCGGCGCTCTGAAAGCCCGCGGCGAGGCCATCGCAAAGGGCCTGGCCGATTCGGTCACACTTGGCGTGGGTCAGTTTTGCACTAATCCGGGAGTCGTTGTGGGGATTGACAATAGCGTGCTGCAGGAAGTGATCCGGATGGCGGCCGAACAGCTTCAAAAGGTTCCGGCCGGCGTTATGCTCCACCAGAGGATATGTGACGCGTTCGCCGCGGGGGTGGACCGGCTGCGAACGATCGAAGGCGTCACGATCGAGACCACCGAAAATGCCGGACCGGGCGCGCGGGCCGCCCTCTTCTCCACGCCCTCTGCCAACTTCCTCAGCGACCCGAGCCTCTCTCAGGAGCTTTTTGGCCCCTCGTCCCTGGTCGTCGTCTGCGATTCGCCGGCCGCTATGATGGCGGTGGCGCGTGGGCTGGAGGGCCAGTTGACGGCCACGATCCACGCCACGCCGGAGGACCTGGAGCAGTTCGCCCCGTTGATTGAGATTCTGACAGCGCGGGTCGGCCGGCTGATCTTGAACGGCTTCCCGACGGGTGTTGAAGTCAGCCCGGCGATGAATCACGGCGGTCCGTACCCGGCCTCCACCGACATACGATCCACCTCCGTCGGGACGGCGGCAATCAGCCGCTTCGCCCGACCCATTTGTTACCAGGGCTTCCCGGACGCCATGCTCCCGCCTGAATTGCAGGATGCCAATCCCCGGGGAATCTGGCGGCTCGTTGACGGCGAATGGACGAAGGCGTCGGTCGCCGAAAACCGGGCGTGAAAGGGATAGCAAGCGTCCGGTCGATCATCCGGCCGAAGCGGCGTTGGCGGCGGTCGTGATATAATGAGCCGGAGGTAAGACCATGACTGTTAGCGTTCGGTCGAATACTGTTTCTGAGGTTGATCGCGGTGACCGCCGGTTAACCGCCGCTGACCTTGCGGCGATGCCCGCGGATCTGCCATCCGGTCCTGTACTTTACGAATTGTACGAGGGGGAATTGCGGCTCATGACTCCACCCGGTGGCGAGCATGGCAGCGTGGAGAGTCAGATCACCTATCTTCTTGTCGCGTTTGGCAAGATGCGCGGCCTGGGACAGTCGTATGGCGAGGTGGGGATTCAGCTTTCATCGAATCCCGATACCGTGGTGGGCGCCGACGCTGCGTTCATTCTGCAAGATCAATTCCCCGTTCGTATGACGCCGGAGGGTTGGCTGGCGACGATTCCCGCCCTCGTGGTCGAAGTCGTCAGCAAGAACGACTCCGCCCCGGCGGTGCGCCGGAAGGTGGATCTCTACCTCAACGCCGGCGTCAGACTGGTATGGGTGGTGAACCCAAAGACCAGGACGGTTACACTGCACCGGAGGGATTCTGCTCCGCGCGTTCTGACCTCCGTCGACACGCTCTCGGAGCCGGAGATGCTGCCCGGGCTTTCATATCCGGTCGCCCGTTTATTCGAGTGAACTGTGACTACCGGACCGCGGGGTAGAACCGGGCCAAAGCTCTATCCGGCACACCGCAATAGAAGAGACTGTAGAGGCTGAGCCAGAGCGCTACGTGCCGGAAGGCGCTGCCGCGGAACCGGCGTGAAGAGGTTCTCACCGGTTGTTCAATCCGGAACGTGCGCCCCGCGCGCCGCATCCATCGCGCCAGTTCCACGTCTTCCATCAGATCCTCCCGGTGAAATCCGCCCCGGGCTAAAAATGGCTCGCGGCGCACAAACATGGCGGAATCGCCAAAGAAAAGACCGATCGGCCGGGCCGCGTTATACATTCGCTCCAAAAAACGGACTGCCGGGTCGGTCGGAAAGAACTGAATCCGGAAGTTTCCACCTAATATCCCCGGCCGTTCCATTCCGCGGGCTATCTCCTCCTCTACGTTCAACCAGGGCAGCAGCGTGTCGGCGTGGAGGAAGAGGAGCCTCTCCCCGCGGGCGTGCGCCGCGGCCCGGTTCAACTGACGCCCGCGGCCGCTCGGCCCTTCAACGACTCGAGCATATGGCGCCGCCAGCGAAAGCGTCCGATCCGAGCTGCCGCCATCAGAGACGATGATCTCCGCTGCCGGCGCAACCTCACGGACGCGCCGGAGGCAATCAGGGAGCGCCCGCTCTTCATTGAGAGTCGGAATCAGGATCGAAAGCACGCTTCTCTTTTATGCTCCTTACTTTCCCCGTCGCTCGTTCTTTCAGCTTCAGACGTTTAGTCTTAAAGCCGCCAGGACCCGGCGCCGCCGGCTTTTCGGAACCCTCATCCGAACCTAACAGGTTCAGTCGCGGCGGTACCGTGACGGCTTCTACCCCGGCGATTAGCCTGTCCTCAAACTCCAGCTCAGGCGGCGGCGCCAGGGAAGGCTCATTGACGAGCGGAGAGGCGAATAGCTCCGTACGCGCCTCCACCTTCTGCGTTGACTCGGTATGAGGCTCCACTTTCTGCGTTGACTCCGTACGCGCCTCCACCGTCTGCGTTTTCCCTGCTTGATCGATCGGCTGCTCCGCGCTCTCTCCCGGATCGCCGTATGCAGGCGCCGGCCCGATCTCAGCCGCCGGCTCCATGAGTGAATGATAATTGAAGCGGTAACGCTCGTTGGATGGATCGATCCAGAGCGCCTTGCGGTACGCTTCGGCCGCTTCTTGCAGCCGGCCGTGCTTAAGCATCTCCTCCGCGAGCGAGGCGTGAAGCGACGCATTGGACGGATCTCGCTGGATCGCCCCCATGAACTCTTTGATGCGCCCCGGCTGCTCGACTTCCGGCGGGGGCGGGGGCGGTCCTTCGGGCGGCATCTCGGGCAGCGGAGGCAGATTTGCGTTCTTCGCGGATGGTTTCTTAGTGAGCTCCCGGTAGGCGTCTCGAGCCCGCAGCACCGCGTGTTTATTACGCGGATCCAGCGTCGTGACAGCCACGTATTCCGTATAAGCCTCGCTCAGGAGTCCATGCTGTTCGAACAGATCGCCCAGTCGCATATGGCCGATCCCATCATTGGGATGCTGCATCAGCCATGCCTGCGCGTGCTGAATCTCCGACACTCGAAGATCCCGTTTTATGCGCTCATTGACGGCCATGACTCGAATGGCAGCCATGAAACACCAGACAACCGCAAGGATGAAAAATCCGCCTGCAAGGGCCGGAGAACTGTGCAGCGCGCTGCCAAATCCGATCCAGCAAACGAGGATCGGCAGAAAGATTAGCCCCGCCTGCGTCGACTCCATATCCCCCTGGAGCGTCTGAAAAAAGAGCCAGGCCGCGGCGGCCATGAAGATAAAACTCACCAGCCCGAAGGTTAGCCCTTCTCCAACACCTGCCGGCATTAGCGATCTCCAGTATTGAGTTTCGGTCGACTGTCCATAATCCACCTCCCGCTCGTAAGAACCGGATGCCATCGGCTGTCACGGAGCTACCTTTTGAAAATCCGAAGCCTCCGGTTTGGCTCGTTGCCAACGCTCTCCGAGACCAGTTTATACTTGTCCACGAGCTGATGCTGAAGGCGGCGGATATAGGCGCCCTGGGGCATCAGCTCGACAGGCTCATTCTCTGCCATGACGTGCTCAACGGCGTCTTCCACCTCTTGCATCGCCTTCTCTTCCACGTCCTGGCTGTCCATCTGGAAGATATCGCGAAGGGCGTTGGCGATCTGAACATAGGTATTGCTCTTAATAACAAAGGTGGGAATACCATCCGCTCCCTTCAGAGCGCCCAGATCATGCTTGAAGTGGGATTTCAGCGTCAACAGCGCGTGAGCGTCCCGGATATCGCGGGAGATCACCGCCGGCACGCTCAGATCATGGATGGCGCGTTCCAGCCGACTCCGGCTGACACCATACGGGAAGATGTTCACCGTTCCCTGGCGATTGCCGCGCACCCGCCGAATGTCCGCGACCTCGCCGGTTTCTGACCCGGGTTGCTCTCCGCGCTCGCCCTCCGAAGAGGGCGGCGCCCCAACCGGCGCTTCCGATGGCGGCATATAGGTTCGTTCACGGCTGATTGGCTCGGCGGAGGACCGCAGACCGTTCATCCGGGGCTGAACGCCGCGTATCGATCGTCCCTGCGGCAGCGTCTCCTGCACCACCCGAATTTCGCCATCGTTTTCGCGCAGCCGGATCTCCGGACGCGAATTCTCGCCCCGCAGAATCCTATCAACCACGCTCGCCACGTCCCTGTGAATAGCGAGCCGATCGATATCCATCAGCTCGATGATGCAGTCGAACGTCGGCGGCGCCTTCCGTTCCAGCACCGTTTTCTGCGTTCCGCGGCGTCGCGCTTCCTCATCTCCCAGCGTCACCGCCTGGATGCCGCCAATCAGATCCGCTAGCGTCGGGTTCATCATCAAGTTTTCGAGCGAGTTGCCGTGCGCCGTCCCCACGAGCTGTACCCCGCGCTCCGCGATCGTGCGGGCAGCCAACGCCTCAGCCTCGGTCCCGATTTCGTCAATAACGATCACCTCTGGCATGTGGTTCTCCACAGCCTCGATCATGACGGCGTGCTGGAGCTCCGGCCGGGCCACCTGCATCCGTCGAGCGTCGCCAATCGCGGGGTGGGGAATGTCACCATCCCCGGCGATTTCGTTGGAAGTGTCCACGACGATAACTCGCTTATGGAACTCCGTGCTCAGCACCCGCGCCACCTCGCGCAGCTTCGTCGTCTTCCCAATGCCGGGTCGGCCGAGCATCAGGATACTCTGACCGCCCTCCACGATGTCGCGGATGATGTCGATCGTGCCGTAGACGGCGCGGCCAATGCGGCAGGTGAGCCCCACGATCCGGCCGCTGCGATTTCGAATCGCCGAAATCCGGTGGAGCGTTCTTTCAATGCCGGCCCGGTTATCCTGACCAAACTCTCCCACGCGCTGCACCAGGTACGCCAGATCTTCCGCCGTCACCAGTCGGTCACCCAGTGTGATATGTTCACCCGGAAACCGCGCCTCGGGATAGCGTCCCAGGTCCAGCACGATCTCGAGGAGATCCTCCAGGTTATCGCGACGGATGAGGCTCTCCCGGACCGTTGGCGGAAGGGCGCTCAACAACTGGTCCAGGTTGTCGGTGACCGCGTGCTGCACTACCAGGTTGTCGGCGACCGGGTGCTGCGCTACTACGTTGTCCGCGACCGCTTGCTGCACTGGCGCGTTGGTGTCTGTGAGGTTTTCGATGATGTTTGTTTGCATGGTCTCATCTGGAAGAAGAGCGCTATCGATAGCTAAGTTCGATAGCATGTCTGCTGTGTCCTCTGAATGGATAACCGCCTCCTCCATATAAAAGTTTACCCCGTAAGCTGGCTCTTGATACAGGACACACAAACGCGGCAGGTGGTTTGGTCGCGAACGCGATGGGAGCTGAACCGCCAAGATGAAAAAAGTGGATTGAATCGGATTCACCCTCCTTTCCCATGAGGATCGGCTTGGTCCCACTCGTATCGCTGCTTTAAGTCGTTAAACCAGTTGCGAGGAATTACCTGGTCATTCTGAAGTCGTCCGACCACGACACCAGCGTCTATTCCGATCCGCGCTGCGAAGCGTTCCACGCCCTCTTTACTCGGTTTTCCCAAAAACCCCAAAGCGCGATACTCCCGCGGCGGAATAAGGAAGTCTTGGGCGAACTCGTCCGCCTCACGCTCCTGATCGTCCGGGTCCTGCTTGTCCTGCTCAAGAAAGACGCGCTTTTTGGAATGCTTAAGAACATGCGCGGCCTCATGATAGAACCGAAACCAGAGATGATCGTTGGTCTTATATCGCAGGCTGAGCTGGATCAGCGCGCGTCCGGGCGACAGCCACCGTGCGGCTCCGCCGGCCCGCGTTCCGGCTAACTCGGGCACAAATACGACAGCCACTCCCGATAAGGCGCACAGCCGCTGCAGCGCGGGAACGAAACACGCAGGCTCCCTCTCTCGCGTCAGCGCCCGCGCCTCTTCCAGGCGCCGTTCGAACTCTCGCGGGTCATACTCCTTCCATTCGAGATTCGGGCTTCTCTCGAGTTCGGCGGCGTCCAGTTCCCCACGGCGCAGCCAGAATGCGGTGGCGCCAGGATCAATTGGAAACTTCATCGATCGTTTCCATTGGACTGCGAGACTGCCGTACACCTCCTGGTACTGTTTGGGTGAGGCGACCCCAAAGAAGCGCAAAATCTCCATCATTTGCTCTAAATGCGAAGGTTGCGGGCGGATCCATCCTAAAGCCATTGCCTTTTTCCACGGGAGCTCATTGAGCCATGAGGTGTATTCAGCCAGCTTCTGTGACACCTCCTTCCGCGTCAGACTTTCGCGATACGCGGTCTCGTAGGCGGTCCAAAAGCTCGCGGGAATGCCCAGCACGGTCTCAAGCCCAAGAGCGGTCGCATAGGTCAGAGGCGCCTTGCCGCGTATGATCTGGTTGACCGTTTTGTGAGCCAGACCAAGCCTCTCCGCAAGCTCCGTCTGGGTCATTCTTCGTTCTTCCAGCACTTCCTGGAGTGTTTCACCAGGGGCAGATACCTCGTCGGGAACGTATTGGTTGCCGAGGTTGTTTTCAATGGGTGTCAGCAACATCGATAATCCTGACTTTCTGTACTTTGTCTAAATCGATACTTCCATAGTCATCCATTGGAACAGGGTCGACGGCGATCTCGAAGATCAAGCGGTAAGGTCCGTCGAGGTCCGCCGACCACTGGCCGGCGCGATTCCCAATGAGCGGGTGGCAGCGGGGATGAACCAATGAAAATGCCTTCAGGCTCCGGGACAGACGCATCTGGTCCAGCCGACGCCCGACAATCTTTGCTCGCATGGGGCCGAATGCCTTGGCCCGCTCCTTTCTGCTGCTGCACACCCTCGCCATTTTCGCCGTGCGAAATAGAATGTCCACATCAGCCCTTTCACACATATTATAACGCAGTAGGTAATAGAAAATCAAGATATGTGCTATAATGAACTGATACCGCGCGGGCTTCTGGAGTCCCATCGCATGCCAGAGCTATGTACAGCGGCGGACGAGGTGTGGACAATGGCGGAAGCAAAGCGGCGGTCGGAGGTTAAGAGATTCAGTCATCGGACAATATACCCCGAGTCTCAACGACCAGTGCAGACGAACCTTTTTGGGGACGCGCTACTCGATCTCAATCGCGATTTGCCCTGCAAACTCGTCGGGGTGTCGGCTCCGCCGACCGGGACCAGGGTCTCTGTTCA
>DASRZA010000195.1:0-10654 GCA_035686845.1 Armatimonadota bacterium | reverse complement strand
GGCGATGGCGTGCGGACTGCCGGTCATCAGCTTCGACTGTCCGAGCGGGCCTTCGGAAATTATCCGCGATGGGATCGACGGAGTGCTCGTGCCCGCCGGCGACGTGGATGCGCTCGAAGCGGCGATCAGCCGGCTGATGGATCATCCGGAAGAGAGGGAGCGGCTGGCGGCCCGAGCTCCGGAAGTGCTGGATCGATTCGGTCTGGGGAAAGTCATGGCAGTGTGGGACCAGCTTATCGACGAGGCGAGAAAATGAGCGGCCGGGCTATACGCATTGTTCTTGTTATCGGCTGCCTTCGATCGGGCGGCGCCGAGCGGCAAGTTTCGGTGATGGCAAACTACTGGGCTCGAAGAGGCTCCGTCGTACATCTCTTGACCCTGGATGACGGCATCGAGCCGCCCTTTTACGCGCTGGATCCGGCTGTCGTCCACCGGCCTATAGGACCGGGTCCGCTCTCAAATTCGTTTATAGAGCGAAGGCTCCACGCGTTCGGACAGAAGCGTCAGGCGTCTTCGCGAGCCCGGCATTCGATTTTTGTTGCGCTCTCGCTGATTCAGCGGATTTTCGCGCTGCGCACCTCAATTCGGGAATGCCAGGCGGACGTTGTGATCTCCTTTGTTGAAATGACAAACGTTACCGTCTTGATGGCCGCCGTCGGAATGGGCATACCAGTCATTGTATCAGAACGAACGGATCCCTCCCAGTACCAGATTGGAAGATTCTGGGCGGCCCTGCGGCGGCTGACTTATCCACGCGCGTCGCACGTCGTCGTGCAAACAGCAGCCGCGCTGAATTATTTCCCCTCACACGTGCGCTCTCTGGGGCGCGTGATTCCCAATCCAACGGCGGTTCCCAGAGAAAATGTCGCCGGGGGCGATAGCGGACGGGTGATTAGTACGCAGCGAGCGTTGATGGCGATGGGAAGGTTGGACCAGAATAAGAGTTTCGATCTGTTGATCAGGGTGTTTTCTGTTCTGGCGCCCAAACATCCGGAATGGACGCTGGAAATCTGGGGGGATGGGCCGCTGCGAGAATCTCTTGAAACGATGGTCGCCCAGTTCGGACTCCAGGACCGGGTGCGGCTGCCGGGCACAACAAAAGAGCCGTGGCAGAAGATGAAATGTGCGGATCTGTTCGTTCTCTCGTCTCGCTTCGAGGGCTTTCCCAACGTCCTCTGTGAGGCGATGGCGTGCGGACTGCCGGTGATCAGCTTCGACTGTCCGAGCGGACCTTCAGAGATTATCCGCGATGGGATCGATGGAGTGCTTGTGCCTGCCGGGGACGTGGATGCGCTGGAAGCAGCGATCAGCCGGTTGATGGATCATCCCGAAGAAAGGGAGCGGTTGGCGGCCCGAGCTCCGGAAGTGCTGGATCGATTCGGTCTGGGGAAAGTCATGGCAGTGTGGGACGAACTGATTGACGAGGTCAGAACGGGTTGTCAATACGACGATAGCTCCGGGACACGGACTGTGACGGACCATAAGGTATAATGACAGCAGGCGAGGGATCTCTCGCTTCTGCTCGCAGCTTTGCTGCCCGTGTACGGGGCCGGGCGGGCAATCCGGAGCGGTAATAGATTCCGGGAATTGCGATAAACTGAAATTGGCACGCCGCCAGATAGAGATGAAGATGACGCAGGAGCAGAATTGATGAACGAAGAGGCGTTTGCGCGAGAAGTGGAGGCTGGAGAACGCTTCCGGTTTGGCGCCAACTGGCAGCGGTTTCTGACGGTTCTCGACGACCGGAGGATCGCGGAGGCGGAAAAAGACCTCAAAAAGATGATGGAAGTCGACAACCTGGCCGGGAAATCATTCTTAGACGTTGGCAGCGGAAGCGGGCTCTCGTCGCTGGCGGCCATGCGATTGGGAGCGAGCCGGGTCCACTCGTTTGACTATGACCCGCAGAGCGCCGCCTGCACCGCCGAGCTCAAGCGAAGGTATTTCGAGACCTCCACGAACTGGACGGTTGAGACCGGCAGCGCGCTCGAAACATCCTATCTTCAATCGCTGGGGCAGTGGGATATCGTCTATTCCTGGGGCGTGCTTCACCACACGGGCGACATGTGGACGGCCCTGGAGAATGTTGTACCCCTCGTGGCGGACAGGGGCGTTCTCTTTATCTCCATCTATAATGACCAGGGCCGGATTTCCCGGCAGTGGAGATGGGTCAAACGGCTCTACATTAGTTCTCGAGTGGGGCGGCGCCTCGTCGCGGGAACGATCATCCCTTACTGGGTCATCAGCAATCTTCTTCGAGACCTGATCAAGCGTCGAAACCCCCTCAACCGCTACAAAGACTATATTTACAACAGAGGGATGTCCAGAGTCCATGACTGGCACGACTGGCTGGGAGGCTATCCCTTTGAGGTGGCGAAACCCGAACAGATTTTTGATTTTTTCCATGCACGCGGGTTTTCTCTGGAGCGACTGCTCACCGCAGGTGGAGGCCTGCCCTGCAACCAGTATGTCTTTCTCCGGCATTGACATGCCCGCGTGCCTCCTGCCATCGCCCAGAGTCGGCTGAACGCGCCGGAATATCGTTCTGTTTTGAAACGAGGCCTTCGTGTGTGGATTGACGGGGTTCTGGCAGCCGCCAGCCCACAATAATCGCGAACTGCAGTCACGGGTAAGCCGCATGGCGCTGACGCTGGAGCATCGCGGTCCCGATGATTCCGGCGCCTGGACAGACAGCGCGGCGGGTATTGCCCTGGGGTTCCGCCGGCTGGCAATTCTGGATCTATCACCTGAAGGCCACCAGCCGATGCTCTCCGAGAGCGGCCGTTATGTGATTGCCTTTAATGGGGAGATCTATAACTTCGCCGCCCTCCGGGACGAGCTATCGCCGCTCGGCCACCGGTTTCGGGGTCACTCCGACACCGAGGCGCTCCTTGCCGCCATTGAGGAGTGGGGCCTGGAGCCTGCGATACGGCGTTGTGTGGGAATGTTTGCCATCGCTCTCTGGGATCGGCAGGAGCGGCAGCTCTCGCTGACTCGCGATCGTCTGGGGATCAAGCCGCTGTACTACGGCTGGTCCCGCGACACACTGCTCTTCGGCTCCGAGCTCAAGGCGCTCCGTGCGCACCCTGAATTCGAGGCCGAAATCGACCGCGGCGCGCTCTCACTCTACTTCCGACACGGATATATCCCCCAGCCCTACTCCATCTACAAGGGGATTTATAAGCTCTCGCCCGGCACGATCATAACGCTGCGCTCATCGAATGACCACAAGGCGCCGGCGCCCTACTGGTCGGCGCGAGACACAGCGGAGAGAGGCGATTCAACGCCGTTTGCCGGATCTCCGAGCGAGGCGGTCGAGGAGCTCGATAGGCTGCTGCGCGAAGCGGTAGCCATTCGGATGGTCGCCGATGTCCCCCTCGGCGCCTTTCTCTCTGGGGGCGTGGATTCTTCCACCGTCGTCGCCCTGATGCAGGCCCAGAGCCAGCGGCCGGTGAAAACGTTCAGCATCGGGTTCCATGAAGAGGACCACAACGAAGCGCACCATGCCGCCGCCGTAGCCCGTCATTTAGGGACAGAGCATACCGAGTTGTACGTCACTTCGGAGGAAGCGCAGGCAGCGATTCCAGGGCTTGCCGGGATCTATGACGAGCCATTCGCCGACTCGTCACAGATCCCGACCTACCTGGTCTCAAAACTGACCCGGCAGCATGTTACCGTGAGCCTTTCGGGTGACGGGGGTGACGAGTTGTTCTGCGGCTATCCCCGGTACTTCTCCGCCGACTCGGCGTGGAGTATTAACGGCCGTATTCCCATTGGCGCTCGCCGGCCAGCAGGTCGAGCTTTGCAGTGGATCGCGCAGCCGGCCCGCAAGCAGCAGGCATCATCGCTTCTGCAGCGTATTGGACGGCGCGTCGACCGGGCGGGCGAGCTGCTTTCTCTAGAGCGGCCCGAAACACTCTATCGCTCTTGTGTTTCCCATTCAACGAGTCTGCCCCTCGTGATTGAGGGATCTGAGCCGGTATCGACGCTCTCGGACCCGGTTCAATGGCCCACACTGTCCACCTTCCTGCAGCGAATGATGTACCTCGATACGGTCACCTACCTGCCCGATGATATTCTTGTCAAAGTAGACCGGGCAAGTATGGCGGTGAGCCTGGAAGCGAGAGTGCCGCTTCTGGATCACCGGGTGGTGGAGTTTGCTAACACGATTCCGATCAGTCTGAAATCTCGCGAGCGGCAGAGTAAATGGATTCTTCGCCAGGCGCTCTATCGCTACGTCCCACGGGAGTTAATCGAGCGCCCTAAGATGGGATTCGGCGTCCCGATCAGCGCATGGATGCGGGGGCCGCTGCGGGAGTGGGCAGAATCGCTGATCGATGAGAAGCGGCTGCGCGAAGAAGGGTTTCTGAACCCTGAGCCAGTGCATAGTCGTTGGAGAGAGCATTTATCGGGCCAAATGGATTGGGGTTATTGGATCTGGAACATCCTCATGTTTCAGAGCTGGCTGGATCGATGGCGCGCTTCTCCGACAGTCCCTGA
This sequence comes from Armatimonadota bacterium, assembly GCA_035686845.1. Classification (GTDB taxonomy): domain Bacteria; phylum Armatimonadota; class DASRZA01; order DASRZA01; family DASRZA01; genus DASRZA01. The sequence goes on along the minus strand of DASRZA010000195.1, from coordinate 6,157 downwards.
GCTTGCCGCGGCCGGCGGCCGAATGGCCCGGGAATAAACTTAGATGCGCATCACCTGCCTAATTGATAGTCTTAGCTCTGGGGGCGCACAGCGGCAGCTATGCAGCCTGGCGGCTCTCTTGACACAGCGGGGACATGAAGTCCTGATGCTGACCTATTATCCGCTGACCCCTCCCTTCGATTTCTTCCTGCCTCTGCTTCGGCAAGCCGGGGTAGAGTGCCGCTCTGTGTACCACGCTTCCAAACTCAAGCGTATACTTAACGTGCGGCGTGCGCTGCGGGGCGGTCAGCAAGATGTGGCGCTGGCATTCCTGAATGCCAGTTCTCTGTACGCTGAGTTGGCTGCCCTTCCGAGCCGAAAGTGGGGACTTGTCGTCTCGGAGCGCAGCCTTGTCTCGAAGACTCGTTCAACCCGTCTCGGAATCTTGTTCCACCGGATCGCAGATTATCTTACCACCAATTCTTACACAAACCGGCTTCTTATCGAGAACCTGGTTCCATCCCTTGCGGGACGAGTGGTTACCATCTACAACGCTGTGGACCTGGAGCATTTCTGCCCTGCGCCGGCGCCTTCTCGGCGGAGCGATGGCACTATCAAACTGGTAGTGGCTGCGAATTACCAGGCGCTCAAGAATCCGGAGCGGCTCGTTGAAGCTATGGTGAGAGTGCGGGACCGGGCGCCTGAACTCAGCCTGACTTTGGATTGGTACGGAGGTTCCCCACGGAACCAGAAGACCGGGGCGCCCGTAACCACGGTGTACGACGCTGCAGCCCGACTGATCCTGGAACAGCGGCTGCAGAGCTCGGTTCGGCTTCACGAAGCAAGCCCGGCCATAGCCGACGTCTACCGCGGCGCCGACGCGGTGATTCTCCCGTCTCTCTTTGAGGGTCTCTCCAATACCATCTGCGAGGCAATGGCGTGTGGACGCCCTGTGCTAATGAGCGAGGTGTCGGACGCGCGGCGCATCGTAAAGAATCGTGAGAATGGATTCCTGTTTGATCCCACGTCCGCGGAAGATATTGCGCGGGCTATACTGGATTTCGCTCGCCTCTCTCCGACGGAGCGCGAGGCGCTTGGCCGCTGCGGCCGTCTGATGGCCGAGGAAATGTTCAACCCCAACAGGTTCGTTGAACAGTATCTGGAGGTTCTTACCGCGGCAGCGTTCCGAAAAAAGGTGACGACGCGCACGGAGACACCGGTTCGTGTCTCACAGGACTCATGATATCATGTTGGTTATGATCGCCAGATCGGCTCTTCTCGTCCGCAAAGTGTGGCGCCGCGTCCTTATGACCACATACCAACCCCTCTTTCAATCGCATGGCAAGAACTTCTGGTTCGACCCGAAAGGCTTATACAGTTTTGGCAATATACGAGTGGGGGATGATGTGTTCCTCGGAGAGCGTCCTTTATTGATGGCCACAGTATCCGAGATCCGTATCGGCAGCAAGGTGATGTTTGGTCCGGAGGTGGTCATCCTGGGCGGCGATCACAATACTTCGGTGGTTGGCAAGTTTATGTACGACGTTGAGGAGAAGCGGCCGGGTGATGATCAGCCGGTGATCATCGAAGATGATGTCTGGATAGGCGCTCGGGCCATCATTCTTAAGGGCGTCACCATCGGCCGCGGGGCCATCATTGGCGCGGGCGCCGTTGTTAGCCGAAGCGTACCCCCCTATGCTGTTGCTGTAGGCTCTCCGGCTCGCGTGGTGAAATTCAGATGGGATATTGATACGATCCTGCGTCATGAGGAATCGCTTTATCCCGTGGAGAGGAGGCTCTCCAGGGAGCGAGTGACGCATTTCTATGGAGACATCGCTTAATTTAATGACAGATCATTCCCCTTTCCCGGCCTGGTATTGCCCGATCCATCATCAGCCGCTCACCGACGATAAGGCTTCACTGCGCTGTCCCGAAGGCGAGAGCTATCCCAAGAAGGGAGGCGTTCTTCGTTTTGTGCCCGAGTCCAGCTATGCGGATGCTTTTGGCGCCCAATGGAATCGCTACCGGTTGACACAGCTCGATTCGTATACCGGAACGACCATCTCCAGAGATCGCGCGCGGCGCGCTCTTGGCGAAGCTCTCTGGTCTGATCTGTCGGGAAAACAGGTCCTGGAGTGCGGATGTGGGGCCGGACGATTTACAGAAGTCCTGCTTCAGCAGGGGGCGTTGGTCACCTCGATTGACCTGAGCAGCGCGGTAGACGCGAACCAGGAGAACTTCCCTCAGAACTCAACACACCGGGTGGCCCAGGCGAGCATTTTACAGCTTCCTTTTCTGCCGCAGCAGTTCGACCTGGTATTCTGTCTTGGCGTCGTCCAACACACTCCCTGTCCTGAAAAGGCAATCGCGGCGCTGTACGCGCACGTGAAGCCGGGTGGGATCCTGGTATTCGACCATTTCAGGCCGACCCTATCGCGATATACGAAGACAGCGACTCTCTTGCGGGTCATCCTGCGGCGTCTGCCCCCCGCGATCGGAATCAAGGTGACCGAGGCGCTCACCCGCTGTCTTCTGCCGCTGCATAAGTTGACCCGAAATTTCCGACTCGGGCAAATGCTGCTGAGCCGAATCTCCCCGGTCGAATCCTATTACCAGTCTTATCCTCAACTCGACGATGAGCTCTTGCGTCAGTGGGCGGTGCTGGATACTCACGATTACCTCACGGCCTGGTATTCTCACACCCGGAGGCCAGGGCAGATTCGTGCCGCTCTAAAGGACCTCGGCCTCCGCGAAATATCTCTGCATCGCGCCGGCGTGAACACAGAAGCTCGAGGAATGCGGCCCCTGACTCCGGTGAAATCGATGAACGCGGAACCTTCTTGCGAATTGAGTGGCTGAGATGTGCGGTATCGCGGGGATAGACCTGCTTCCGGGATCGGAAACGAGTGAGGATCTCGCCCTGAATCGAATGTTAGATCTGATCCGCCACCGCGGGCCGGATGACCGGGGAGACTTTCAAACCGAGCGATGGCGCCTGGGGATGACCCGGCTTTCAATCCTGGACCCCGCGCATGGCCGCCAACCGATGACAAGCGCCAATGGCCGCTGGGTGATCGTCCTCAATGGCGAGATTTATAATTTCCGATCGCTTCGCGACGGGCTTCGATCCCGTGGTGTCGTGTTTCGCACGGGCGCGGATACGGAGGTGTTGATAGAGCTGATCGCGGAGCGAGGGGTTGTCAAAGCGCTCGAGTCCGCGGAGGGGATGTTTGCCTTTGCTGCGTTGGACACCCGGTCGGGAGATCTCTGGCTGGCCCGTGACCGGTTCGGCGAGAAGCCACTCTATCTCGATCGGCGAGAGAATCGGTTTGCCTTCTGCAGCGAGCTTTCGCCGCTGCTCATCGCGCGCAGCGCCCCTCGCGATCCTTCTGCCCGCGGTGTAATCAGTATTTTGAGATACGGCCATCCGTGGCCGGGTATTACCGCTATAGAAGGTATTGAAGAACTGCTCCCTGGCCGATGGATGCGGCGCTCAGCGGATGGCACGGAGGCTCATGGCGTCTACTGGCAGCCGCCGACGAGTATCGATCACGAGGCCGGATCACTGGCAAAATGTGGCGCCAGGCTGTTGGAGCTGTTGGACCAGAGTGTTCGAGATCGATTGGTTGCCGATGTTCCGCTGGGGCTTTTTCTGAGTGGAGGGATCGATTCGGGCGCGGTGGCAGCCTCGGCAAGCAGAAGCAGGCCAGACATCCGGGCGGTCACCGTCGGTTTCGCAGGTCAACGGGCTGATGAGCGGCCGATGGCGCGCCTGACCGCTGGCCATCTGGGGATTACGCTGGAGGAGGAAGAGGGGGTCCGGGCGTCCTTCTCACCCGCCGTCTTCGATGACTTTCTTATGCACTACGGTCAGCCGTTCCACGATACCAGCGCGATGCCCACCCGGGCGGTCTCGGCGGCTGCGCGCCGTCATTTCAAAGTGGTTCTCTCCGGGGATGGCGGTGATGAACTGCTCTCCGGCTATCTAAGCCATGAGCGGCAAGCCCTTTTGCAGCGCTGGGGGGGAGGGCGTCCCGGCGGATTCCTATCAGCGCTCGCGGCCCGCGGGCTGCCGGGAACGGCTCGGTGGGAGGGAGTAAAGCGCGCGCTGGAGTTGAACGCGAGCAGATCTCAAGGTCTTCTCCACCACACCATGCACGGGGTCTTCACCGACCAGGCGCTGATCGACCTGACAGCGGGAACCTCCTGGGAGGCCGATACCCGCGCTCAGCTCGAAATTGAGCAAGAAAAATCCCGGGAGATCTGCGTCTCCGCAGAAGATCCTGACCTGGCGGTCTCTCTCTACGCGCTCCATACGTCGCTCCCCCAGGATATTCTGACGAAGGTCGATCGAATGTCGATGGCGGAGTCACTTGAGGTCCGTGCGCCCTTTCTAGATTCCCGCCTCGCGACCTACGCGCTCTCGCTCCCCACGCGTCTAAAACGCCGCGGAAAGCTTGGCAAGTACGTCCTCCGGGAGGCGCTCCGAGATCGGCTGCCGGCTGCGATTGTGGAGGGTCCCAAGCAGGGCTTTAATCTGCCGGTTCGGAGCTGGCTGGGTGAATCATTCTGGCGGGAGCTTCGAGGTGAAATGGACGATTACCTGAAGGACAGCTCGGCCGAGTTGAACCCGAAGCTGATGGATCGCTATGTGAGAGCCGACACCGATCTCTCCCGAACTGCTAACAGCTATCGGGCGCTGCACCGATCTGTTCTGATCTACGGTTTCCTGCGCTGGCGAAAGCATCTCTTGCGACCCGGTACGGGTGACGCTTCCCCGGTGGCGGCCGGTGAAAGGCAGCGGCGATGAAGTTGCGAGCGATCTTTGTTACCGAGGCTCGTCCGGCAGCCGGCACTAAAGAGGAGGCCATACGTGGCAGTGACGGAACGTAACGGTATCGCCACGCGCAGAATGGGTGAGAAAGCACGCATCATCTTCGTAGGCGCTGTCAGTCTCGTGGCGCGTGATGGCACCACCGGCGGCCAGGGCTTTGCCAGCCGCGCTCTCCTCGAAAGTGGCATCACATCCATTGTCGATTGGCTGCTCGTGGACAGCAGCATGAGGTCGCATCCTCCCCCTCCGATGCCGGTTCGGATTGCCGACGCGATCCGCCGCGTTGGCAAGGTACTTTACCATCTTCTGTGGGGCCGAGCGGACGGTATTCTGGTATTCTCCGGATGGGCTATGGCCAGCATGTTAGAGAAGGGGATAATGTGCGTTCTGAGCCGTATTTGGGGCGCACGCGTCGTTCTCACCCTGCGCTCGGAGATTACGGCATGTCATGGCGCAAAACGATGGTTTCTGAGGTGGGCGCTTAACAGCGCGGATGTAGTAATCTGCCAGAGCCTAGAAGCCGGCGCCAGCTTGCGCGAGTTGTTTCCGTCGGCTGCGAGGAGAATTCGCGTCGTACCGAACTGGATCGATACGTCGCAGTACGAACTAGTGTGGAACGAACGCAGCGCCCGCGCCCGCGACGGGCGCGAGATTGTGTTCCTCTACATGGGTTGGTTGATTCGTGCGAAGGGCGTGGAAGACCTGCTGGAGGCTGCCGCTCGCCTCGCCGCTCGCGGCGCGCCGTTCCATCTCGTCATCTGCGGCGGTGGGCCGCTCCGCGACGCGCTGAACCACACCTGTCTCCGGTTGGGCCTGACTGACCGGGTTGAATTCCGCGGATGGGTCTATAATGAGGAAAAGCCTGCTGAACTGATGGCGGCGGATGTCATAGTCCTACCGTCTTACAGTGAGGGGCTCCCCAATTCACTGCTTGAAGGAATGGCGTGCGGTCTCGCCGTTATTTCGACGCCGGTAGGAGGTATCCCGTCGCTCGTTACGCCATCCGAGGGCGGACTGCTGGTTGCGCCGGGGGACCTCGAAGGTCTCGCGGACGCCATGGAGACTCTCGCGATGGATAGACCGCTGGCACAAGCTATGGGACGCAGGGGTCGTGCTCACGTTGTCGCGAACTTCGACATCGACCACGCATGGCCGCAAATCGCGGAGGCCCTCGCGGTGGAGAACACAGGGATGGAGAAGCCTTGAGCAGAACTGAATTCTATGCTGCGCTGGATGAGATTCTGGAGGCGCCGTCCGCCACTGTCCGAGGTTCCGAAACTCTTGCGGAGCTGGAGGGTTGGGATTCTCTGGCAGTGATCTCCTTCATGGCCATGGTCGACGAGC
>DASRZA010000194.1:0-7907 GCA_035686845.1 Armatimonadota bacterium | reverse complement strand
GGGGGGGGCGGGGGGGCATCGACTTTATGATGATGGACCCCCGCATGCGTCGGGTGATCGCCACTCATCCCGGCACAAAATCGCTCACCGTACTGGATCTCCGGACCCACGCCATGACGGAAGTTCCCACCGGAGTGGTCAATGGCGTGGCGGTGGATCCTTTCCACAACCATCTCTTCGCCGCGGGTGGCGATCAGAAGCTCGTGATCCTCAACCGGCGGACGCTCGCCATCGAAGCGCAGGTCCCGCTCAATGGGCCCGCGGATGACGTTCTATTCGATCCTGTGAACGGAATGCTCTACGTCGACCACGACGATGGGACAGAAATCTGGATCGTCGATCCGAAAACGGCGCGCGTCGCCGGATCCATTACCATCGCCGGAGCGCCCGAGGTCATGGAATATGACGCCCAGACGAACCGCATCTACCAGAACATTAAGCCGATGAACTCCGTCCAGGTCATCAATCCCGCCACTAATAGCGTGGAAACAACGTGGTCTACCTCTCCGGTCACGTCTCCACATGGTCTCGCCATCGACGCCGCGACGCAAAGGCTCTTCACCGCCGGCAGCGGCAAGGTCGCCGTCATCGACATGAAGACCGGTAAGGTAATCCAGACCGTCGCCATTGCGCCCGGATACGTCGATCAGATCGCGTTCGACCCGGGCCGGAAGCGCCTCTACTGCGCCTGCGGGAACGGCTTCATCTCGGTGGTCCGCGAAACCGTTGCGGGCGCCGAGCTCGTGGCCAACGTCGCCAGCCACAATCGCGCCCACTCCCTCGCTGTGGATCCCCGGACCCACTCAGTCTGGCTCTCGTATACCGACGGAAAGAACAGCTATCTTCAGGAATACCGAGCGCCGTAAGAATGGACTTCCCCCGCCGGCTCGCTTGTCCTGGCGGGGGGATTGTCCTCTCCCCATTGCGTCAGCGCTCAGATAGTAAACGCCTGTTTTCTTAATCATACGATGACTGTGACTTAACAAAACCATAATCCGCCGGAGATATGATCGTAATGGAAGACTGTTGCGACGGATCGAAGACCGACGGAGAGCTGTTTTGATACTGAGTGAAGTCTACGGGGACCGCTCCCCCGGCGCCGGGGAGAATTCGAATTTACAGGATTGGTCGGAGACCGGGCTGTACGTACATGCGCTGCCGGGCCGGCTCCGTATCGAGATCCCGGCGCTCAAGCGAGATCCTCACCTTCCCCCACGCATCCGTACCGCGATGGCGGCAATTCCGGGAGTCCAGCGGGTGGAAGTATCAGACTTCACCCGGCGGGCTTTGATTAACTATGATCCCGCCCTGGTCAATCAAACGGTGCTGATAGGCCGGCTTCGCCTCATGGGATGCTTCGAATCCGAGGAGCCGGCGCCGGTGATTCGAAGCGCGAGGCACAGTGACGCCCGGATCGAACCTGGCCCGCTGAGTCATCCCGTCTCCAAGCTTCTGCTCAAAGCGCTCGCCGAGGCGCTGGCGAAATCGCTGGTGGAGGCTCTCTTCGCTCTACTCCTTTAGCAGAGGCGGCAATCTGAAAATCGTAAATCCAGCCAAGGAGTTGACATGTCAGCAGTCTTGAGTTACACATCGCGGCGACAGGAGAACGCGCTGGTGGAGGCCGTGCGGCAGAATGATGTGCCAACCGTGCTGGAGCTGCTGGATTTTGCGCCGCATCTGGCTCACCGGAATGAGAATGGGCAAAGCCTGCCGCTGCTGGCGGCGCTACATGGCGCCACAGACGTAGCCGAAGTCCTGGTTCGAAACGGCGCGAGTCTGAACATATTTGCCGCCGCGGCGCTTGGTAAAGTCGATCACGTGGAATGCCTTCTGGGACTCGTTCCGGACCTGGCGCGGGAGTTCAACCCGGATGGATGGACAGCGCTGCACCTGGCGGCCCACTTCGCGCATCTTTCCGTGGCGGAAGTGATCACGTCCGCGGGCGCGGACATCGACGCGGTCTCCCGGAACAGCCTGGCTCAGACACCGCTTCACACCGCCGCGGCGGTAGACGCCGCCGAGGTCGTCGATCTGCTGCTCTCGCTCGGAGCAAATCCCAACGTGAAGACGGCGGAGGGCTGCACTCCCATGCATATCGCCGCTCACGTTGGCTCCCAGGATATTGTCGAGCAGCTAATGCATCACGGCGCCGATCCGAACGCGGCTCGCAACGACAGCGCAACTCCTCTGATGGTAGCTCTGCTCGCCGATCACTGGCAGGTGATTCGCCTCCTGCGAGAACGCCGGGCTATCCGCTGGGCGTAAAACCGGATCGCCCTCCGCGCCCGCTTTGCGACGTGCAGCGGGGTTGACCTCGGCGCGACTTCCCTCATCGCGTGCGGTTCTCGCTGCACGCCGCGCGAGAACTGTCCCAGGAGGCGGGCATGGCGCCGATACCAGTCGCTCTGGAAGAGCTCCGAAGGGTCGCAGCGCCGTTTCCAGTCCAGGAAGTCGGCAAACCGCGGATAGCAGGCCATCACCTGCTCCGCGGTGGCGTAGCGGTGGTAGGTCAGGTAGTAGCTTCCCTCGTAGCGGATCGCCAGGTCGATCAGTCGGCGAAAGGTCCCGGCCGAATGCTCCAGCCCCTGCGGCGTGTGCTCGGTATGGAGGTTGAAGATGATACCCGCGGTGTCATTGCGCGCCCAAGACAGGAAGCTCTCGTCGTCGCGCTCGACGAACCGTATGGTCCCATAGATCAGGTTGACTCCGTGGCGGCGGAAGTCCACGCGCACGTCGGACATGAACGCGCACAGCGCCGGCCGAGGCACGAAGATCTCGGTAATGATCTCGGTGGATCGGGCCGACCGCGTCCGCCGGTTCAGGACGGCGTGGTAGTCGTCCAGGTAACCCGCAAGCCGGCGCAAGGGACGACGGCGGCGCGATTCGGAGCACGCGCGTGGGGTTGATCTGCGCGTGGACGTTGTCGACCTCTATGCCCGGCGCCCGCCTCGCATAGTGTCGGTAGAGTAGCGCGCCGCTCGCGGCCGCGCCGCCCAACAGTATCGCCTTCAGCCCCGTCTGCCCGTATCTCATCTATCCCCTGCCTCCACGCGCTCTATGAACGAGGATGGCGTCCGTCGCAGTGTGGACATGTTAAGCCGCCCGATGCAGCAGCGTCCATCCCTCCTGGTAATCGATAGCGCGCAGGTCGACGCCAGCTTCTATATTCTCAGGAAGCGCTCAACGGCTCCCGGCCGGTCGGCATCGAACAGATCCGGGCTCATCTGGATGTAGTCGTCCACGCTGGTACTTCTCCCTGCTCATGCGCACGAGAAGCAGCTCAGTCCCACCAGAGGAACAGGTATCGGGACCGTTCTATCTCGGCGGCCAGCAGCCGAATGCCCATCTCCACAAGTGCAAGCACAGGGTCATCAATGTCGGACCCCAGACGCTTCAGGTTCTTTGGGTCTTCATCAGGCTGCTCCAGATCCCTTTGGCCGAGCATTGATCGGACCTCGTCCGGGGACATGAACCCGAAGACGGTTGTCAACTCGTCCGCCTTTGGGCCGAACATCGATCGGATCTCGTCCGCCACCGTCTGGGCGTGACTCTTCCCCGCTGCCTGCGGTGTCCTGCTCGTGTACTCCGGGCAAATCGTCCGCGCCCGCGCGTACAGTTGTGGATCGTCGTGCTCTCTAACGAGGCCTATGCCCTGCTCGACCGAGTCCGGGCAGAACGAGTATATCTCCTCCGCAAACGCGCAGAGTTCCGGTGGCAGTGTCAAAAACGTGAGTGCCACCCAGTCGGACGCGGCCCCGACCACTTCGAACTGGCAGATCGACTTCCACGCGTCCAGACGCGCTAGGATGTCTGGTAGGAACACGCCGTAGTTGGCCCCGTCTGTCTGCCTGGCGTGCAAGATGGCATAGGGGTCTGCCGTTTTCAGGATCGCAAGCTCGTCGCCTGCGGCCATGCCGCTCGTGAGCCGGCGTTCGCTCCAGAAGGCCCTGTAGCCCATTGGTCCCAGCACCGGCTGTAGTTGGCGCAGCAGCCCTTCTACATCGTCGCGGCGCACGTCGAACGAGAGGCCGTCAACCGGCACTTCTTCATCGTCCTCGGTAATCCCGACCAGGCGCTGCGGCGTCGCCCCAGTGTTGGACCTGACGAGATCAAGCACGGCTGGATCGAATCCGATGGCGCTGCATAGCTCATTCTCCTCTTGAGTCAGGTTCATTTTCCCTCCTTCGTGGGGCGTCGGGATTCCGGCGGTTGCTGATTTTGACAATCCGGCCTCGCCCACTTCGATACTCTAATCGGGCCCGCCCTGGGGCGTTTCAAGAGCCCGTCCAGTCATCCGGCGCGGCGGGCTCGCCCGCCTGCCCACAATCTTCGTCCCCAAACAGATTCCCCACTTAGCCAGGACGATCCTGCCGGCACTCCATTCCATCTCTGTACGGCTCGGCCAGTAGTGCTGCGCGGGCTGCTGCTGTCCACCCCTCCCGCCCCGTTTTGGGAACCGCCGACTTTTGGGCCAGGCAGCGCGGGCTGAACCTCGAAACGCGAAAATGGCTATCATAACCGGGGCTCTGCCCCAGGCAAATCGGAACGGTAATGTTTGCCCGAAACATTCAACGTAGGGATGACGCACGTGTCGCCCGTCATTTACCCGCAGGAGCAGACATGATTATCGGGCAGGCCGCCCCCCAAGATCGCGCCGAATGGCTGCGGATGCGCACAGCCTTGTGGCCGGAATGTTCGCCGGACATGCACACGGAAGAAATGGAGGACTACGCGCGAGGCGGAGACCTCGCGGTGTTCATCGCCGCCCGGCCCACGGTTGGCCTGGGTGGATTCCTGGAGGTCTCACTGCGGGCCTCCGCAGATGGATGCGAGAGCCACCCGGTCGGGTACATCGAGGGCTGGTACGTGGACCCGGATCTCCGCCGCCAGGGTATCGGATCCCTGCTGGTCGCCGCGGCCGAGGAGTGGGCGCGGGAGAAAGGCTGCCAGGAGATGGCGTCCGACTGCCTCCTCGATAATGACGTCAGTCTCCACGCCCACCAATCCCTGGGCTACGAGGAAGTCGAACGCCTCATCCACTTCCGCAAGAGCCTCCGCCCGGATCGGGACTGAATCAAGAGCGAGGGGGCCTTCTCATCAGGAGAGGGCCGTAATCCCTGCGTTAAGGCACGCGATTACACGTTGGGCAGCAGCACGATTATCATCTGAGCACGCAGCGAGGCTGCTGTCGCATCTTTCTGTTCGAAACTTGCGTCCTCCTCGTAGTCTGCCCACTCGCGCCATCGCTTAAGGCTGTTTCCGGCATCGGCGATCCTTCTGCCTGTGCTGCCGAGCGAACCGAACCGGCTCCACACGATTGAATGGGCGCCTGGACCTCGGTACTTCCGCTCTATTTTGGCGTTTGGCTCCCTGGACTCAAGGCGAAGAACAGCGTTGTTAAAAGCATAATAGTACGCGCGGCTGACAGCGGTACGATAGTGGGGCTCGTTTGTCGGAGAGTTGCCGAGCTGCGCCATAGCCTGCGCGATTGCGAGGTAACCCTTCCAATCGAACGACATCAGGCGAAGCAAACGTCGATAGACACTCGGCCGGTCTCTGAGGCAGGCTGATGGAACCACCATTCGTCCTGGAGCCGGTATAGCATCTGAAGCGCTTCCTCGGGCTCGGCTGTGGTTTGAATCAGGACTACCAGTTCTTCCTCCTCGAGACTCTCCCGACTGCGATATACGCGAAGACGGATAGCTGCCCCCGACCCGAAGTAAGCCGCCGCATGCTCAGCGGTTTGATACAATACATGTTCCAGGCCGGGATTCCGGTCGAGATACTCATCGACCTCGACATCCGTCGTCCACGGCGCCGGCTCCATTCCCTGCCGATGCCTGACTTCTTCCGGGGTTTTCCTACTCTTGAAGCTCCACTCGATTTCTCCTGGTGGATTGGCTCCAAGTAGTTGGTTGACGTTGATTGTCACCTCGGCGCCATCGGTTGTTTTCTCTAAGCCACTCATACCAGGGCATTTCTCCTTCAGACGATGATCTTCGTCTTGTGGCCTTCCTGATCCAGCACGATAACTGGTCCGTTAGGGTTGATTTCCTTTACCACCTTCAGCAGTCCCACCGCGTTGCGGAGAACTTCCGCCTGTGTGCGCCCGCCCTTCCTGGCGAGCTCCTCGATAGCGGCCTTCATCTCTGGTGTTACGTCCAGGCTCATGCGGATGGTCTGAATCTCGGGCATCATTCCCTCTCAATTTCTTTCTCATAGGAATCGCAAGTCGAAAAGGCCGCGGATCCTATAGTAATTTTACTTGATATCCACGTATATTTCAAGTAAACTCCGCTTCCCCCGCGGCCGGCTTTTGGCGGTGGCTCAGGTTACAGCTTCAGCTCTCGCGGGTGGAGGTTAGCTTCTGAAGTAACCCCGGTACCGCTCCAGCGCGCAGAAGATGGCCTCGATGTTCGCCAGCGGTACGTCATCGCCGATTTCGGCCTTCAGCCAGAGGCCGCCCTCTGGGCTGCCCAATACCTCCACGGCCTCGCGCACGTGCTCGTCGATCTCCTGCGGTGTGCAGAAGGGGAACATCTGCCGGTCCAGGTCCAGATCCACGCAGACCCGTTTCCCATTCTCTTCGCCTTTGCGCGCCGGCCCCGCCAACTGCTCCCCCGTTATCGGGGGCAGGGGGGCGAGATGCTCCCCCGTTATCGGGGGCTGGGGGGCTTCCTTGCACACCCGCGCCAACTCCTCCAACCCATTGGCGCGAACCTGGGGATTCACCACGTTCACCCCGCACTCCACCAGATCCGGGATGATTTCGACGATATGTCCGTCGGTATGCATATAAACGTAATGCTCCGCCTGCCGGTACGGCCGGTAAATGGCGGCGAAGCACGGCTTCAGGTATTTCCGCCACTTTTCCGGGCTCATCGGCAGCGAATTCTGCATTCCCAGGTCGTCGCCGAAGGTGACGATCTGCCCGGTCCCCTGAAGTCCTGCCAACTGCTTCTCCGCCTGCCGCAGGTTATAGCGCAGCACGACGTCAATCAGCATCTGCAGCTCCGGGGGCTCTTCGGCGAAGTCCACCATCAGCTCTTCGAAGCCGCGCAGATCCTGCAGCCGCAGGTACATAAATCCATGCGGGAATCCGGCGTCGGCTTCGGGTTCGCGCAGGCTGTGCACGGCTTCGCGATTGGCGACCGGGTGGCCGATGACAATCGCCTCGCAGCCGGCATGGATGTTCTCCCAGACGCAGCCCCATACATCCACGTGCTTGCCCGAGACGTACGTGCCTCCCACGGCGTCATACTCCCGGTCGCGGGGCGGGCCGAAGAGAATCGGATGCGCCGACACCAGGCGGTCCAGTTCCTCCCGGTACTTCATCCAGGCGGCGGGCAAAATCCCAACAGAAACGGGGATGAACTCCGGGTGATCATACTCAAGCGCCTTAAGGCGGTCGTCGTCGAATGACATGTCAGTGAACCGGGCGATGCAATCGCGTACCAGAATTACAGAAGGAGATCGCTGTGATTGGATTCACCCGATAACAGTGTAGCGGACGCCCGCTTGTTGCTGGCGCACCACGATCACTGCATCTGGACCCGCGCGCTCGCCTGTCGCAGCCGCTGCGAAACTCGCCACCATCGGCCCGCGCTACGCCGCCGTTAGTTTCCCTGGGTCGTCGAGTGGCGCGGCGGGGCGGCAGGACTGAGGACTGATGACGAACTCTCCTTCTCGTTTCGGGGAGGGGCCAGACAAAGGATGAAGGATGAAGTAGGAATTCGAACGCTGAAGTTACAGGCTCCCCTTCCCGTTTCGGGCTAGGCGTTACCCACATTTCTGAAGGGTGGTTGGTGTTTCATTATACGATACATTTCTGCGTAGTCGGTGAGGGATTGAAAGCCTCTCCAAATAACCGTGATCCCTGGCTGCCCATCACCCTTACGACCCAGGAA
>DASRZA010000193.1:0-38033 GCA_035686845.1 Armatimonadota bacterium | reverse complement strand
ATGCCCCAGGGATTCGACCAGATCGAAGAGGCCCAGTTGCATAAAGCCGACCGGCTGATCGGCCGGGCAAACTCCGACATCATCAGGGACTGGTGGTTTAAGATCGTTCACGGCCAACAGGCTGGTCCAAATTTCGACATTGCCAGCACCTGCACCGTCGCCGTGGATGACGAACGTCGTCGGGGCGTGCTGCTTGTGGAGGCTAAGGCACATGTTGCCGAGTTAGACCCCGGCGGGATGCATCTTCCTGCAAACCCCTCCCCGAACGAATTGACCAACCGCGATCACATTAAAGACGCCATCGACGCGGTCAATTCGCACCTCACGGCGAGTACGCAAGTGCAGTGGGAATTATCGCGCGATTCACATTATCAGATGTCGAACCGCTTCGCTGCGGCGTGTAAGCTGGCGCAACTGGGCTACCCGGTCATCCTGGTTTATCTGGGATTCCTTAATGCCAATGAGATGACGGACAAGAGCCCTCCCTTCACCACGGCAGAGAACTGGAAGGATCTGGTCAAGGCCCATAGCAATCAACTGTTCCCCGAACGGATATGGAATCAGCCGCACACGGTATGCAGACAGCCCTTTGTTCCGTTGATCTATTCGACACAAATCGACCACGACAAGCCCATCGGGAAGTTCGTGGTATTCTGAACTCCACCGCCTCCGGTCAGCCCAATCTCGCGACTCTCGTCTCCGCGGCCGCGACGCGCTGTGAAGATTACAGCGGCGCGTTCGCGTTCCAATGCGGCAACGTGAGCGGCGAACTGGAATATCATCTGATCACTCCTTTTTATTGGATGGGTAATTGATCAACTCGCGCCTTACAATCGTTCACGCACGTGTATTCATGCTCGAAACCGGCTGAATAGCGGCAATTTCTTATTTGATGGGTATTTGATCGCAGGAGGGGAGGAGGTCCATCCGCGGCCGCTTCTCCACGCCTCGCGGCCCTGCCCCGCGCCTTTTTTTATATGTTTATTGACTTCCACCACCTCCCAATAGTCCCCCTCTCGCCGCTTATAATTAGGGGAGCTCTGCGAACATTCCCAAAGCTCTCGTCCGTCCCGGTGGCGCAGGCCTCCGCACCTCCGACCTTCGCCAAGGCGTTAGCACAAATAAAACCGTCTCAAACCGTATCATTTACGCTTCACCACGCACGAAATCCCGGCGCAGCGCGGTCCAATACCTCGCAAAAACGTCGTCAAATAGCCTGGTTCCCACCCGAATCCGTCTCAAAATGGTCGTTTTTTCTCACTTTCTCGCCCTCCGACGGGGAACAGGTGTCGCGAGAGGCGGGATTCGGCTCAACGCGCGTCGAATAGGAGACAAAATGACACGTGAGAACGACAATGCGCCGAGAACCGAGCGGCGGCGCGTTTCGACAGGAGTATGCGGTCCCGGGAGCGCCTTCCTCGGCGCGAACGGCGCCAGGGCGCCTGTCGGCGAGGATGACTGATATGGCAGTAAGTGGCGCGGTATTGGAGAACGAGAAGGTCGGGGTGGATTCCATGCCAGATCGTGTATTGATCCGGCGGATCCGGCTGCAGAACCTGCTCTCCTTCGGTCCTGATAGCGACTGGATCGATCTTCAGCCGCTGAACGTGCTGGTCGGGCCGAACGGGGTCGGGAAATCCAACCTGCTCTCAGCGATTGACCTTCTCCGGGCGGCGCCTCGTGATCTGCACGAAGCGCTCTCCCGGAATGGAAGGATCGAGGACTGGATCTGGAAGGGCAGAGGAGGAAATGGGGCCGCTTCGATCGAGGCGGTCGTGGATAACCCCTGGTGGTCGGAGGGGTTGACTTACTCTCTGTCATTTACAAAGCATCCCCTCTACTTCCAGATTACGAAAGAGTCCGTCGAGGCCGCGCCGGCTCCGCCCGGGGCCGAAACGCCGTATTACGTCTATCACAACGATGCGGGAGAGGCGCAATACCGCACCGTGCCGCAGCCGCAGGCGACGTTCGATGTGACTGCTCCGCGGTCCACGGGCGCCGGGCCAGTGGATGGCGCCCGCTCGGTATTGTATTCGTACCGCGGACCCACCTACCCCGAAATCACTTACCTGTCCGAGCAGTTCGGGCGGATTGGCTTTTATCTTACCGCGGGATTTGGGCCAAACGACGCCCTCAAACGACCGCAGCCAACCGATCTGCCGCGCGGTTTTGTGAATGAGGACGGGAGCAACCTGAGCCTGGTTATCAACCGGCTGCGGGTTGAGCGTCGGCTGAGTGCTCTGTTCGATGAGAAAATGAACCAGTTTGCGGATGACATCGAGGGTATCGATATCTTGGTGGAGGCCGGCACAATACAGATCGTTGCGCGGACGAGGGGGATGCAGACTGTTATACCGATGAGCCGTCTTTCGGACGGAACCATTCGGTACCTCTGCCTGCTCAGCATCCTCTGCGAACCGTCGCCACCGCCGCTGGTGTGCATTGAGGAGCCAGAGCTGGGACTGCATCCCGACATCCTGCCCGGCCTTGTCGATCTCATGGTAGAAGCGTCATCACGCACACAGCTCGTGGTGACCACCCATTCCGACATTATCCTTGACGCGTTGACGTCGAGACCGCAGAGCGTTCTCGTCGCTGAGAAGGAGGATGGACAGACCCACCTGAAACGCCTGGATGAAGATCAACTTCGAGGCTGGCTGAACGACTATCGACTCGGACAGGTGTGGCTCAAAGGCGCCATCGGAGGAACTCGATGGTGAAGGTCACCATCTTTCTGGAGGGTGGAGGTGGCTCGGCGATAGAGTGCCGCCGAGCATTCGCAAAACTATTCCAGGACGCCGGTCTTCGGCGACCCAACTTCCCCGCCATAATCGCATGTGGCAGTCGAAACGAAGCCTACAAGCAGTTTTGCAACGAGTGGCAGGTTCGTAGTGACAGGTCTCTTTTGCTCCTCGTTGACAGCGAGACGCGGGTGAACGGCACGAAGTGGGACCACGTCGCGCGAAGGCCCGGCGACCAGTGGAAGTCGCCGACCGGCGCCACCGAAGATCATCTCTGGTTCATGATGCAGTGTATGGAAACGTGGGTGGCAGCCGATCGGGTAACCCTGTCCACTGTTTTTCGCGACTGCCTCACCGAAAATGCGCTGCCTCCGTTAGTCGATCTGGAAAAAAGAAGCAAGGACGACGTGCAGACCAGGCTGCAGCGAGCAACGGCGCGCTGCCCCAGGGACCGAAAATATGAAAAGGGCCGTCGCTCGTATCAGGTGGTGGAGCAACTGAAATCAGATGCTCTGTCTGCCAACCTGCCTCACTTCCAATCACTGATCGCTCATCTAAAACACCTATTGCCCTGATGCCACTCACCGACACCAGCGAAAAGGGACTGGAAACCCTTATCTTCACGGCGCTTACCGGCTTCACCGGGGATGGGAGCGGCGCGCCTGAGTTGGTTGTATTGGAGCCGCCGGGGCCGCCGCAGGGACTGGCTGCGTGCCCGGCGATCCGAAAGACTATGACCGCGGTCATGGGGTTGACCTGGCGAGGCTGATCAGGGCCCAATCGGTAGCTGGTCCTGGTACTCGCGGACGATCTCCCGGTAGGCGGCGGCGACGGGGCGCGGACGGCGCTGGAGGTCGTAGAGGCCCACCGGGTTGACGAGGCTGCGCTCGTCGCTGAGCGCGACGTCCCAATCCATCTGATCCGTGAGGCTGAACCAGGTGAACCCCAGAACTGGCGCTCCCTCCGAGCGCATCAGCCGGACGTTCAGGAACTGGATCCAGAGCCAGCGTGGAGCGTCTTCGGCGCCGGCGCCTATGTTGTTCGTCTCCGTATGCATTACGGGGCGCTGATAGCGAGCGTAATACTCCCTTGTCAGGAGATACCACCCGTAAATGACTCCCGCAGGCTCGATCTCCCCGCCCCGCCGCACCATTTGCTCATTGCGCTCGTAGAAGTCGTTGCCCATCACGATCCGCTCCGACAAACCGTGGCGCATGAACCAATCGTATTCCGCGTCGGTCATACCATTCTCGCGGAGGTACTTCCGTACGGGCTCATCAACCGGCCGCGAGTAAATGAAGTCGAAGGAGAGGAACCGTCTCCGGTTCTCAAACGAGACGACCTCCCGAACGTCCGGAGAAGGGGATCCCTCGTGGTAATATTCGGCGCTTTCACTCTGGATGAAGATCGCGTCGCTCCGTTCCTCAAGGATGCTCCGGATGGCGAGCAGGTTGGCTTTACAGAGATGCTTGAGGGCCGTGAGAAAACCGAGTTCGCTGTGCAGTTGTTCGTTCCAGAAGCCCCTTAGCGCGCTCAGTTTCGCGCAGACGTAGATCTCGTTGACCGGTGTGTAGAATTGGACCCACGGATACCGGCGGGCGAAGCGGCGGGCGTAGCCGGCAAACAACACTGGCCAGTCGGGATTCTGGAAGTTGCCCACCCAATCGGGGACGCCGAAGTGGCAGAGATCAACGATCGGCGTGAGCTTGAGGCGGCGCATTTCGGCAAAGACCTCATCGGTGAATGCCCAATCATAGGAATCGGCGCCGGTATGAATACGATAATAGGGTGGCCCGTAGCGCAGGTAGCTCAGTCCGATCTCACGCGTCAGAGCGAGATCCTCGCGCCAGAATCGATAATGGAAGCATTTTTCGAGTTCATCCAGCCGCTTTCGCTGCCCGTTCCGGGTGGTGATGGTGGGATAGCTGCACTCAATACCGGTTGCGAAGACGAACTTTCCACCGGTCGCCGCCGCGAAATCGCATAAGAGGATGCTCATCACTACGGTCTCCGGCGAAACACTCAGTCAGATCCCTGGAACCATCGGAACAATAGAGCGACAGCGGCAGAGAAGGTGACGTGTCCTCCGATCATGAGCGCGAGTGTCCGGGGACGCTGCTCACCGGGGTAGAGCATCAGATCCATTTGCGGCGCCAGCCAACCGGGGCCCGCGAGCCACACAACAAGCCCATGGGCGGGGATGAGTAACAGGTCGGGGGTGTCTGCGCTGCTGCGAACCATTGCATAGACAACGCCCCAGAACCCACCATAGACGAGATGCCAGGCGACTCCGGCGAAGTACTGACCACGCGGCGTCAAACTCGTCCCGAAGATCCCGGTCGCTACCTTCTGTACGAAGATCGCTGTGACCCGGTCAATGGCCGGCGGCAGACCCGGATGTTCGGACAGGGCTTCTCCCGCCGTGATGCCCTGTTCGCCGCGGCCGGTCTTGTGGCTGCGGTCACGATCACGATCCGGAGTGCTCGATGCAGCGCGGAACACCGTCAGCAGCCCGGTCAGGACTATGGCGCCTGCCATACCGCCGAACAATCCCCTGGCCGCGATCTGCAGCGGCGTGTTTTGTCTTCTCCGCACCTACGCTCTCCCCGGATTCGGCCGAACCCAACTCAATCAGTATACCCATCAACTTTGAGGAATAACGTGGATGAGTCCAGGATCCCTCAGTATTGGAGTAATAACGTGGGTGAGTCCGGCATCACTCAGCATTGGAGAAATAACGTGGATGAGTCCAGGATCCCTCAGTATTGGAGTAATAACGTGGGTGTGTCCGGGATCGCTCAGTCTATGTTATTCGACGTTCAGGCCGCAGGCGGCTCCATCTGCAGCATCTGCACTAGCTGCTGGGCGGGTCTGCCGCGGTAGAAACGGGTGATGGTAACCTTGCCTCTGAACAGCTCGTTTTCATCGACGGCGCAAAGCACTTCCACATCGAACTCGTCGGTGTCGTAACGGGTGCTCCAGGGAAGACGGCTGCACACCTTTTTTGCCACACTCTCCCAGAACGGTCGATCGAATGAGGCGACCCGGTCGGTGAGCTCAAGCCGGGAGGCGTCGGAGCTGCCGCTGTAGAGCTTGAGCCGCAGTGTGGCTCGCTCAGCGTCGAAGTCCATCTTCTGGATGGTTAACTTGGCCGGCGCCGGCGTGTGGAACGGGAGAAGCTGGCCTCTATCCATCACAAGCACCGGATCTTCCGGGGTTCCTGCGGCGACGCTCGCCACCGGTCCGATATTAATGGGCGGAGCAACGTAAATCTGCGCCGTTGGCTCGGGATTGGCGATCCAGATCGAGTGTGTCGCTCGCCGCCGCGGCCGGAGTTGTCCTCCGCTGGCTTGAATCATCCATCGATACGCCAGTCCTCGCGCCACGCTCTGATCGGGGCTGGAGTGGCGCAGCAAAGTCCCGTTTTCCACCGAAATGGAGGGGAACGTGCTCCGAACGGCGTCTTCAACCCAGTACCAGCGAGAATGACCGCCGGTCAGGATGATCGTATCCACCTCTTCAGCGCTGATGCCGGCCAGGGAGAGCGCGCCCTGAATAAGCCGGGGCAGATGCTGCATGTACGCTTCAGCAATCTGCTCGAACTCCATCCGCGATATCTTTACTTCACGCGAGGTTCCTTCCAGCATCCAGCGCGTGCGGTAGCTCTCTTTGCCCGAGGTGATCGCCACGGAAAATCGTTCCTTGAACCGCCGCGTCTCTCTTAGCAGAAACGCCCATTCCCGGCTGTGCGGGCTATAGCCCCACGGCTCGGCGATATGGCGGAGCATGAGGGCATCCAGATCACGTCCGCCGTAGGTCTGGTGGGCGCCCTCCCAGGGCGGCACGATTCGTGATGGGTCAACGGGCGTGGTGATGGGCGCCACACCCGGCCGGCTGGCAAGCTCGACGAAAGCGAAATCGGTGGTGCCGCCGCCCATGTCGATGACCAGGACGCGCGAGGCCTGTCCCGGTTTCAGAGAGAGCTGATCCTCGCAGAGATGGTCATAGATAGCGGCCGATGACTCATCCTCAATGGAGACGTTGGGAAAGCCGGCTTCGATGGCAGCGCGCCGGGTGAGATCGCGCTGGTCGGCGCTCCACTGCACCGGGTGGCCCACACAGGTGGCGAACTCAGCTTCGTCCTCCGGCGCGTCGAAGGGAATATGCTGGGCCAGCTCGCTGCGCAAAAAACGGAGAAAGTCGACGGTTAGACGATAGGCTTCCGCGCCGTCTGCGCCGGCCATCCCGAGGCGCATTTTAAAGTTGGTGCGGGTCAACTCGGGGTAGTAGAGCGACTTTTCGTCCGCCACCTCGCCATAGACCGGGCCCTCGTCAGCGGCGCCGAGGAAGACAGCGGTAGGAATAGTATCTCTGTGATCGACGACAATTGGCTCGGGCCGCTTGATCGGCGTGGGGATCAGCGCTCCCGTCTCATCATGCGCGTAACAGGCCTGGCAGACGCAGGAATTTGAGGTGCCGAAGTCGATACCGATGGTATAGAGTCTTTTCATTTTTTCCAACTTACTCCTGGGGCCGCCACATCACCCGGAATCTTCGATTTCGAGAAGCGCGGTCCTGCCCGTGCGCTGGCGCCCCTCTGGCATCATTAAGCGTTCGCCTGCGATTCCATCTGAAGCATCTGAATCTGCTGCTGCGCAGGACGGCCGCGGTAGTACCGGGTGATGGTGACTTTTCCGGTGAAAAGCTCGTTTTCGTCCACAGCGCAGAGCACTTCAATGTCATACTGATCGTTATCGAAAGACGTGCTCCAGGGCAGGACCTTGCTTATCTTCTTGAGCAGGCTTTCCCAGAACGACCGATCGAACGTCGCCACCTGGTCAAGAAGCTCATAGCGCGCCGCCTTTGAGCTGCCGGTGTAAAGTTTCAGCCGGAGCGAGGCGCGGCTGACATCCACGTCCATCTTCTGAATCACCAGCCGGGCCGGCCCGGGGGTATGGAAAGGCAGCAGCTGCCCGCGATCCATCACCACCAGGGGATCTTCCGGTGTGCCCAGAGGAATGGGGATTCCGCTCGGAATGCTGGGCGGGAGCGTCGCCGCCGTTTCGGCGGCCGGTTCGGGGCTCGCGATCCAGATACCATGCGCCGCCCGGCGTCGCGGACGGGGGCGCCCACCCAGCGTTTCGATCATCCAGCGATACGCCAGGCCCCGCGCCACGCTCTGCTCAGGATCGGGCCGCCGGATGAGTGTTTCACGCTCCTGGTTGATATGAGGGAGAACCTTCTTAATCGCATCTTCCACCCAGTACCAGCGCGAGCTTCCCCCGGTAAGGATGATGGCGGTGACCTGCTCCGGCCGGATCCCTTCGATGGAGAGCGCGCCTTCGATCAACCGGGGGAGATGATTGATATAGGGGCGAGCAAGCTGCTCGAAATCCTTCCGGCTTAGCTTGACCTCGCGGGCCAGGCCGTCAATCATCCAGTTCGCCCGGTACTCTTTCTTCCCGGCAGTCATCGCTCTCGAAAACTGTTCCTTGAAACGGCGTGTTTCGCGGAGCAGGAAGGCCCATTCACGGCTTCGGCTGCAGTAGCCCCAGGGTGTGGCAATATGCTTGAGAAGAATTTGATCTAGATCCCGACCGCCGTAAGTATGCTGATCCTTCTCCCAGGGCGTCACGATCCGGGATGGATCCAGCGGAGTCGCCATCGGCGCCTTTTCAATTTCGGAGGGCACTTCAACGAACGCGAAGTCCGTCGTGCCCCCGCCCATGTCAATCACTAAGATCCTGGCGCTGTTCTCCGGTTCGAGCAGGAGACTCGATTCGCATAAATGACTGTAAAGCGCGGCCGATGTCTCGTCTTCAATTGCGGCGTTGGGGAAACCCGCCTCAACTGCGGCCTGGAGGGTGAGACGGCGCTGCTCGGCGCTCCACTGCACCGGGTGGCCGATACAGGTTGCGAACTCCGCTTCGTCCTCGCCGGCGTCGAACGGAACCGTCTTCCCAAGCTCCTCTTTCAGGAAGCGCAGGAAATCGCGGGTCTGCTCGAACGCCTGCTTGCCGTCTTCTCCGGCGGCGCCGAGCTGCATCTTAAAATTGACACAAGTGAGCTCCGGATAAAAGAGTGACTTCTCCTCGGCGATGCCGCCGTAGACCGGCGCCTCGTCCTCGGTTCCAAGAAAGACAGCGGAAGGGACTGTATCGCTGCCGTTGATGATAACAGGCTCCGGCCGCTTGAGCGGGGTCGGATCCAGCGCGCCATCATCGCCGCGAATATAGCACGCCTGGCAAATGCAGGAGTTGGATGTGCCGAAGTCAATACCGATTGCGTAAAGTCGTTTCATTTTGGGCGCCCTGTCGACATGGCTGAGGTTCGTCGGAATCTAAAGAACCCACGCGGCAAGAGTTATCTCACCCAGCCTTGCACAACCTGCGCCTCTCCGCGCACGACGACTTCTCCATTTAGCTTCCAGCAGGGTTCGAGAATGGTAAGATGAGCGCCGACTTCGCAGCGGCCGCGCACAAAATAGGCCTCATCCACGCTCCGCTCATAGACAATGACGGATCGCTCGTCCGCTACCAGGCCAACGTAATCCGCCAGCGCCTGCCGCCACATAAGGAGGAATCCGCGCAGCTCTTCGGCCGGATACCCCGATCCCTTCCGGGACGTCGCCATGTGAAGGGCGCGAAGGGGTGTCTCCAGCCGGCGCAGCGACCGGGCCATGCCATCCTGCTGAATCCGCTCGCGCAGATCCCCCGGAATATCCGCCATGTAGCGAATTGGAGCGGCATCCTGCAGAAAGGGGGGCGGCTCCAGGAGAGCCGTCGCGGACGATGCTGCCTTTGGGGCCACAGAGGACGCCGGCCCTGCGGGAGTTATGTTGGTGGTCCAGACCTGCAGATTCTTTGCCGGCGTGGTCCGTGCCGTGCCGGCCGGCGACGTGATCTGAACCGGCTCAACCCGGTAGGACCGAGCGTTCTTCTTCCGGGCGCAGCTGTCAATGAAGGCTCTAAAGCTACTTAACACACTCATAAATGATGCTCCCTGATGGCCGGGTCAACGGACCTCCGGAACCTCCCCTTCTGGAATTTTAGATTCCAGAAATCGGAATCTTTGATTCCGATTAGACAAGACGACCTGACTAAGATTATGGTCCGATCGGCGTAAGTCTGAAGGTCTATCGGAAGGGAGCGGAGCTATTTTGAGCGATCCATCGGGAGGGAGCGGAGCTATTTAGACCCTTGTTCTGTCTTTTTGCAGGTCTTTCGAGTCTCGCGATCCTCTTGAACCTCTTCCTGGGCTTCGCGAATTGTGCGTTCTTCCCCCATCTCCTGCTCGGCGGCGGGCCGGCCAGGAAGAACGAGATGGCCCTGATCGGCAAGCCGGCGCATGAGGAAACGCTCGAACTGGCGGACCACTCCGGTTCCGAAAAACTCCCGGCCCGGCATTGGAGCGCAGAGGATAGTATAGGCGCCTATCCGGTTACCGCCCATGATATCGGTGAAGATCTGGTCACCGATGACCGCGGTCTCTTCGGGAACCGAGACGAGGGTCTCCATCGCCCGACGGAGCGAACCGCGGCGAGGCTTGCCGGCCCGCAGGATGTACGGAATGCCGAGTTTCTCGGCGATGGCGTGGATTCGAGATCTGCGCCAGGTATTGGAGACAATACAGATTTTCAGATTTGCGTCCAGCGCCCTCCGGACCCAGGCCTCCATGTCGGGTTGCAGTTCACTGCCCCGCCACGCGACGAGGGTGTTGTCGAGATCCAGCAGGACGGCATGGATTCCCAGGTCCCGGAGGGCCACTGGATCCACGTCGCGCAGTGTGGCGACATATTGTTTTGGCTTGAACCACGGATGCATGCGGTATCCTGCCGCGCGAACCTTACAGACCCTGATCCGCCTTAATCTGTTCGGCCCGGACAATGTCTTGATCGTGTTCAGCGAGCGTCTTACTGAAGAGATGGTAGCCGTCCGGCGTCGCCACGTAATACATATCGTGGGTCGCCTGGGGCCGGAGCGCCGCCTCAATGCTATCCAGCCCGGGGCAGCAGATTGGGGCAGGCGGAAGTCCGCGATGTTCGTAGGTATTGTACGGCGAATTGATGGCTAGATCCTGGTGGGTGAGATGCGCCTTGTGTTGGGGGAGGATATATTCAATACTGGCATCGCATTGAAGCTTAATTCCACCGCGAAGCCGGTTCAACAATACGCCGGCGATATGAGCCCGCTCCTCGTTTTTCGCCGCCTCTTTCTCCACGAGCGACGCCAGGATCATCGTGTCGGCGAAACTCAGACCATTGGTTTTTTTCTTGATCGTCGGCAGCAGCCTCTCGACTTTAACCTGCTTGAATCGCTCCACCATGAGCTTCACGATCGCCGCTTCGTTCATCGTTCGTGGAATCTTGTAGGTATCGGGAAAGAGGTAGCCCTCTAACGTTGAGGCGGTAAGATGAAGCGGCCGCCTGTAAACGCTTACCCCGTGGCGCAGCGCCGCATCGAACCGCCGTTGATTCGCGAGATGATGCTTCTCCAGGATCAGGCCAATCTGCCGCAGTGAGGACCCTTCAGGAATGACTACCCACTCAGTAGCCACCATGCCCTTGGCGAGATCGTCAAGAATGTTCATCGGGCTCATGCTGGGGCTCAGGCGGTATTGACCGGGCTGCAAATAGTTCGATTCACCCGAAATCCGGGCCGCTGCGAGAAAACAGACCTTGCTGCGTATGATCCCCTGGTTTTGCAATCTGTCGGCGAGATCGGTGAGGCGCGCGCCCGGTGGCACGTCAACAAGCCGCCACGACGGAGTGGTTGAGGCGGGCGAAAATCCGTACGAGGTGGCCATGACAATTCCGGCGCACCCTGCGAGGGTGATCAGCCAGATAATGAGACGTCGTAACACCGATTGATCCTTAATAGCTGCCCGGCTGCGCCTGGCGAATTACCGGCGGCCTCCGCCAACCGCGGCCGCGAGTCAGGCTTTTCGCTCCGCTTCCTGCTGATGCGCCAGGTACGCCTGCAAGATGAGCGCCGCTGCTGTTTGATCGATGATCTGTTTGCGCCGGGATCGGGAGACCTGTCCGGCGATCAACGCCCGATCCGCCTCGGCGGTTGAGAATCGTTCGTCCCAGGTTTTAATGGGCATCTGAATAGCGGCTCTCAGCGCATCCACGAACCAGCCGGTTTGCTCTGCCTGGAAGTGGAGATCCCCGGAAAGACTCCGGGGCATCCCAACCACCACCTCGACAACTTCCTGATCCTCAATGATCTTCTCGAGCGCCGAAAGGTCAACCGGGAGGGTGGCGCGTCGGATGGTTGTAAATGGGGACGCGATCCGCCGCTCCGGGTCGCTCAGCGCAACCCCGATCGTCCGCTCCCCTACGTCAAGCGCCATCACGCGTCCGTCGGCGCCTACCATTCAACACCTTTCCACGACTTCGTTCCAAATAGACCCCAAACTCCCACAGCCTTCCCCGCTATTGTACCGGCTGTAGAGAGAGGCGTCAATCGGGCGATAAATATCACCCGAGCAGAGCGCGTATTGCGCTCATATTCGAGATACCGCGAATATATACGGGAAACGGGGAGAGATCGAGACCCTTCGACAGGTCCATTGAGCGCGATCGGCCAAACGCGTCGGTTACAGAACCGCGGCCCAGGTTGAGATTGAGACGGCCGGCGCCGTTTATAGTCCACGCCGTGAGCAGTGTTCCTCCCGCTCCCTTCCATGAGTAGACGCGCACGTTGCTATCCGGGTAGGGAATCCTGACGGCACCGCCTTTCACACCATCAAGCTGACGGATGAGCGTGGCGTAAGTCAGGAATGACGGCTTCATGGAGCCATCGTCGCGCAGCAGACCGGACGCCGCGTGCATACTTGGAGTCGATCCGCTCTCCCGGTAAACAAAAACCTTATCGATCCCGTTGGCGAGCGCGATCATGATCATTCTGGGGAGACGCGCCGCCTGCGTTCGCTCATCGGTGCCGTAGGGACCAGCGCTGTCGTAGCCGGTTTCGGTGAGCCAGATCGGCATGCCCGGCTTATACCGGTCGCGCCAGGCCGCCAGCCTCCGGAAGTCTTCTTCGGCGGTCAATTCGCTCGTATCGGGTTTATTGGTATCGATGGTTGCAAGCTCGGGAGGGACCCGGCCACTGTAATAATGCACGTTGAGGACATCTACAAAGTCGAGTGGATGCTTTCCGTCAGCGTACGTATAGGTCCTTAGCTCATCCACCGTTTTCACCTGAATTCCTGAGAACCCGCCGTTCGTGACCCGGGCTTTCGGATCGGCTCGCTTCACGGCCTCCGCTGCCGCGCGGAAAAGGTCCAGGTACTGCGGGGACGTGCCGACCCACGGACCCCATCCCGGGTCCGTGAGATTCGGCTCATTCCAGATCTCGAAAATATGGATGGCGCCGAGGCCCGATTTATCATCCGCGGTCTTCAATTCCGCGGCCGGTTGTTTCTGATTTCCGTATCGCGCAACCACCTGGAACACAAAGTCCGCGAAGCTCGCCGGGGACGTGGGGGGATAGAAGGAACGGCGGTCTTCTTTGATCCCGGGAGGCGCGCTGGATGCGTAATCAGCCGTCTCGAACAAAAACGGCAGCACGTTAAGCCCCTCGTCGGTGTAATCCTGCAGCGTCTTATCCAGATCAACCTGCCACGGTTTTACCGAGCCGCCGAAGCGATAGACGCCCGGTTCGGGCGAGAAGAACGGCCATTTCAAGTTTTCGAACCGGACCCAGCCAACACTCAGCCGGCGAAGAAGTGGCGCCCACTCGGGATGTGAGGCGTTGACGCCAAAGCGAGACGCGGTGGAGACGAACTTCATCGGCGCGGGCGGCACGAGTAGATGATAGAACAGAAGCTGATTCGTTCCCTCCGATTGCACTCGGGCCGCGAAAAAGTAGAGTCCGGCCGAGAGTGGATGGGGAATCGCTATGCTCACGTTTTCCGGGCGCCCCGCCGCGAGTTTAACGGTCGCCGCTCCCTTTCCAATGAGAGCGCTATCGGGGAGACGGGGCAGGCGCCAATTCTCCCCGGCCGCGCCATCGTACACGCTGAGCCGGGTCGGCATCCTGAAAACGGGTTCCTTCTGCCCGTCGTTGTGATAGCGCAGGCGAATGAACCGGGCTGTGACCGGCTGCCCCAGCGGCAGGATGACGTTTCCCCATTTTTGATGGGTGTCGAAATCCTGTAGGCCCGGCGCCGGGGAGTAATTCTTGCCATCTGTGGAAACCGCTGCGTCGAGTTTCCAGGAGTGATTCGCATCTCCGGAGCCATAGGTTATACGTTGGATCCGCCGCACACGGCCCAGGTCCACGTACTGGAACACTTCAGTGAAATGATCGTTGATCCAGGAAGTACTGGCATCAGTGTAGTCTTTCCCATCGGTGAGTGATCCCTCTTCAATCACTTTGCCATCGACCTCGGTCCAGCTCCGACAGCCGATCGCCCGATCACTTCCATAGATCGGATCCGGCGGCTGCTCGTCCGCGAGCGTGCTGTCGGTCTGCAGCGAGTAAGTTATCACGCACGTCGTAGGCGCCACGGACTGAAGCGTGATCGTCGCAGAGAATGGCTGGCCGGGATCGAGGCGATCGGGCGCGTGAAGCGATGCGCCAGGCGCCAGCGATGACGAAGGATCAGCAGCGTAGGCGGGCCGAAAGAGCAGCGGTACGAAGGCGCCTGCGAAAAAAATGGCTGCGAGTACGAGTTTTTGGCGTCGATTGAGTCTGTCTCGCTGCCACTGTTGATATCGCTTCCGCTCACACATCACTCCATCCCCCCCTGTCATTGGCGACGCCATTCCCCGATCCAGTGTAACTGTTCTGCCGCTGTGCCGGTATTCCGCTGGACTCTTCGAGGTAATCTGCGTTTCTATCGCCGCGTCGCGCGGTAAAACCAGCCCAGCCGGGTGAAAACGCAGCCGCTGGCTGTGTCGATTTTCAAATCCGGCTCAAGAGGAGGGATCATGGCTCAGGACCAGCAAAACACGCTGCCGCCGCAGCATCAGAATCAACAACCAGGCATCGAATCGGAGATGAGGCCGCGTCCGGCGGCGGATGATTCCAAACACGCGGGCAGCGGGAAGCTCGCCAATAAAGTCGCGCTCATCACCGGCGGCGACAGCGGTATCGGGCGCGCGGTCGCGGTCGCCTTCGCGAAAGAGGGCGCGGACATTGCGATTGTTTATTTGATTGAACATGGTGACGCGCGCGAGACGCGTCACATGGTGGAACAGCATGGGCGCCGCTGCATTACGATTGCTGGAGACGTGGGGGACGAAGAGTTCTGCTGGCAGGCGGTCAGGATGACCGTCGATCAGCTTGGGGGGCTTGATCTGCTCATCAACAACGCGGGTGAGCAGCATCCACAGGAGAGCATTGAGAAGATTTCTCGTGAGCAGCTTGAGCGCACTTTTCGGACAAATATCTTCTCCATGTTCCATCTCACGAAGGCCGCTCTGCCGCATCTCAAGCAGGGAAGCGCGATCATCAACACCACTTCAGTGACGGCATATAGGGGTAGTCCCCATCTGCTCGATTACTCGTCGACAAAAGGCGCCATTGTAAGTTTCACACGCTCCCTTTCGCAGGCGCTCGCCGAACAGAGGATTCGGGTGAATGGCGTCGCGCCGGGCCCGATCTGGACGCCACTCATTCCATCCACCTTTCCAGCCGAGCGAGTGGCATCCTTCGGCAAAGACGTTCCGCTCAAGCGGCCCGGGCAGCCCGAAGAGGTGGCGTCATGCTTCGTGTTTCTGGCGTCCGAGGACTCCTCGTATATGTCGGGGCAGATCCTTCATCCGAACGGTGGAGAGCTGGTTGGAAGCTAGAACAATCGTGCCTGGTTCGTTTCCCAAACGAAGCGAAAGGGTAAATCAGTTATGGTGGCGCAAGAGCGCCGGTTGCTTCCGACATGAACCGTCGTGAGTTGCGGCGCCGTGCCGGAAGCGATTGCGGCTCTCCGGCGCCTGAAACTGAGAGGAAAACGAAAATGGCGCACATTGAAAAGACGATCCACGTCAACGTGCCGGTGAATACGGCTTATAATCAGTGGACACAGTTTGAAGAGTTCCCGAAGTTCATGGATGGAGTGCATGAGGTGCGTCAGCTTGACGATCGCCGGCTGCACTGGCAGGCCGCGGTGGGAGGTCGCGAGAAGGAGTGGGACGCCGAGATCATTGAGCAGATACCGGATCAGACGGTGGCATGGCGCAGCATGAGCGGCGCGGCGAATGGAGGACGTGTAAGCTTTGCGCGATTGGACGCGCAATCAACTGAGGTGACGCTGCGCATGGATTACGACCCGGATGGATTCCTGGAATCGGCAGGCGACGCTCTGGGTTTTGTATCTCGCCAGGTGGAGGGGGATCTGCAGCGATTCAAGGAGTTTATTGAACAACGAGGATCCGAAACAGGCGCATGGCGCGGCGTGATCCACGGAGCCGAGGTTCGGAACATGGAAAATCCCGGTGCGCCGACTCCAGCCGGCGCGATGGCGGGCGTCACGGCCTCTTCCCTCGAGTCGGAATCGCCGCTCATGCAGGAGCGAGTGCTCGAATCCCAGCCGAATAATCTGGGTGTCACCGGCCCGGGTACAATCCATATTCCCGCCGGCGGGGGGGTCGGGACCGTCAACAGTATGGACGCGGTGTACCCGTCTGCGTCCGCATCGGCCTCTGAAACTCCGATGACGACACGCCCGGTCGAGGCCGGTTCACCACCGGTGTCCGACGTATCCTATCGCAATGCGCCCGCGGTCAACGCCGCCGATGCGGCGGATACGGATCCGGGGCTCATGGCCCGGGATCGCACGCTGGATGAGATGGCCCGTAACCGGGCGGACAGGAACGCCCTGAATTCGACGGCTGGGGTCAACCCCATTCCGGCGGCGGGTTCGGAGTCTGCGGGCGAGGGTGACTTTCATCCCACCTGGACGGAGACGAGCATGCCCGATGGCACCCAGCCGGCTCCAAGCGCCGACCGGGGTAGGACGTTAGAAGATGTCGCGGCTGTGGACGCCGATGAGGCGGCTCAAACCCGGTCAGACGAAGTCGCCCAAAACGAAGCGGCGGAAGAGCGTGAAGACGAGATCCTGAATTATGAGGAGGAGCATGACGCCCGGGCGGCCGACAACTTCGCACGCGGCGTCGGACCGGATCTTCCCAACTCTTCTCTGCAGGGCGTGGGCGAAAAGGGCTCGGCCGAGGCGGGGTTGGCAAATGCGGGGTCCGGAGTCCGCAGCTCCCTCCGCCCCACGAAGCCCGACGAGCCGTCATTCCCCTCCGAGTCATGATCGTGATCGGCAGCGCAGTGCAATAAACTGAGTACGGCGCTGGTGGCAATAGGACGCTTGCCTGGAGCGTCCTATTGCTATAAATCCAGGGCGTTTCTCAGCGCTTCGTCCAGACGCGCCAGGGTCGTCGGACTTAGACTGCCACGCGGCGTGCGTAGACGAGATTTGCCAAGTGCGCGGACCCGATCGCCTAACGCAACGGAATCGACGGTCAGGCCACCGTCGAATGCGCGAATAAGGATCTGACTGGGGTAGATGCGTCTCCCGCGGTAGGTAGTACAGGGGACGACCAGTATGATGGGGCTATGCTATTCGATGGAGTCGCGACTCACCACAATGACGGGACGTCTACCTGCTTGCTCGGATCCCCGGGTTGGGTCCAGTCCAGCATCATAAACGTCTCCGCGTCTCATCGATGTGAATTCTCAGCTTCTGCCCGGTGAAGGGCTTCCCAATCGGAGCCCTCGAACTCCCGGCAGATGGCGAGCGCCTCCTGCTGGTACTCGGGATCTTCACTCATTCTGGCGAACTCCGCGTCTATGGCTTCACGCTTGATCTGGTCGATCAGATTCTGCAAAGCCATGACTATCAGGTCGTTCTGGCTCCTGGCTTTGCCCTGCTGCACGAGTTCCTTTGTGGCTGCTGCAAGGTGCCGCGGCAGGTAGACTGTCCTACGAAGTGGGGGCATAGTTGTGTGGCCGGGCATATTATGAACCTCCTATACACAGTCTGGCATTTCAACACACCATTCAAGACATAGCATCTCAAATACCACCAAATATAGTGACATAACTACCGTCAAATAGCAAGGCGTCCTGGTAGTCGGCCCCGTAAGTTAAACTGATTATGGCTTTGGCGTCTCTCGAGTTTTCTGATGGCGCCGCCCGCAAGAGCGGAGCGAGATTGACCATTCTGAAATGGCTCGAGCGAAGATGCTGACACGCACATTTATCCACGTCCCGGGGGTCGGGCTTGCCACCGAGCGAAAGCTCTGGCGGCAGGGATTCGATTCCTGGGATTTGTGTCTTGAAACCCCTGATCGTATTCCCCTCGCTTCCGGCGCCCGAGACCGGCTCCTGAACACCCTGTCCGATTCCCGGCTGGCTCTAGCAAACCGGGACGCCCGTTATTTTGCTCACGCTCTCCCCGCGGGCGAACATTGGCGAGCTGCCCGTTCCTTTCGCAAGGTTGGCTTCCTCGATATTGAGACCGACGGCGGCGTCACCGTGACGGTCATAGGCCTGTATGATGGGAATCGCGTGCGCCAGTACGTGCGGGGAGATAATCTGGACCTGTTCGAAGAGGAAATAGCCGGTTACGAGATGCTGGTGACGTTCTTTGGCAGCGGGTTTGATATTCCGATGCTGCGAAGAACGTTCCGCAGTCTGCCTTTCGACATGCTCCACCTGGATCTCTGTCACGCCCTGCGCAAAATCGGATATCGCGGCGGCCTCAAGGCGATTGAGCGGTCGGTCGGGCTGGAACGGAGCGCCGAGACAACGGGGCTGGGCGGATGGGACGCCGTACGCCTCTGGCAGGAATACCAGGCCGGCAGCGAAGAGGCGCTGGCGCTGCTGCTGGCGTATAACGCCGAAGATATTGTGAACTTGGAGCCGCTGCTCGACCTGGCGTATGAGGGCCTCTCCGCCCGACTTATGGAATTTCCCGGCTGAATGGACTCTCGCGTCTGACGAGAATTACTGTTTTGCGGTCTGTTTGAGAATTTTGAGCTCTTCGTGCGCCGGGCTGAATTTGTAGTGATCATCCAGGGGATAGCAGCCGGATGGAAGCCCGCCGCGCGGCGCGGTGGTGCAGTCGCTGAACGTCCGGCAGATCTGCTTGCGCTGCAAGATTCGGCCGCTCTGCAAGATATCCGCCGGAAGCGTGGGGTACGAGAGGATCATCCGGCCAAGGCCTACGCAGTCCACTCTGCCCTGCTCAACGGCGGCCTGCGCCGCGTGGGGAAGATAATCCTGAAGATAGGTATAGGCGGATCCGATAAAGACAACGCCCTGCGCCCCCGCCTTAAGATCGGCGGTGACGGACGCCTGCCGCGCGACGCCCACGAGCGGGTCCTCCGGCGGCAGGTAGCCATCCGATGGCGGAAAGTAGGCCGGACGCTGGATATGCGGGTTGTAATAGGGAGATCCCGCCGTGACGTTGATGAGCGAGACGCCGAGCGACTGCAGCAGTGATATCAGTCGGCGCGGCTCACTCAGATCGTACAGATCGGCGGGCCAGAGCCGGTCGGCGCCGAACGCATATCGGTAGGGCCGCAGGCAGGGAGAATCATCGGGAATGCCTCTGCCCGACTTTCCAGGCCGGCTGGTCTCGGGGTCCGGCTTGTAGGGCAGAAAATCGAATGCCGAAAGCCGCACTCCGATTTCCAGACCCGGAGCTTCTCTCCGGACGCCTTCAATGATCTCGCGGAGGAACCGGGTTCTGCCCACGAAACCGCCCCCATATTCGCCGGGCCGGGTATAAGCCGAAAGAAACTCATGCCCGAGATAGCCGTGGCAGTGCTTCACATCCACGAAATCGAATCCGGCCTCGCGGGCCGCACGGGCCGCACGGATGTAATCCTCTATGATGGACCGAATTTCGCCATCGCTGAGAAGCGGATAGTCGGCCGGAAGCCCGAATTTCGGGTTCAGAATCGGATGATGATATAGAATTCGGGGCTCCAGCCGCTTCTTATCCTCCGGCCGGCAGAAGCGTCCGGAGTGGGTCAGTTGAAGCCCGATAACGAGGCCCTCTTCGCTGCCAAACGCGGCCGCGTGCGCCTCCGCAACCGTCTGCCGGAGGAGCGCCAGGTCCCGCGGCGACTGATCCTGAAAATAGAGCTGATTCGGGTTCGCCCGCCCTTCGCGCCGGACCGCGTACGCCTCTCCGCCCCAGATGAGCTTGGCGCCCGACTCCCCAAATCGCCTCCAGCGGCGGAGTAAATCTTCCGTTGGCCGCCCATCGAATGTTCCGTCCCATCCCTCCATCGGCTGCACGGCAAACCGGTTTCCAATGGTGAGGCGGCCGGCGCGAACAGGTCGGTTTAGTGGAGATTTCGCTGGTCCGGCCAAACTATCGGCAACCGGTAGATCGACGCCCAGTCGTTCGAGATGGCCCCGCAGCGCCCCCGGATCCTTGAATGCATGGACCTTCGGGTAAAAGACCGGCCCGGGATCGGGCGAATCGGTCACGCGACGAACTCCATCATCTCCCGCGTCACGGGATGGAGGGGCGCCAGGCGCTCAACAAAACAGCGGCGCAGCTCTTCCACCGCGAGGTCACCCATGCGCGCCTGGGCGCCGCGCACCGGGCCGGCCAGGTGGGGCGTTAGATTCACGTTTGGCAGCGTTCGATACGGATGGTCCGCGGGGGGCGGCTCTGCAGGATCCGTGACGTCGATGAGCGCCTGCAGAGTGGGGCGGCGAGCGAGCTCCGCCGCCAGCGCCTCCGGATCGATAAGCGATCCCCGTGCCGTATTGACGAGAGTCGCTCCGTCTTTCAGCAAGCCAAGATTACTCGCGTTGAGCATGTGGCGCGTTCCGGGAAGCGAGGGCACGTGGATTGAGACAACGTCGGATCGCTGCAAAAGTTCTTCGAGCGACGCACGCTCCACTCCCATGCCGGCGGCGCCTTCCGCGGAGACATAGGGGTCCGCGAGCAGGATTTTCAGGTCGTTCGGCAGCCCTCGCAGGAGCGCGATGACTCTGCGGCCCACGTGCCCGGCGCCGATAATTCCTACCGTGCGCCCGGTCACGTCACCACTCGCCTCTCCGCGCCAACCGCCGGCGCGTGTGACACGACCGGTGGGAAAGATCCCCTTCAGTCCGCAGAGAATGAGGCCCAGTGCGCACGCCGCGACCTCGGTGGCGATTGCGGCGGCCGCGCTGGTAACAATAATTCCACGGTCGAAGAGTTCGGGGCTCACCACTCCCCGGACGCTGCCAGCGGCGTACGCGAGGATCTTCAAACCGGGCGCGTGTTCAAGCAGATCGGCGGTGAGCCGCGGTGATCCCCAACACATAACGCAGCCGTCCGCGTCTTGCAGCAGCTCCGGCGCTTGTTCTGCGAGAGGGCGATCCGGCTGCGGCGTCCGCACTGAAGCAAACTCCTTCAGCCGCGCGATCGCCTCATCGCTGACCACCGGCCCGAAGAGGCCGGGCCGCATCACCATCGCTATGGTTGGGGAATTGATGTCTGCCATTCGTGTTCCTCACTCTCCCTATTCTACCCTCGCCGTTTCCCGCAGCGTCTCCGGGGCGATCTCGCGGACAAGGTCAACCACACCCTGCCGGATCCGTTCCGTGGCGATTCGCAGGCGTTCGTGCCGATCGACCTCGGGCAGCCCCGAAAAGTCAACCGGCGGGCCGAAGCGGACCTTCACTCGCCGGAACGAGGGTATCGGGTAAAGGCGGCCATACGGGACGACATTCCGCGTGCCATTCATCGCGGCGGGTATCACTGGAACACCGGCTTTGAGAGCAAGCATCGCCGTACCCTGCTGAAATTCCTGCAGATAGCCGTCCTCGGTCAGTTTTCCCTCGGGGAAAATGACGACAGCTTCGCCCGATCCAACGAGGTCTAAGATCTGTTTCATGGCGGAACGATCGGCCGGGCCGGAACGCCGGATCGGAAACGCGTGATAATAGGCCATCATCTTGCCAAGAATCGGGATCTTGAACAACTCTTCTTTGGCAACGAACCAGGCCCAGCGCGGGAGCGCGACATAGAGCGCGGTGACGTCGCAGTCGCTGGTATGGTTCGGGGCGATAATCACTCCGCCGGCACGCGGCACATTTCGAGCGCCTTTGACCTGCAGCGGTCCGAACGCCATATAGAAGCTGCCAAGCAGCCATTTCATCAGCAGAAACAGGATTCTGTTTCCGCCGCGGGGCGAGACGTTCCGACGCGCGATTCCCTGGATCGCATCGAGTCGCGTCAGGCCAAAACTGGTCAGCGCGGCGATAAGAAACGAACTCAGAAACGGTCTGCGGCGGGAAAGCGGTGAGCCTGAATCGCGGCGAAACATGTTTCAGGCGCCTCCGGCGGCGCGAGGCACGCGGATAGCGAGATGGAGCGGATCCAGAAAGAGACCGCGACACGTCCGGCCGATTCCGATATCGGAGAGCGGACTGCCCCCGGGAATCTCGATGCCGATCCTCGCCTGATTGAGAACCGAACGTGACCGGATCGTCCAACGCGCGAGACGGTCGTGAGGAAAGCTGAACCAGTTCGTGGAGAACGGAACGCCGAGGCCTGATCGAGGGGCGTCCGTGGAGAGCGTAGCGACGCCCGCCTCCTCCGTTTCAACTCTTACCGACCAACCGCTCCCGGATGTCTGCCAGTCAAATCGAGCCATGGCTTTGGGCAGCCCCCAGAGATCGCGTCCCGCCTCACACGACTCCGCGTTGTCCACCCAGAGCGCGGCGCAGTAGAAGCCGAGCCTGCCACCGGATGGCCGGGCCAGAATGCCGAGGCCCAGCTCGCTGTACGAAAGCGTGGACGTGGAATCGTACCGGGCGGCAACAAGAATGCCCGGCACGCGGCTCGCCAGCGGAATGAGGGCCGGGTCCACGCCCTCGGGCGCGAGGCGCCGGCAGCGTTTAACCGGCAAAGCAAGCCATGCCGCCATCCCGACGCCACCCATTCGCCACACGCGTTGTGAGGCCAGCTCAGACCGCAAACCAGGAGCCCTCCCGTGTTAACCGCCCTTGATAACCAAATGATCCCTGCACAGTTTGCGCGGTTATACTACGCCGTCTTGAGATCGTCAATGGCGCCGGCGCCGCGCAACTGATTAAAGGTGACCAGCTCCGGCTCCTTATGATCACGGATAACCTCGGCGTCTACCAGGCAGCGGCGCACGTCCTTACGAGAAGGGATGTCGTACATAATCTCGAGCAGCGCGTCTTCCAGGATCGTGCGCAGCGCCCGGGCGCCGGTGCGGCGCTTGAGCGCCTCTTCAGCTACGGCACGAATGCTATCTTCGGCAAAGACAAGCTCTACGTCTTCCATCTTGAACAGACGCTGGTACTGCTTTACGAGGGCATTTTTTGGCTCTGTCAGGATCCGGCAAAGAGAATCGAGGTCAAGCGGCTCGAGCGTGGCCACAATTGGAAGCCGACCAATAAACTCCGGAATCAGGCCGAACTTGAGAAGATCCTCGGGCTGCACCTTGGTAAGAATCTCACTGGCGCGCTTTTCGCGATCCGCCCGCGTGTTCGTTGGCGCGCGAAACCCGATACTCTGCGAACTGACCCGGGACTCGATGATCCGATTCAGTCCTTCAAACGCGCCGCCGCAAATAAAGAGGATGTTGCTCGTGTCGATCTGCACGTACTCTTGCTGAGGATGCTTGCGTCCGCCCTGCGGCGGCACGTTTGCGACGGTGCCTTCCAGAATCTTCAACAGCGCCTGCTGCACTCCCTCACCGGAGACATCCCGAGTGATCGAGGGATTGTCGGTCTTACGTGAGATTTTATCAATCTCGTCGATATATACGATTCCGCGCTGAGCGGCCTGGATGTCGCCATTGGCGGCTGCATAGAGCTTGAGGAGAATATTCTCAACGTCCTCCCCAACGTAGCCGGCTTCGGTGAGCACCGTGGCGTCGGCGATGGTAAAGGGAACCTGGAGAATTTTGGCAAGCGTCTGCGCCAGGTACGTCTTTCCTGAGCCGGTGGGACCGATGAGAAGGATATTGCTCTTCTGAAGCTCGACATCGGAAAGACTGAACTTGATCCGTTTGTAATGGTTATAAACCGCCACAGAGAGCACCCGCTTGGCGCGCTCCTGCCCGATCACGTACTGACTGAGGACCCGATGAACGTCTCGCGGCCGGGGCGCCGTGCCCACCATGGGGTATTCGTGGCTGACACCCTGGTCCTCGATGAGGTCGTTGCAGAATTCCACGCACTCGATGCAGATATTTGCGCCGCGTTCACCGCGAAACATCTGCCGGACCTGGTCTTTGGATTTTCCACAGAACGAGCAGCGGACCTCTTCGTAGTTAGACCGCGCCATGAGGCAGAACCTTTCTCTTCTCTTGCTTCAGTTCGAATCTCGTGGACAGGCGCGGAAACCCGGCCTGGATAGGGTCATTCGCCCGCGCGAAGATCATCGGAGACAAAGGACGTTATTTCTCACCGATGGGCTTCTTCTTCGTCTCGATAATGTCGTCGATGATCCCGTACTCCTTCGCCTCCTGTGGAGACATATAGAAGTCACGATCGGTGTCTTTGGCGATGCGATCCACCGATTGGCCCGTATGCCGGGCCATAATCTCATTCATCTCCGCCTTGGTGCGCAGCATCTCTCGCGCCCAGATGTCGATATCGGTCGCGGTGCCGCCCGGCCCGCGCTGCACGCCCACCTGGTGGATCAGAATACGGGTATAGGGCAGCGCAAAGCGGTGGCCATGGGTGCCGGCCGCCAGGAGAAGAGCCCCCATACTCATCGCGATTCCGAAGCAGCAGGTTTGAACGTCACAACTGATCGTCTGAATCGTGCTGTAAATCGAAAGTCCGGCGGTGACGCTCCCGCCCGGACTGTTGATATAGAGAAGAATCTCGGAGTCCGGGTCCGCCTTTTCTAAGAAGAGCATCTGCGCCACGATACTGTTGGCCGTAAAGTCATCCACTTCGCCGGCAAGAAAGACGATCCGATCCGCTAACAGGCGGGACCAGATATCCGCCGATCGTTCACCACGAGCCGTATGCTCGATGACGTGCGGGATTATGTTCGTAGCCGGGACGATGCTCGTAGGTGAAATGCTCTTCGTAGGTGGAATGCTCTTCGTAGGTGAAATGCTCTTCGTAGGTGGAATGACGCCAGTGGGGCTTTTAGTAGGGGATATGATCTTTGAGGACTCGTACCTCATCTGCTGCTCCGGTTCTCTGTCGTTCATGTTCAACTTTCCTAAGCGCCGGCCTGAACGTCGGCCTCGTTAGACTCCTGCTTCTCAGCCTGCGAGAGGCTCTGCCGCTGATCCGCAATCTCAGCGTTCTCAAGAATGAGACCCATGACCCGTTCCTTGATCAACCGTGTCCGGGCAGAACTGCGGCGGGCGTCGTCACGCTTTTCCAGTTCAACGACCGCCGGCCGTGCGCCTCGCTCGCGGCCTTCCTTCTCAATCTGGTCATCTACTTCCTCGGGGCCCGGGTCTATTCCTTCCAGATGGGCGATCTCGTGGATTAGCAGATATTCGGTGATGATCTGTTCCGCCTCATCGTGCTGCTGCTGCAGAAGCGCGTCCTTTGTAACACCCTGCAGAGCCGCGTACTGCTCCAGCGAAATCCGGTTGCGTCTGAGAGTGCGCTCCAGGCTCTGAACCTGCGTCTCAAATTGCTGATCGACGAGAAGATGCGGAAATACAATCGTTGAGCTTTCCAATAGCTGCGAGAGCGCCTGGCTCTCCAACGAAAACTCATCCAGCGACCGGGCGCGATCCTCAAGCCGCTGCCGAACCTCGGCTCGATACTCGTCCACTGTCTGAGAAGTCGTAGAGACGCGCATCACAAAGTCGTCGTTGAGTTCCGGGAGTCGCCGTTTCCGGACCTCGTTGACCTCCACGTGCCAGACGCAGTTAAGACCCTGAAGCGACTCCGTCTGAAAATCGAGGGGGTACTGCACCTCCACGTCAAAAACTTCGCCCTTCTTTCGCCCGACCAGATCGTCATCGATACAGGGGAACTTCGTGCCGTCGCCCAGCCGAATCTCCATGTCCTGCATTATTGCGCCTTCAAGAGGCGCGCCATCTCGCCAAACATCCACGTTAGCCAACACGGAATCCCCCATCTCAGCGGGGGCTTCCGTCTCAGAAACGTATTCCGGACGCGAGTCGCGGGCATTTTCGATTTCGCGTTCAACGTCCTCATCGGTGATTTCGGTGTTGTAACGGACCAGTTTGAGGCCCTTATACTCACCCGGTTTCACTTCCGGCTGTTTATGGACGGTAAGCTTGAACTTCAGCTCTCGGTCGCCGACCTCCAGAATCTCGATTTCCGGTTCGGCGATCGGCTTGAGGCCCGACTGGCTGAGCGCGTCGCGGTAAGCGTCTGGGAGAACACGATCGATCGCGCGCTGGCGGATTGTCTCCGGATTGACCGATCTCTCGACCATGCTCCGAGGCGCTTTACCCTTTCGAAAACCGGGAAGCTGAGCGGATTTGACCACCTGGTCGACCACTTCATCAACGGCCTTACCGTACTGATCCGCTTCAACCAGGACCTCCAACTCCACGGTTCCTGGCGCCGCATCCTGAACATTAACCTGCATGAACCCCGATCTCCCCTCGCTGGCGCCAGCCACGCTGGCAAATGGCGGTCCAATATGGCCTCACAAGGCCACCGGATACAAAAAATACCTCTATGAGGACCCTGGGGCGGCCACAAGAGGTATTCCGAAGTGTCACCTATACTCTGGTTCTGGAATCCTCGATTCCAGAGGTGAAGCGGGCGACGGGGTTCGAACCCGTGACCTCCTCCTTGGCAAGGAGGCGTTCTACCACTGAACTACACCCGCACGCGGCAGCGCCACTCTCAAGGCGCGCTGCCGGCCATAAGTATACAACACCCGCTCGGACCATGTCAAGCTCATCAGACGCCGCCTCAACCTTCCGCTCTCGCACGTCTTCACCCATTATAACGGGTATCAGACGGTTAGCGCCAAAACGAGCACGGGAATCAGACGGTTAGCGCCGGAACGGGCGCCAAGCGGTTAGTGTGAGCGCTGGTCGTGCGGGACGGATATCACCACTGATCCGGCCCCGGTAACGCCGGCCTCGTCCGACGCCTGTACGACGACGGTATAGGCGCGGCCGTTCTTGTCCTCTCCCAGCCGGCTGGCTTCGAGCGGCACGGTGAAAGAATAACTTCCGTCGGACGCAATGGCAAAGGTCCCGCCCGGCTGCGGTTCTCCGTAGCTATCCACCGCCGAGAAGGCGCCGCTGCTCGGATTGACACCGGAAAGGTTGTCGGTAATTGTGCCGGAAACGGTCACGTTGACCAACTGGCCGTTTGGCGGCCAGAGGATGGTCGGGGTGGCCGAAGCGGTGACCACTGGCGGGGCGCTGTCGATCTTGATGGTCAGCCCATGGGCGGTTTCGGTATTGCCAGCTTGATCCACGCTCCAAAAGCTGAGGTTGTGGACTGCGTCGCCAGAGACGGTAATGGGGCCACTGTACGACGCTGACGTCCCGCCATCCAGGGTGTAATGGGTGGCCGCCACGTCATCCGCGCCATCGGGATCGGTGGCCGTCAGGGTAACCGTGACCGGCGTGGTATACCAGCCATTCTTACCGTCGGGCGTCCCAGGGTCCAGCGAAGCCGTGGTCGTGGGCGCGCTTGTATCGCTCTGCGCTGGCGCCGGCGTTGTTACCAGCGCGTGATAGTTCCCACTCGTGGAGAGTGAGTAGCCGGTCACCTGCGCGACCGCGTTAATGCCGAGACCAATGCTGTACCCGCCCTGGCCGGTCAAGCTTCCGAGATCGGTCATGCCGTGGAGAGGGTCCCATACAAACGCGTGCGTGGTATTGCTCGGGGTCTGCGAATATCCGGCGACCTGCCCTGCGTCACTGATGCTGACACCGTAGCTGGATCCGAGCGGACCGGCGAGGCTCCCGAGGTCGGTCATGCCGTGCGCCCTATCCCACACAAAGGCGTGGTATACCCCACGTGAAGTTGTGGAGTATCCGGTGACCTCGCCGGCGACGTTAATACCCTCGCCGTTACTGTATCCGGTCGGACCCGTAAAAGTTCCGAGATCCACCATGCCAACGCCGCTATCCCAAACGAACGCGTGGGTGGCGTTACCCGGGGCCTGCGAATACCCGGTGACCTGGCCGGCGGCGTTAATCCCCTGGCCTTTACTGAGACCTGCGAGCCCGGTCAGACTGCCGAGATCGATCATGCCGGTCTGGCGGTCCCAGAGAAATGCGTGTGTGGCGCCGCTGGATGCCTTGGAATTGCCGGTTACGTCGCCGAACGCGTTGATCGCTGCGCCCTGGCTGGAAGCGTTGGGTCCGGCCAGGCCGCCCAGGTTCATCATCCCGTGCGCGCTGTCCCAGATAAAGGCCTGGGTGGCGCCGCTCGACGCAGTCGAATACCCTGTCACCTGCCCGTCCGCGTTGATACCCATACCGACGCTGTATCCGGTTTTGCCGATGAAACTGCC
This sequence comes from Armatimonadota bacterium, assembly GCA_035686845.1. Taxonomy (GTDB): domain Bacteria; phylum Armatimonadota; class DASRZA01; order DASRZA01; family DASRZA01; genus DASRZA01. Next base: position 9,855 of record DASRZA010000193.1, on the reverse strand, counting down.
AAGGTCCTGCATCCCGCTGTTTTTTTCCCATAGGAACGCGTGGTAGTTTCCACCTGAAGAGAGCGAATAACCGGTGACCTGACCCACGGTATTAATGCTCCGACCAATACTGAAACCGGAAGGTCCGGTGAGTGTTCCCAGATCCGTTAACTGCTGCGCCCCGGCCGGTATGGCCGCCATTCCCATAGCCGCGAAAGCGATCGTGGCGAACACCACTCCTGATCGATATCGATGAAAAATCGGAAGCATTCCCTGCTCTGCTGGTGCGGACATTCTCTTGTACTCCGTTCGACGGATACGATAGCCCCATAAGCCGTAATCTACGGCCTCGTGGACGGGCGCTCGCCCACGTAATGCGCTTTATTAACTTCCTTAGCTCCAATTATCGGATGTTTGGCGCGGTACTGAAGGACGAAGCGCGGACGGAGGACGGAGGACGGAGGACTTCAAAAGGATGAAGGATGAAGGATGAATCAAGACGAACACCCAGTACCCAAGACTTAATACCCAAGACCTAACACCCAAGACCTAACACCCAAGACCTAACATGATTATCCTGCGTCAGTTCATCACCGAGCCTCACGAGTGCCCCTACCTGCCCGACCGGCTTGCCATTCTCGAATACCGGGTGGCGGCGCAGCTCTCTCCGGCGGATTACGAGGAGCAGATGAACCGGGGGTTTCGGAAGTTTGGCTCGCTTCTGTTTCGTCCGGTTTGTGAAGGGTGCAGTGAGTGCCGCCCGATTCGAATTCCGGTGCAACGTTTCCGGCCCGACCGGAGCCAGCGGCGCGCCTGGAAACGGAACCAGGATCTCCGGGTCGTGATACAGCCGCCCACTGCCGACGCCGACCGGCTGGATCTTTATCACCGGTACCACGCGTTTCAGGCCCGGCGGAAGGGATGGCCCGAGAAGGAGCGCGACGCCGCCGTCTACGAATTCAGCTTTGTTCAAAACCCGCTGCCGGGTGTTGAAATATCGATCTGGGAGGGCAGCGTTTTACGGGCCATCACGCTCACCGAGGTCACCCCCTACGTCGTCTCGGGCATCTATCACTATTACGATCCCGAAACCGTCGACCGGAGCCTTGGAACCTACTGTATGCTCCAGACCATTGAGCTGGCGCGACGCTTGCGGCGGCGATGGGCTTACTTTGGCTTCTACGTTGAGGCGTGCGCCAGTTTAAGCTATAAGTCCCGCTTTCGCCCATGCGAAATAATGGATAGCTCCGGCGGATGGCGGGAAGCGCCGGTTGAGCGCTGAGGCGCTGGTTAATATTGTGGCGCCGCATCAGTTTATCGACTGCATCTATAAACTCTATGCCCCGAAACCGGCGGCTGCAGTAGGAATCATTCGCTTCCATCGCAAACGATGGATCTATGGAACTCACTAAATCCGAAGCCAACGGTAATGGAGCTATTCTTCGCGCGGCTCCGCGATTCACCAGGGCTTCGTCCGCTGAACCCGAACCGGAAAGCTATTACACCCTTCAGGAAGCGGCGCTCATCACCCATACCTCGGTGATGGCGCTCTGTCGGATGATTCGCGCCGGCCGGCTGCGTGCCGAGCTGGCGCCCGATGGAGATGGCGGCGAATATCGCGTTCCCGCCGACGTGGTCCAGGAACTGGCGCAGGGGATTCGCACAGCCTCGCGTTCGATCCCCGCTCCTCCTCCTCCCATGCCAGCGGCCGCTCCCACGCGGCCGGCGTCAACCCCGCCGGCCGCGCCCCAACACGAGGAGATTGAGCACCTGCGTCGAGAAATAGAGCAGGTAAAGATACAGCTTGCCGAAAGAGACGCGCAGGTTGCCGGCCTGGAGCAGCAGCAGCGAGCGCGTGCGGCTATGCTCCAGCTTCAGATTGAGCAGAGCAAGCAGGCGCATGCGGAGATGAAAGCAATTTTAGCCGCCGAACGCGCCGAAAGAGAGCGATTGGCGGCCGCGCCTGTCCCGGGGCCGGCGCCGCGTTCCTCTCGGAACTGGTGGCCGTTTCGTAATAAGAGTCAGGAAGGCCAGTAATGGAACAAGCAGACCGCGCCGACCGGCCGTTTAGCCTGGGCGCCCGGTTGAAGCCGTATCCGGAGCGATATTTGGTGCGCCGTTTCGCGGGCCTCGCCAGCGAGTGTGATATCGCGGAGTGGCTCAATGAGGTCGCTGCCTTCGGCTATCGTCTTTCCCACACCAGCGCCTCTGGCGATACCATCTGGGTCTTTGTGGAAGACAGCTCGAGCGAGTCGAAATCCTCTGTCGAGGCGCCTGGCGCCGCTGACCCCGCGGATCGCAGCGTACACTGGATCCGAAAGTAGGGGCGAAGCAGATTGCTTCGCCCTCGTAATCGGGGAGTCATCGCCGTTCGTCGGGGAGCGCCCTGCCCCCTGACCCCCGATAACGGGGGAACCCTTCCATGGCCGGGCCGCGTGGCAGGGAACGCTCGCCGGCGAATTACTGGGGGGGGTTGGCCAGAAAAATGGGGCGCCGCAGCAGGATCCCCACCTTACGGCAGCGCAATATTGGCTGGTGGCTTTCCTGACGCCGCCCGGCTGAATTTATCTCCGTACTTTGTCGTGAGAGGCACGAAGCCGCCATTGGTCAAGTAGAACCGGCCGTGAATGACGCCGGCGCCGCGGTCAAGGCGCTCGGTTTTCCCATCTGCCGTGTGGGTGAAGGTCGCGGTGGTAAGCTCTATCCAGCGGCCATCCGCCGTCATAATCCACTGCGGACCGAACTCCGCGCGCCGGCGCATCTCACCGTTTGCGCCGTTGAAGTCTTCGTTGAACGAGTAAAGCCCCTTTAGATAGCCGCCATCTTTGGGGGCCCGGAAACTGGCGATAAGCCCCCATCGATTCTGTTCGGGAAAGTAAAAATAGCCGCTGTAGATCGTGTGCGTGCCATCCGGCTGCGCGGTCACGAGAAACCGGTACGTATGCCCGGTCTTCCAGGGATAAACGAGATGGCTGTGCCCGCCGGTTCCCTCGTTTCCAAAACTCCCCGCAAAGACACCCGGACCCTTCGCCAGAAGCTGCACTCGATTATCGGGCGCCACCTTGGTCCGATCCACCGGCTCGCTGCCGCTGTCCCACACCGAAAAGATGATTCGCCGCTCCGTGGGGCTGTTCACCTGGATTCCAAAGTAGCCGCGACTGAAGCCGCAGGCCATGTAATAGGACCAGAGTGGGTCCGTCCGGACAGTCACCTCGTTGTAGAACCATTTCACCGGGGTGTCTTTAGGAACCGTATACCAGAGGTGAACCGAGGGAGCGCCGCGGGTTTTCGCCATGCTAAAATGGGCGCCCTGCGCCGCAGGGCCGCCGAGATCCAGCGAGTCCAGGTCGCCGAACGTCACGCCACTTTTTGAACGCCCCTCCAGCTCAAAACGGTACGGACCGGGCGAGGTAACGTTCACCGTTCCGAAGTCAACCGTTACCGGAGCGCCGCCGGCGCCGGTGGCTTCCGCCGTGCGGGACTGCTTCGCCACCGTCAGCTTGAGGCGAGAAGTCGCCATCGCCGGCAGCCGGAGCGTCAGAGCGACGCGCAGCGGACCCTTAGCCTTCAACTGCCCATACCAGGCAATCCGATCATGCTGATTCGTCCACCCGGTGACGCCCTTCTCAGCCGAAACATCGGCGCCCTCGGCATCCGGTAGAACATAAGCGTTACCCGCGGGAATCTGGAGAGTGAAAGTCATGTTTTCCCCGGGGCCCGCCGCCGGCGCGGCAAAAACCGATGCAGCCGCGAGCATCAAGGCGGCAGTAAAAGAAATAGGCAGGCAGTTCGTTTTCATTCAGTCTCCGTCACTCCCGATTTTAGGGTTTCCAGTCAGTCATACCGGCCGGTCAGTCATATCGTCGGGTCAGTCATACCGGGCGGTCAGTCATACCGGAATAAAGAGTCATCTCAGGCGCTCCCAATATTATACTCCGGTCGCACGATCGCGCCCATTGGCGACGGATCCTAAAGAATATTTGCGTTCGGCAAATACTTTAGGTATATTAACCTTTAAGGTCCGTAAAGTTATTTGGTTTATTTGAGGTACCGATGAAGCGTACGGTTTTAATACTGATTCCCCTACTATTGCTGAGCAGCTTGATCGCGTGGCGGCTGCATCAAAACGAGGCAGCGGCAGCCTCACAAACAGAGATGCGAGCCGCGCGGATGAAGGCGCCGCCGGTGGTGTCGGTGGCGGTCGTCTCGGTTCGTACGCTGCAGCATACGTTCGAGTCGGTCGGTACGGTGACTGCTCCGCTGGACGTGAAGCTGGCGGCGAAGGTCACCGGTCGCATTGACTCGGTGCTCGCGCAGCCGGGGGACCAGGTTCATACGGGCCAACTCCTGGTTCAGATCGACCCCTCAGATATTCTGGCTCAGATCCAGCAGAACCGGGCCAACGTGGCTGAGGCCCAATACAAGCTCGCCGAGGCTGAAACCACGAAAATGCCCGCCATGGTATCGGTGAGCAGCCAGATCGCGCAGCAGAAGGCGGCCGTTGCGAGCGCCAGGGCCAACTACAAGCAACTGCAGGAGAATTACGATCAGCAGGTGGCCGCGGCGGAATCGGCGGTCACGGATGCGCAGGGAAGAGTGGACAGCGCGACCGCTGCCATCGCAAACGCGAAGGCGGTTATTCAGAGCGCGCGGGCGAACCTGGAGAATGCTCAATCACAGTACAAGCGAACGCACGATCTGTTTACAGGCGGATTTGTCGCCGCGCAGGACGTGGATACCGCGATGACCGAAGTGAAGGTGCAGCAGAGCGCCGTGAACGTGGCCCGATCCCAGCTCAATACGGCGACAGCGGCCCACGATTCCGCCGCGGCGCAGCTTCTGGCCGCTGAAAACCAGGCGCAGATTACTAAGAACAAGGGGAAGTCCGATATCGCCGCCGGCGGCGCCCAACTTGCGCAGGCGCAGGCCGCTCTCGACTACGCCAACGCCAATCAAATGCAAGTCCCCGCTTACACGCAGAGTCTGGAAGCTTTGAAGGCGGCGGTAAACGCAGCGCAGGCCTCGCTCGCCGACGTGGAGGCGCTCTATGCGCAGACTCGACTGGCATCTCCTATTGATGGCTATGTGACCGCGCGGTATATGGATCCGGGCACGACCACCACAGCCGGCCAGCCAATCCTTGCGCTCAGTTATATCCGCCAGGTCTGGGTGACCATCCCCGTGCCCGAGGAAACGGTGACCAGGCTATCCCTCGGCCAGGCTGCTTCGGTGACTTTCGACGCTCTTCCCGGACGACAATTTACGGGAACGATCATACAGATCCCGCCCTCGGCGGATCCGGTGAGCCGGCAGGTCGCCGTGCGAATCAGACTTGATAACAGCGCCGGACTCCTCAAGCCGGGCATGTTCGCCCGCGTCACTATTGTGCTCCAAAAGGCGGACGACGCCACCGTCGTTCCGCCCGAAGCCGTTCACCAGGATAAGAGCGGCTCGACGGTTCTGGCGGTGGATCAAGGCGGTGTTGTCCATAAAACTCCGGTCTCCACCGGGATGGCGACTCCCAATGACGTGGCGATCGTCGCAGGACTCAAAGCCGGCGAGCGGGTGGTGACGCTGAGCGCGAGGCCACTGAAGGATGGTGAGACGGTGCAGATAACCGGCAGCCATGCGTCCGGCTCCGGCGGCCAGGGGGGTAGAAGGTCGCAGGCGGCGGGCTCGCGAAAGCCCCACTCATAAACAATATTCGACATTCACCGATCTATCGATTTATTGACCCCTGACTAATGTAAGTCGGAGCGAAGCAGCCTGCTTCGACCATCAAGATCCGGACAGATCCGGAGGAGCCACATTATGGGTATCGCGCGTTTTTCAGTAAATCGGCCCGTCGCCGTCACCATGCGAATCGCGGCCATCGTATTGCTCGGCCTTGTTTGCGTGACCCGGCTCCCGGTGGATCTCCTCCCGAATGTCTCGATCCCGACGGTCGCCGTCGTAACAAACTGGCCGAACGTGTCGCCGGAGGAGATTGAGACGCAGGTCACGCGCCCGGTGGAAGAAGCGGTCTCCTCCGTACCCAACATGTACCTGGTTACCTCCGATACAAAGGAGGGATTCTCCGTTGTACGCGTGCAGTTCCAGTGGGGAACTGATATCGGGCAGGGCGCCGTGGATGTTCTCCAGCTCGTGCAGCGCGCCAAGCGGAATTTCCCCAGCGATCCGACCCTTGAAGATCCGATCGTCTTCAAATACGATCCATCGCAGCTTCCGATTCAGATGTATGGCGTCAGCGGGATCAATGATCCGGTGAAGCTGCGCACACTCCTGGACAATGAGATCTCGCCAATGGTGGAATCGGCGGACGGGGTTGCGGCGGCGACGGTGACCGGCGGTGATCAGCGCGCGATTATCGTCAATATCGATCCGGACCGGCTGCGAGCGCACAATATCGCACTCTCTACCGTGGTAAAGCGACTTGCCGAAGAGAATTTGAACATTCCGGCGGGGATAGCGAAGGAGAGCGATACCGAATACACGATCCGGAGCATCGGCTGGTTTAACAGCCCGCAAGAGATACGGGAAGTTCCGATTGGCGTCTTTAATGGCGCCATCGTCTCGCTCGGTGATATCGCGACGGTCACCGATTCCCACGCGGAGACCCGGCTGCATACCCGCTTGAACGATAAGCCCTCCGTGGCGCTGGTGATCACCAAGCAGAGCGGCGCCAACACGATATCTACGGCAAAAGCCGTAGAGGATCGCATCCAGCAGATTCAGAAGCTCTACCCGCAGCTCAAGTTCAAGCTCGCGTACGACCAATCGCAGTACATCGCCAACTCGATCAATGACCTCAAGATGAACGCGATTTTCGGCGGCACGCTCGCGATCCTGATTCTGATGTTCTTTCTTCGCAACATTCGAAGCACCCTCGTCGTTGCGATGTCGATCCCGATTTCGATTATCTCGACTTTCGCGCTGCTCTATTTATGCGGCTTTACCCTCAATACGATGTCGTTAGGAGGTCTCGCGCTCGCCACTGGCCTGATCGTGGATGACGCGGTCGTGGTGCTGGAAAACATCTTCAGGCATATTGAACGGGATCATAAGAGCCCGTGGGACGCCGCCATCAGCGGCACCTCGGAAATCATGTCGGCGGTGCTGGCGTCGACCTTCACGGTTATGATTGTGTTCCTGCCGCTCATGCTCATCAAGGGGCAGGCGGGGCAGATGTTCACGCAGTTCGCGCTGGTGGTGATCTTCTCGATCGCTGTTTCATTTCTTGACGCCACCACGGTAGTCCCGATGCTGGCGTCCCGTCTCATTGACGCCGAAGCACACAGGGAGAACGCACGAGACGGACACCGGCGCAGCTTCATTGAGCGGATGTTCAGCGTCTCCGGCAAATGGTTCGAGGCGCTGGATGAATCGTATCGCAATGGGCTGCGGTGGGCGCTCTCGCACCGGCTCTGGGTGATCGGCGGGGCTCTGGGGATAACCGCTTTGAGCCTCCTGCTGATACCGCAGATTGGCGTTGAAATGATGCCGCAGACAGACAGCGGCGATTTTACGGTGCGAATCAAATTGCCGGTGGGAACGGCGCTGTCGACGACCGACAAGACCGTCCACAAGATTGAGAAAATCCTCTTAGACAATCCCAATGTGAGCACGGTGCTGGCGACTTCGGGCACCATGCTGAGCCTTGCTGGAGGAACGACAGCGCTCACGCCTTACCAGGGCGAGCTCAGCGTCCGTTTGAAAGACGTTCACAAAGAATCCACCGCACAGGTAATGGCTTACGTGCGAAAGAAGTGCGCCGGACTCGCGGGCGTGCGGACCTTCGTCACCCAATTCGACCTGGTCAGCATGCTCCTTACCGGCGGCAACCAGAATCTGGAAGTGGATGTTTTTGGAGACGATCTGGGAACACTCTCGAAGATTTCCAAGGTCGTGATGGCGAAGATGCGGACCATTCCGGGGCTCGAGAATATCGATGTCAACTGGGATGCGGCGACTCCTGAGATTCAATGGACCATTGATCGGCAGAAGGCGCTGCAGATGGGGGTCACGTTCAGCGACGTCTCCAATACCATCAACACGGCCACGAACGGGACCATCGCGAGCTATTATCAGGAGAAGGGTTTTCAATTCCCCATCATCGTGCAGCTTCCCGAAGCGGACCGGAAGACCATCCCCGAGATGGAGAACCTTACGGTGACGCCCTCCATTGGCGCGCCGGCCATGGGGAGCCCATTGAAAGACGTAACGCTCAGCCAGGTGGCGACGCCTCATTACGGACTGGGGCCGAGTGAAATCACCCGGCAGGATCGGGCGCGGTACATTGCGATTTCAGGCGTTCCGCAAGGACGATCGCCTGGCGAAATCCAGGCGGATCTTCAGAAGGCGATGGATAGCATCAAGCTACCGCAGGGCTATCACTGGGATTGGGGAATTAATCAGAAGCGCCGCACAGAAGAGTTTGGCGGTATGGGATTGGCGATTGCGCTGGCTATCTGCCTGATTTATATTCTGCTCGCCGCGCAGTTTGAGTCATTTATCCATCCGCTTACCGTGCTGACGTCGGTGCCGCTTTCAGCCGTTGGCATTATCTTAGGGCTGTTCCTCACCAACCGGTCGTTTGGTCTGACGGCGATGATCGGGATGCTGATGTTGGTAGGCATCGTCGTTAAAAACGGAATCTTGCTCGTAGATTACACGAACGTGCTGCGAAGCCGCGGCATGTCAATGCACGAAGCGGTGCTGGTCGCCGGTCCTACCCGGCTGCGGCCGATCCTGATGACGGCTTCGGCGGCGACCCTCGGTATGCTACCGATTGCGATTGCCATTGGCAAGGGATCAGAGATCAACGCGCCGATGGCGACCGCTGTCATCGGCGGATTGATTACCAGCACGTTCCTGACATTGCTCGTCGTGCCCACGGTCTATACGCTGTTTGACGATCTCGGCCATATCCTGAAGCGGCGTCGGAGCGGCGTCGGTCCGCAGCCGGGTCCCGGATCAAACGGTCACAGCCCCGACACGAACGGGCATCTTCTGGATACGAACGGACGTGGCGTTGGGATGAACGGAGGAGACTCGGGCAGCGACGGGCATGCGCCGGGCTCGAATGGGCATGGACCACCATCGAACGGGCATGGGTCTGACGGCGCCGACCCGGAATCGAACGGGCATAGTCCGGATATGGGCGCCCCCGGACGGGAAGAGTAAACATGATCATCTCTCACGAAGGGAAGGACGACGAGCTGTTGGAGCAGGCGGCGCTGTTGGAGTGCTTGCTGCCGCGGCTCATGCGCCGGATGTTCACACTCGATCCCGATCATCCGGTGAACGAGCTTCCGGTCGGGCAGCTGCGTCTCTGCAGCATCCTGCAGTCGGGACCGCGCCCGATGTCCGCGCTGGGGGATGAGCTTCGAGTCTCGATCAGCTCGCTCACCCAACTCGCCGACCGGTTGGAAAAGGCCGGGCTGGTGGAGCGTATTCACGGGTGCGAAGACCGGAGGATGAAACTCCTCGCGCTTACCGCAGAGGGAGAGGCGCTGATGCGTTCGCGCCAGGCTGGCCGGATTCGCGGGGCCGCTCAGGTGTTAGCGGAGCTCCCGCCCGGCGCCCGAGAGAAAGTTCTCGACACCGTGCGCCTGCTCCTGAAGGTGGCGATCTCCTCGCAGCCGGCGCCCGAACCCGAACCCGCGGACGCGCTAATCGAATAGCGCCAGGCGCTCGCGTAAGCGGCCTCGGACCTATCCCCCGACCCCTTCCCGCTTCGGGCTAGGCGTTACCCACATTTCTGAAGGGTGGTTGGTGTTTCATTATACGATACATTTCTGCGTAGTCGGTGAGGGATTGAAAGCCTCTCCAAATAACCGTGATCCCTGGCTGCCCATCACCCTTACGACCCAGGAA